>CAJXMR010000013.1 GCA_913056305.1 uncultured Ralstonia sp.
GCGAAATGAAGGAAGCCACCGAGTGGCACCGCATCGCCTTCTTCGGCCGCCTGGCCGAAATCGCCGGCGAATACCTGAAGAAGGGTTCGCAGGTCTATGTCGAAGGCCGCCTCAAGACTCGTCAGTGGGAGAAGGACGGCCAGAAGCAATACAGCACCGAAATCGTGGCCGAGCAAATGCAGATGCTCGGCGGCCGCCAGGGGATGGGCGGTGAGGGCGGCGGCGGTGGCGGTGGCGGCTACTCGCGCGGCGAAGGCGGCGGCGGTGGCGGTGGTGGTTACGGTGGTGGTCGTGGCCAGGGCGGCGGCGGCATGAGCCGCGGTGAAGGCGGTGGCGGCCAGCAGGGCGGCGGTGCACGCCGTCAGCAAGCGCCGTCGAACGGCTTCGAGGACATGGACGACGATATTCCGTTCTAAAAGGCGCTTCGCCCCACCCGTAAAGAAAGGCCCTGCATCCAGGGCCTTTCTTTTGCCCGTGTCCATCGCCGTAGGACATTGAAAGCCTCCGGCGCTCTGACGGTCACATCAGGAAATATTCGACGCGCGGCCCTCTTGACGCGTGCTGGAGAGCAACAGGCGAACTAGACTACAGGGGACTATGTCTGCCGCCCCAGGGAGAAGCCATGAAACGCGTGATGCAGAGTTTCCTGCTTGCCATTGCCCTGCTGACAGTGGTTGGTGGCACCGTTGGAACTTTTGCGGTCCTCTCTGCGCCGTCGGCGCATGCCGAGCCGTGCGGCGGCCGTGGGTATCCGCAGGGCAATGGCAGCGGCCAGCCATAGCCCGAGTCAGAAAAACTTCGCACAACCCATGAAGAAAGGCCTTGCATGCAGGGCCTTTTCTTTTGCGTGCTACTTGGCCCGCACGTATTGCGGCTGTGTGGCTTGGCAGCTCGCCAGTCGTGCCGCCAGGCTCGCCTCGGTAAAGAGCCCGCTCGTGACCAGCGCGGCACGCTCCTCCGCCGAGAGTCGCCCGCACGTGTAAGCCGTCGCCAGCAGCAGCTGAGTCTTCGGATGCGTCGGGTCCTGCATCAGCCCGAAGTTCGATTCGGCCGCGTTCTTGCCGGGCTCGTCGTAGAGCTCGTAGAACTCCGCCCCTTCGATATTGGCTTCCTTCTGGTTGAGCAGGTGGTCGATATGCGTCTTCAGGCTGACGAGCGCTTTCGCGTCGTCATACGGCTGGCCCTTTAGCGGGGCGTAGATCTCGGCGGCGTTGAGTTCGTTGACGATGACGGGTTTGCCGAGCTGCTTCATCTCCGCAAAGACGTCGATCGTCCCGCCCGGCGCGCTGACCTGGTACGGGCTTGTTCCGGCGCCGTAGTAATAGTGGTAGGCGAGTTTATCGACGAGGGCGCCCTGTGCTTCCAGGAAGGGCACCAGGCCGAAATCCGCGTAGACGGTGTCGACCACCGCGCGCAGCGGCCGCCCGGTGCGGGTGCGCACGTCATGGATGGCGCGCGACATGCCGCGTAACACGGCTGCCCATTGATGCGCCAGCGGGGTCGCGTAGTCGCCGGGCGAGCGGCCGGTGCCGCTCTTGAAGCCTTTGCGCAGGCTCAGTTCGTTCTGCAGCTCCCAGTCGCGGATGTCGGCGGCGAACCGCTCGACGATGGGGCGGACGCGGTCATAGCCCTGGGCTTCGAGGCCGGCATCGGTGCTGGGATAGCGGCCGTTGTCGGTTGCATCGCCCCAGGTAAACGGGACATACAGGATCGGGTGCAGCGTGATGTGGTGCGCGTGGGATAGCGGCACCAAGGTCTGGAGCAACTGCACGGCGGCGGTGCCGTCACCGGTGAGCGGCACATCGAAGCGATAGCTCTTGAGGCCGCGCTGCGCGAGCGTGGCGAACTGCGCGGGGACGTCGCTCCACAACGGCTGGTTCGGGCTGGGGTGCCCGCACACGCCCCAGGTCAGGGCGGGCGCCGCGGTCGCGTTGAAGACGCTACCTGCCAGCAGCGTCGCCAGGAGGCCTCGTCGGGCTGCACGTCTGCGCTGTGTCGTCATGGGGCGTTCACCTTTGCTGAGCGGCTTGTCAGTGTCGACTTGCAGCATGACGCAGATTTTTCTCGCGTCAATGACGTGCAGCAGAATTGCGCGGCAGCGTGGAGAGAACCGCCGGTTTGGCGCGCGGTGATTTACGCGACCGCCGCCGCGGCCGTCGCCTGTTCCAGCAGCGCCTGGGCTGCCTCCCACGCTCGCCCGGCCGCCGATGGGTCGCCGACGGCGCGCGCGTCAGCGGTGGCGCCGCTCAGCAGCATCACACAGACGCCGGCCAGCCACCGCGCCGTGTCGGGTGGGACGGCGTCCTTCAACAGGGACTCGATCAGGCCGAGCAGATCGTCGCGGTAGCGCACGGCCACGTCCGTGACGCTGGGGTTGGTCGGGCCGAATTCCGCCAGCGCGCGCTCGAACAGGCAACCCGAGAACGCCGGGCTGCGGAACCAGGCCTCGTACCAATCGAAGATGCGCTTGAGGCGGGCGGCGGCATCGGGCTGGGGCGCCAGCGCCTGTACCACGCTGCCCATGATGAGCGTGTAGCGCTGCTCCAGCACTTCGCGGATCAGCTCGTCCTTGCTGGCGAAATGGCGGTACAGCGTCATACGCGCGACCCCGGACTCATCGACGATCCAGTCGACGCCGACAGGGTGAAAGCCGTGTTTCGAAAACAGCGCGCTTGCGGTGTCGACAACTTGCTGACGCTTGCTTGCGCGCATGTCTACTTCTCCTGACTACTGGGCCAGCATGTTAGCACCGCCCTCCGCGCCAGATTGTGGAGTTCGGCTGGCGTTGGCCTTAGTTAATCGAAAATCACATCTGGATGCCGTATTTTATGACGCGGTAATGTCATGGAAAACGCCGTTGACACTCGTGTAGACCGATCTATATCATTTGCCCGCAATTCGCACTCCGGGGGTGGGGTGACTGAAGGTGGCTTGCGCGGCGACGGGCAGGTCCATTTCCCGACCGACGGCAAAAATAAAATCGAGGTCAGACGAATGTATTATCGTTTGTTAATAATCGGGGGTCTCCTTTCGCTGGCTGCCTGCGCGCAGAATCCGCCGCCGCCCACGACGGTGCGGATCTGTGACGACCGCGGGTGCGCCGACCGGCCGACCGACCAGGTCGCCTATGACGCGAAGGACGTCAACAAGGAAGATCCGCGCATCGCCGCGCTCAAGGAAGTCGCGAAAACCGAGCCGAAAGCCGCGTACGACCTGGCTTTGCGCTACTTCCGCGGTGACGGCGTGCGCCAGGACAGCTACCAGGCGCTGGTCTGGATGCGTGAATCCGCCGAGCACGGCAACCTCGCGGCGCAAAAGGCACTCGGCAACTTCTATCTGTTCGGCCTCGAGGAAATGGGCTCCGACCCGCGCGAAGCCGATAAATGGCTGTCGATCGCGGCCAGCCGCGGCGACAAGGAATCGAAAAAGCTGCTCGAAGAAGCCCGCCGCGCGAAGCGCTCCGACGAAGAAGACTTCAAATGGCGCACGCAGTGGCGCAGCGTTTATTACGGCTATTGGTATTCGGGCTATCCGTACCTCGGCGTCTGGCGTCAGACGAACTGGTACTGGTATTGACCGGATATCGGCAGCATTAAGGCGGTTCGGGGGGTCCGCACGCCTTGCCAGGGGGGCTTATTGAGTCGCAGGACGCATAAGCCGCATATCGACTCAATGGAATCAACAACAATATGAAGACGATTTTCAAGTTCGCAGGGGTGGCGGTGCTCACCGCTTCGCTCGCGGCGTGCGGCGGGATGGTGACGCCGGGCGGCCAGAACGCCGGCGTGACCGGTGCGGCAGGCGGCGCGGCCAGCGCCGGGGCTGATCCGACCTTGCAGCGCTGCGCCGCGCCGCTGGGCACGATCGCCGTCGATGACGGCCGCAATGCCGACTGGTGGGGCCCGTTCGGCAGCGCCACCAAGCTGACGACCATTGACCCGCTGCTGCGCCTGGCGGTGCAGCAGTCCAACTGCTTCGTCATCACGTCGATCGGCAACCAGAAGACCGACGCACGCCTGTCGCGCATCACCGAACTGCAGCGCAACTCCGGCGAATACCGCGCCGGTTCGAAGCAGCAGAAGGGCCAGCGCGTGGCGGCCGACTACTACCTGGAGCCGGCGATCATCATCAACGACTCGGGGATCGGCGGGATCGGCGGCGCGATCGGTGGCCTGGTCGGCAACAGCGCGATTGCCGCGCTGGCCGGCAGCGTGAAGCAGAAGGCATCGGTGGTGACGCTGACGCTGTTCGACGTGCGCTCGGCCGTGCAGATTGCCGCTGCCGAAGGCAGCTCGACCGCGACCAACTACGGCGCCCTGCTCGGCGGCTTCGGCGGCGGCGTGGGCGGTGGCCTGGCCGGCTTCTCGTCGACGCCGGAAGGCAAGGCAACGGTGGTCGCCTTTATCGACGCGTGGAACAAGATGGTCGTCGCGCTGCGCAACTACAAGGCGCAGGACGTGAGCGGCGGCCTGGGCCGTGGCGGCACGCTGAAGGTCAACTGATCGGGTTGATCGCAGGCAGGGGGGTGCAGCGCCCCAGCCTGAGGCAAGAAAAAAACCCGCGGCGGTAGCGTCGCGGGTTTTTTCTTTGGGGCGCGCCGATCGGCGTGACGGCTAGCGAGGCCGCTCCATGGCGCTGAAGACGGCCATCCCCGCCAGCATGGCGCCGACAAAGCCCCACGCCTTGGGCACGCCGGCGCCAAGCGCCACCAGCGCCGGGCCGGGGCAGAACCCGGCCAGGCCCCAGCCGATGCCGAACGCCGCGCTGCCGAGCACCAGCCGCAGGGTGACCGCCGTACTGGCCGGCAACTGGATCGACAGCCCGAGCAGCGAGCGAGCGCGCCGCCGCGCCACGAAGAACGCCACCACGGCCAGCAGCACCGCGCCGGCCATCACGAAGGCGAGCGACGGATCCCAACGGCCGGTCAGGTCGAGAAAGCCGAGCACCTTGGCCGGGTTGGCCATGCCCGACAGCATGAGCCCGACGCCAAACAGCGCGCCGGCGATGAGGGCAGCGAAGACGATCACATCAGCCTCCCAGCACGTGCCGCTGCACGAAGACGGTGACGAAGCCGGCCGCCATGAACGTCGCCGTGGCCACCAGGGAGCGCACCGAACCGCGCGACAGCCCACACACGCCGTGGCCGCTGGTGCAGCCGCCCGCGTAGCGCGTGCCGAGCCCGACCAGGAAGCCGGCGGCTAGCACCTCGCCCCAGCCGGCCTCGATGTCCGGCACCAGCGGATGGCCCGCCAGCGCGGCCACCACCGGCGCGCCGATCAGCCCGAGCAGGAAGGCCGCGCGCCAGGCCCACTCGTCCATTCCGCCGCGCGGGCGTTCCAGCAGTCCGCCCAGGATGCCGCTGATGCCCGCAATGCGGCCGTTGAACAGCACCAGCACGGCCGCCGCCATGCCAATGACCAGCCCGCCGATCAGGGCCGGGCCAGGGGTGAAGTGCGTGAAATCGATCGTCATGTGGGCAGACTGGCGGGAGGCTTGGATTCAATTAAGATTTCAATAATATATAAATTTGTAGATTGATGTGCGGGCATATCGCCCGGGCCGGAGGATGGAGCGCGGTTGCGGCGTAAAGAGCACTTGCGGCGTCTTTCCACTACAGTGGTTTCTTTCCCCCGGAGACCTCCCGATGAAAGCCTGGATGCTCGACCAACCCGGCCAGCCACTCGCCCTGCGTGACATCGACGCTCCCGCGCCGCGCCCCGGCGCCGTGCTCGTGCGCATGCAGGCGGTGCCCCTGCTCAGCTACACGCGCACCTATCTGGAGGGCCGCCTGCCGTATGCCTATCCGCCCGGGCCGTTCACGCCCGGCACCAACGGCATCGGCGAGGTCGCGGCGCTGGGCGAGGGTGTGCTGGCGTATCGCGTCGGTCAGCGGGTGGCGGTCAATCCGTACTGGATTGCCAACGAGGCGGTGCGCGAGCCGGCACAGGCGCTGATCGGCCTGACCGGCATCAGTGCCGACAGCGGCGCGTTGCTGGCGGCCTTTCCGCATGGCACGTGGCGCGAGCTGGCCGAGTTTCCCGCCTCGACGCTGATCCCGCTGGATGGCCTGGGCGACGTGCCGGCCGAGCGCCTGGCTGCGCTGGCCAAGTTTGCGGTGCCGTTTGGCGGATTGCGGCGCGGGCGGCTGGCGGCCGGCGAGGTGGTGGCGGTCAACGGCGCGGGCGGCTACTTCGGCTCGGCCGCGGTGCTGGCGGCGTTGGCCATGGGCGCAAGCCGGGTGGTCGCGCTGGGGCGCCGCCGCGCATCGCTCGAGCCGTTGGTGGCGCTCGGGCATGGCCGTGTCGCCGCGGTGGTGCTCACGGGGGATGCAGACGCCGACAGCGCCGCCATCCGCGCGGCCACCGGCCCGGCGGGCGGGGTTGACCTAGCCTTCGACATGGTCGGCCAGGCCAAGGACGCGCACGCCACGCTGGCCGCGCTCAAGACCTTGCGCCGCCAAGGCCGCCTCGTGCTGATGGGCAGCATGCAGGTGCCGCTGCCGATTCCCTATGGCGAGTTGATGCGCAACAACTGGGAGCTGATCGGCCACTTCATGTACACGCCGGCCGACTACGCCGCGCTGGTGGCGCTGGCGGCATCCGGCCAGTTGCCGCTCGATGCGGTGGATGTGCAGAGCTTCGGCTTCACGGACCTGGAAGCCGCCATCGACGCGGCGGGCAGCATGGCGGGCCTGCAGTCCACCGTGGTGCGTTTTGGGGGCTGACTGCGGCCGCCTGACTGCGCCGGGCGTTCAGCCCAGCCGGATCACGTAGCCTTCGCGCGGGTGCGTGCGCCCGGCATGCAGCGCGGCAATGCGCGCCTGCGCGGCGCCCATGCCGTCTTCCTCGATCAGCGTGAGCCAGCCGTTGGCGGGCGCACGCACGTGGTCGATGAAGCGGCGCTGCGCGGCGTTGAACTTCTCGGTGACGACGGCCGGGCCCCAATCTGCGTTGCGCTTGCGGATCTGTACGGGCGCAAAGTAGAACTGGGGTGCGGGGCCGGGCAGGTCGGTGGCCGCGATGAAGTCGGTGTTCTGCGCGGAGCCGGCAAAGCAGTCGTACACCAGCGCGCTCCCGAAATGCTCGTGCACGCGCCGGCGCAGCGCCACGTCGCCGGAGAAGTCGACGTACAGCGTAAGGATGTCGGTGGCCAGCGTTTCCAGCGTGTCGTAGGTGGCGCTGTCGTGGTAGCAGCGCAGGCTGTCGACAAAGGGGCGGTTGCCGGACGAAGTGAGCGCGGTGAGCGTCAGGCCCGGCGTGTCCTGCAGGCAGAACGCGGTGCCATACGCGGTCTTGCTCGACGCGCTGGAGAACACCAGCCGCCGCGCGCCGAAGAAGGCGTTGTCGGCGAGGAAATCCGCCAGCATGAACGACGTGATGAACAGCGGCCGGTACAGCATCTGGTAGCTCTCCAGCGCTGGGTCGTAGGCCTCGTCGTGCGTCACGCGGGTGTACTGGTTGTAGGCGGAGACCAGCGCCTTACGGTGCGCGGCGCCGTCGTAGAAGCCGCGCGGCGACACGCGCTCGGGCTGCATGCGGATATGCGTAGCAATCGGGAAGTAGCCGTAGAAGCGCTCGCCCACCTCGACACCCTCCACCGTCGAGGCCACCACATCGGCGAAGCCCCACACCGGCATATGGCCCCAGCCGTCCTGGCCGGTGGGGAAGAAATCCCAGTACTGCATCGCATCGCCGAAGGCCGCGTAAGTGATGTTGTTGGTGGTGAGCGCGAAGCGGTCCAGGCGCAGCACGATCTCGCCGGGGGCAGCGGTGGGAGTGGCAGCGGCGCTTTCCAGGCGGCTTTCGTTTAGGGCATGCTTGCGCGTGAAGAGCCGCTGGTATGGGGCGTTCATAGTGTCTCCTTCATCCACAGGATCGATTGGTCGATGGCTTCACTCTATCGCCGGCCGCGCGGCGCCGGGTTCGGAAACGCCGATGCGCCCGGTGTTTCCTCGCCAAGCCCCGCCCGGCCGTTGAAGCGGCCATCGCAGGCGCGCGCGAAGTTCACCGTGCAGGCCATCTACGAGGCGTTTGTTCGGATTTGGCAGCGCGACGGCGCAGACGGCGCCACCACGCGCGCGGTGGCGCTGGAGGCCGGCTGCTCGGTCGGCACGCTGTACGAATACTTCCCCAACAAGGACGCACTGCTCTCCGGCTACGTGCGGCACACCATCGAGACGCTGCTCGCGCGCATCCAGGCCGAGGTGGTCGAGGCCGCCGGCATGCCGTGGACGCAGCGCGTCCGCCATCTCGTGCGCCTGACCTGCGGCGACGCGGCGCTCAGCCCGCCGTATTTCGACCGCGCCATGCTGATGCGTGAAGAGCGCATCGCCGAGTCCAGGCACCACCGGCGCTTCTTCGACGAACTGTGCGCCGTGTGGCGGCGGGCGCTGGACGCCTGTCCCGATCTGCCGGCCCCGCCGGATGACGCGCTGCTGCGCACACTGGTGACGGCGATGTGGGGCGCGCGGCGCTACCGCCTGCTGCTGCCCGATGCACCACCCGCGCACGATGACTGGATCGGCGCCATGGAGCGCCTCTGCCTGCACACCCTCACCGCGCCGCTGCCGGCTTGACACCACGTGTTGCCCGCACCGGGTGCATGCCCATTGTCCTGGCGCGGCTTCATCGCTACGCTGATCGGAGAGCAAGAGGGAAGGGCCATGAGCTGGCAGAACTGGGTGGTGTCGTGGATGACGCGCAACCGCGTCAAGAGGCCGACCGAGCGCGAGCCGTTCGATCCGTTCGCCACGCGCCGCAATGCCGAGATCCGCACGCTGCCGATGCCGATGCGCATGCCCGAGGATTGGCGCGTCGTGCCCGCCAACGGCAGCCGCGTGCCGGGCGAATGGATTGAACCGGCCGATCCCGATGCCATCGGCGACACGCCGCCCGTGGTGCTCTACCTGCACGGCGGCGGCTACTTCTTCTGCAGCCCGCGCACGCACCGCTCCATTACCGTGGGCCTGGCCATGCATGCGCGGGCGCGAGTGTACGTGCCGGAATACCGTCTGGCGCCCGAGCATCCGTTCCCGGCGCCGGTGGAAGATGCGGTGCATGTCTATCGCACGCTGCTGGGGCAGGGCATTGCACCGTCGCGCATCGTGGTGGCAGGGGATTCGGCGGGCGGCGGGCTGTCGCTTGCGCTGCTGGTGGCGCTGCGGGATGCCGGTGATGCGCTGCCGGCCGGTGCGATCCTGTATTCGCCATGGACAGACCTGGCCGCCACCGGCGCCAGCCTGGTCGAGAACGACGAGAGCGACGTGATGTTCCGTGGCGCGTGGGTGGCGCACGGCGCCGCGCTCTACCTGGGGGATTCCGGCGTGCCGGTCGACCATCCGCTGGCCTCGCCGCTGTATGCCGACTTCACCGGCCTGCCGCCGCTGCACTGCTACGTCAGCTCCAGCGAGGTCCTGCGCGACGACACCCTCCGTATGGCGGAGCGGGCCAGGGCCGCCGGGGTATCCGTTTCGGTGGAAATGGGCCGGCGGCTCCCACATGTGTGGCCGATCTTCTATCCTTTCTTACCAGAGGCGCGCAAAGCACTGCGGCAGTCGGGTGAGATGGTGCGGTTCATGACCGCTCACCATGCGCATGCGGCCGTATTGGCCTCGGTATGACAGGTCTGACACAGACGGCGCCCGCGAGCGCCGCACACATAAGCGGCACAGAACGGGGAGCCCATCATGCGTCGGGTGATGGTATTGGGGTTGGTGCTGGTGGCCGTAACGGTCGCCTGGCAGTGGAGCCGGCACAACCGCGCGCGGCTGGCGGACGTCCGCTTCGCGCCCATCGAGACGGTTGCCGCGGCCACGGATAGCCCGCCTGCCAGCGCCACGCTCCTGCTGGGCCCCTCCAAGGCCTACTGGCTGAAGACCTGCGATGACAAGCTGGGCCCGATGCACGTGACCGTGCACACCCAGGAAACCCCGCTGCTCTTCAGCAACGACCGCAGCGTCGACCAATTGACCGCAGAGGCACCGCCGTACGATCGCGCTGCGCGCGTGCTCGGCAAGACTTACGCCACGCTGGCGGCTCGCTTCGAGGTCACCACGCACTACATGGCACTGCCGACGCAGCCGCCCACCACCTGCCTGCGGCCGTCGATCGACGTGGAGCTGGTGCTGAGCGATTTCCGGGTGACGGTGGCGCGCGAGTTTGCGCCGGGCACCTGCGCCTATGGCGAGATCCGCGCGCACGAGCTGCGGCACGTGGCGGTCAACCGCGGCGTGCTGCCGCGCGCCGCCGAGGTGATCCGCCAGGAGATCCAACGCAGGTACGGCGATCAGCTGTACTTCGGCGATCCGGACCGTATTGGCGCCAGCCTGGAAGACGAGCTGAGCCGCCACTGGCTGCCGCGCGTGCAGTCGTTGATCGAGCTGGGGCTACAGGCGCACGAGCAGATCGACACGCCCCAGGAGCAGGAGCGCATGAGCCGCGTGTGCAATGGCGAGGTGCAGGCCGTGCTGCAGCAGCTGTCGCCCAGCTAGCAACAGCAGTCGGGAGGGGCGTCAGGCGGCCGGACGGTGCCCGGCGCGCGCCTGCAGTTGCTCGGTGGCTTGCTGCACGAGGGTTTCCGGCGGCAGCGCGATGTCCACCACGATGGCGTCGGTCGGTTCTTCCAGCGCATCGAACTGGCTGCGCAGCAGGGCCGGGTTGAAGAAGTGGTCCTTGCGTGCGGACAGGCGGCCTTGCAGCAGCTCGAAATCGCCCTTCAGGTAGACGAACTCGGCGTTGCCCGCCGGGCCGCGCAGCACGTCGCGGTAACGCTGCTTGAGCGCGGAGCATGCCACCACCAGCGAGCGGCTGCCGCTGGTCATCTCGTCCATGTAGGCGCGGATGGCTTCGAGCCAGGGCTTGCGGTCGTCGTCATTGAGCGGAATGCCGGCGTGCATCTTGGCGCGATTGGCGTCGCTATGGAACTCGTCGCCATCGCGGAAGGCGCAGCCCAGCCGCTCGGCAATCATGCGGCCCACCGTCGACTTGCCGCACCCAGACACACCCATCACCACCACGATCATCGCGAATCCCGCATGCAAAAACGTCAGGCCGGCATGTTAGCGCGCCTGTGACGATCGGCCGGGATTTTTGCTGCTGCGGTGCAGCATCTTGTTCCGCGTCATTGTTCGTTCTGGGGCGGATTGCCAAATGCGTCAAGCTGCGTCAAATTGCGGGCAAAGCAGTCCGTAGAGTCATTCAAAACAAGGCTCAAAAGGCCAACGTTGAACTGGAGGAGACGTCCATGGCTGGTGAAGTATTTGACCCGCGTCCGCGCAATGGGGTGTCGTATGTAGTGGGTGACACCGCGGTGCCGCTGGCGCACGTGACGGTGCCCGCGCTGCTGGAGGCGACGGTGCGCCGCTGTCCCGAGGCGGAGGCGGCGGTGTTTCGCGAACAAGGCGTGCGCTGGACCTGGCGCGCCTTTGCCGAGCAGGTCGACGCGCTGGCCGCCGGCCTGCATGCGCTCGGGCTGGAGCGTGGCGATCGCATCGGCATCTGGTCACCCAACCGTTATGAATGGGTGCTCACGCAGTTTGCGACGGCGCGCCTGGGGCTCATCCTCGTCAACATCAATCCGGCATACCGGCTCTCCGAACTGGAGTACGCGCTCAACAAGGTCGGCTGCAAGGCCATCGTGGCGGCCGAGGCGTTCAAGACCTCGCGCTACCTGGAGATGCTGCAGACGCTTGCGCCCGAGCTGGCCACGGCGCAGCCCGGTGCGCTGCAGGCCGCCAAGCTGCCGGCGCTGCGCTGGGTCATCCGCACGGGCGAGGCCGCCACGCCTGGCATGATCAATTTCGCCGACGTGATTGCGCGCGGCAAGGGCGTACCCGTTGATGCGCTCGACGCCATCACCGCCACGCTGTCGCCGGATGACGCCATCAATATCCAGTTCACCAGCGGCACCACCGGTGCGCCCAAGGGGGCCACGCTCACGCACGTGAACGTGGTCAACAACGCGCGCTTCGTCGCCATGGCGATGAACCTGCAGGCCGGCGATCGCTTGTGCATCCCTGTGCCGCTGTACCACTGCTTCGGGATGGTGATGTCGGTGCTCACGTGCACCGCCACCGGCGCCTGCATGGTGTTCCCCGGCGAGGCCTTCGACCCGCTCGCCACGCTGCGCACCGTGGCCGAGGAGCGCTGCACCGCGCTGCACGGCGTGCCCACCATGTTCATCGCGCAGCTCGATCACCCCGAGTTCCGCAGCTTTGATGTGTCGAGCCTGCGCGGCGGCATCATGGCCGGCTCACCGTGCCCGATCGAGGTGATGAAGCGCGTGGTGGCCGAGCTGAACCTGCGCGAGGTCACCATCGCCTACGGCATGACCGAGACGAGCCCGGTGTCGTTCCAGAGCGCGGTGACCGACCCGCTCGACAAGCGCGTGACCACCGTGGGCCGCATCCAGCCGCATCTGCAGGTCAAGCTGGTGGACGGCGCGGGCGAGGTGGTGCCGGTGGGCGAAAAGGGCGAGCTGTGCACCAAGGGCTATTCGGTCATGCTCGGCTACTGGGACGACGAGGCCAAGACCGCCGAGTCCATCCACGACGGTTGGATGCGCACGGGCGACCTTGCCACCTTCGACGCCGACGGCTACTGCAACATCGTTGGCCGCGTGAAGGACATGCTCATCCGTGGCGGCGAGAACGTCTACCCGCGCGAGATCGAGGAGTTCCTGTTCCGCCATCCGAAGGTGCAGGCCGTCAACGTGTTCGGCGTGCCTGACCCGAAATATGGCGAGGAGGTGTGCGCCTGGATCGTCCTCAAGCCTGGGCAACAAGCGACGGAAGAGGAGATCCGCGCCTTCTGCCAGGGCCAGATTGCGCACTACAAGATCCCGCGCTACATCCGCTTCGTCACCGAAATGCCGATGACGGTGACGGGCAAGGTACAGAAATTCATCATGCGCGACCGCATGATCGAGGAGCTGAAGCTGAGCGTGGCCCCCACGGCTTAGCCTGTCGTAAAGCCAAGCGCGGCGCGCGGTTTCTCGGATGAAATGCCGATAGGCCGCGCGCCACATGTCGCACGCATGACGCTCTGCACGATCGGCGTGCCATGGCGTGCGGGCGGGTGATGGAACCGCTGGGTCCTGCAATGGGGCCCGGTCGCACCGAGACCTTCGGCTCGTCAGCGTTTTGCCCTTGCGCAGGTGGTCGGCTTGTCGTTGGGCACGGCCCTCCGGCGAAGGCCTCAAGCGAGCGCTTCGCCGCCATGCCGCTGGCAGGTGCCTGTTGCGATGCCCCTTGCCTTGCCAGTGTTCCGACAACGAATGTGCTCGCTGGCCCGCGCTTGTATCAGGCCTGAAACCCATTTGCTGTCTGCGCAGTGAAACGCTGCGCGCAGGCGCATCCGCAGGGTGCGTGCGGGTTTCGGGCCATCGTTGCAGCGGCATCCGGAGGCACGCATCTGGATGCGTGTTTCAGCGCTGCAACCGAATCCGCAAAAACCCTCCTCCAAAAAGCGCAGATCCTGACACGTTTGCCTCGTGCGTTTTGCGCATACGGGCGGACCGTCCGCGAATCCTTCGCGTTTTCAATGGCTTGGCAACCTGATGCGCGAAGGCGCGTCAAGATGGCATCGAATATGCGAACTGCGCCCCCTGGGGTGGGTGAGGTTCTCCCAGTGTGTTGTTAGACCACCCTTCTCTCTTTCTGGAGTGCGCTATGAAGAAAACGTTACTGGCCACCGCGATTGCCATGGGATTGGGGGTCTCCGGCGTTGCATTGGCTGACATCGGGAATACGGCAAATGGCGGGAGTAACACCCAGACCACGAATGCCGCGATCACCAACACAAGTACGGACACAGACACCACAACGACAACAACGGATAACTCCAACCAACATAACAACCAAAGCCAGGGCAGCAACCGCAATAACAGCGGTTTGGCAGATGCCTCCGCCTGGGGCGCCGCAGCCGCCAACAATGGCAGCAGCGCGGTTTCCAACTTCAACGTCAGCAAGGCCATCGCCATCTCCAAGCTGGAAGGCACCGTGACCAACATCCAAGTGCATGACATCGGCAATACCGCCAGCAATTGGGGTACGGCCAATGGCGGCAGCGGTGGTCATGGTGGCAACGGCCATGGTGGCAACGGCTCGGGCGGCACGGCTGGCAACGGCGGTGCTGGCGGTGCCGGCGGCTCGGGCGGCGGCGCTAGCAATGGCAGCGCCACGGCAGGCAATGCCTCTAACGGCAGCGCGAGCAACGGCAGCGCCTCGGCGGGTGACGGCGGCAACGGCGGCAATGCCAATGGCCATGCCGGCAACGGTGGGGCGGGCGGCAGCTCCGGCACGCTCTCGGCCAGCCTGGGTGCAGGTCTGGGCGGCTTGGCAGGCAGTGCCAGCGCGGCCGGCGGCGGTGGCGGCGGCAATGGCGGCGGCAGCGGTGCCACCGGCGGTGCCTCCAACAACCACCATGGTTCCGGCGCGTCGTCGGGTGGTAACGCAGGCAGCGCAGGCGGTGCTGGCGCCGCGGGCGGCTCGGCATCGAGCGGCACGTCGACGGCCTCTGGCGGTGCAGGCACGGGTAGCAGCACCTCGGGCGGCACCAGCGCAGGCGGCGCGGGCGGCACTGGCGGCGCGAACGCCAATGTGGCCGGCAACGGCGGCGCAGGCGGCTCGGCCACCAACGGCAGCGCAACCAACGGTGGCGCAACCACCTCGGCCAGCAATGGCAGCGCGACTGGCGGCAACGCCGCGGTGGGTGCCATGGGTGGCGCTGGCGGCACGGGCGGCACTGGCAATGGCGGCGTCGGTAACGGCGCAATGGGCGGTGTGGGCGGTGCGGGTGGCACGGTGGTTGTGGATGCGGGCACGTTCAACATGTCCAATGCCATGACCAGTGTCGGCCAATCGGCTGCCGGGGTGATGATCGCGAACCAGAACAGCGGCTTCGCGTCCCTCGTCCAACAGAGCGTCAACGTGCAAGCCAACCTGAATGTCGGCCATTGAGGCGGCATCGGGCATGAGCGGGGAAGTGCCGCCGCCGGTCTGATGGCGGCGGCTGAACGGGTCGGATCGCGCTGCGGTCCGGCCCCCCGTCGGAACGTGAAGGAGACTTTCGATGCGATCCGACACAGCAGCAGGATGGGCGGCATGGCTGTTCGCATGCGGCCTCGCGGCGTGGCCCGCGGCGATGGCGATGGCGGCGGATGATGCCCCGGTCGCAGACGTGTCCCAGCCAGCCGAAGTGGAAGCGGCGCGTCCCCCGGTCGCCGCGGCCGCAACGGTGCCTGGGCTCGGTCATGCGGTCGATGCAGCGGCGCTCGATGGCTATCGCGGCGGTATGGAGACGTTGAACCAGACCGTCAATGACATGCGGTTGTCCGGCACCGTGTCGGACAACTCCGCCGTCAACGTGGCAACGGGTTCCAACATCGTGCGCGACGGCTCGTTTGCCAATGCGAGCGGGATCCCCACGGTCATCCAGAACACCGGAGCGAACGTGCTGATCCAGAACGCCACCATCGTCAACGTGCAGTTCCGGCCCTAACGTCTTCATGTTGACGAGGGGGTGATGCGATGCGCGAGGTAGGCGGCGCGATGCTGATGGCGATCGCGGGAATGCTGGCGCCAGTGTCGGTGAGCGCCGGTGCGATCGACATGCTGGGCGCGGGCGGTGCGTTGTACGACGTGCCGGTCACCAGCATCAGGGAGGCGCGCTTTGCGCGCACCATCCATCAGCGTTTCGACTTCAGCTGCGGCTCGGCCGCGGTGGCGACGCTGTTGACCTACCAGTACGGCTATCCCGTCACCGAGCAGGCGGTGTTCCAGTCGATGTACCTGCACGGCAACCAGCAGAAGATCCAGCAGGAGGGTTTCTCGCTGCTCGATATCAAGCGCTATCTCGAATCGCAAGGCTTCGAGGCCGACGGCTTCGAGCAGCCGCTGGATGCATTGCGGACGGCCCATCTGCCGGCCATCGTGCTGTTGAACGAGAACGGCTACCACCACTTCGTGGTGGTCAAGGGGGTGCAGAAAGAGCGTGTGCTGGTGGGCGATCCGGCCATGGGCACGCGCGCGATGCCACGGGCGGCCTTCGAGCGCACGTGGGACAACCATTTGCTGTTCGTCATCCACAACCGTGAAGAGCGCGCGTCGTTCAACACCTTTGCGGATTGGCGCGTTGCACCGCGCGCGCCGCTGGAAGAAGGCATGGACCGCAGCGGCCTGGGGAACATCGTGATCCCCAAGCATGGTCCATCGGACTTCTGAGCGGCGGCGCGCAGGAGGGCATCATGGGACGGTTTGGATGGGCGGCCTGTGCCGCAGGCTTGCTGGCCTGGGCGGGCGCGGGCCACGCCTGGGCGGGCGGTTTGAACGATGAAGCCAACGAGGTGGACGAGGCCGGCAGCGTGGGTGCGATCACCAACCCCGTGCACGCGTGGAAGGCCGTATCGGAAGACAAGCTCGACGACATGCGCGGTGGCTTCGACATTCCGTCGGCGGCCAACCTGCACATCTCGTTCGGCATCGATCGCGCGGTCTATATCAATGGCGATCTGGTGGCGAACGTGTCGGTCACCATTCCCGACATCTCACGCATCACGGCCGACCAGGCGCACCAGCTCGCCAACGTCGTCAACACGGTCAACCTGGTGCAGAACGGGCCGAACAATACGTTCACGCCCGATGCCGGAACCGGTGCGGCGGCCGCGACCGTGATCCAGAACACGCTGAGCAGCCAGACGCTGCAGTCGCTCACCACCATCAATGCGGCGGTCAACAGCCTGCCGCAGTTCCGCCAGCTGAACCTGGGCAGCGTGCTGCAGAGCGCGCTGGCAAACGTGGTGAACCTGCACTGAGCCGCGCCAGGCGGTTCAGTGCAGTGGATGCGGATGGGGCGGCGCGGTTCAGAACTGGATCGGCAGCCGCAGCGTGACCGTCACGTCGGGCGTGTCGCGCGTCAGGCCCGCGCCCACCGACAGGTTGAGCGTCATCTTGGGCGAGAGCCGGTACGAGTACCCCACCAGCAGCGTGCCCAGGATGGAGCGCGTCGAGCCCGGCACCGTCACGCCGTTCTGCTTGGTCGACCCGATGATGCTCTGGTCGTAGCCGATCGAGAACGCGGCCTTCTCGTTCAGCGCCAGCCCCATGCCGAAGTTGAACCCGATGATGTCGCCGGCCTTGATGTTGCCCAGGAACTGCTGCGAGCCGTCGACCAGATGCAGGCTCACGTCCTTGCGCTCGAAGTTGTGCAGGTAGCTGACGCTGCCGAAGAACACCGCCGGATCGGTTGGATACAGCCAGGTCAGGCCCGGCTGCAGCGCGAAAAAGCCCGAGCCCGTGGGTTGCTGCAGGGGCAGCCCGGTGCCGGTGGTGTTGCTCACGCAGCGCGTGACGCAATCGGTGGTGACTTCAAACGGGTCCTTGCCGGTGCGTGACTTGAAGCGCAGCCAGCCGATGGTGAACGGCTTGTCGACACCGCCTGCGCTGATCTGGTAGCGCGCGGTCAGCTCCGCGTCGCCGATGCCGTGGCCGCGCGAGTTGAAGGCGTTGTCGCTGGCGGTGCCGGTGAACAGCTCGCGGCTGACGGTGTCGCTCGTGCTGTAGACGTAGGGCATGCGCGCTTCGACCTCCCACCGCTTGGCCAGGCCGTAGCGCACGGTGGCCGTACCCGTCAGGGTGGTGGTTTTGACTTGGCGGATATCGATCAGGCCGATCAGCAGCGCGGGGATGATGGTGTAGCCCACCAGCGCCACGCGGTCGGACGACGAATACGCCATCTGCAGCGACGGCTCGAACACCACCTTGCCGGGCGGCGTGAGCGCGCTGGGCTCATCGAAGATCTGCGCGACGCGCGGCGGCTTGTCGGTGTCGGCCGGCGGCTTGCCGACCGGCGCGGCGCCGGGCTGGGCGTTCTGCGTCATCTGCGCGGCGGCGTCGCCGGTGGTGCCGGCGGCCGTGCCTGCGTCCACGCCCGCGCCGGGCGCACCCGCGCCGCGCAGGGTGTCGAGCTCGCCCATGCCGAGCGTGCGCCGCATGTCGTTCAGGCGCGCTTCCTGTTGCTGGATCGACCGTTTGAGTTCGAGCAGATGCGCCTGCTCGTCGGCAAGTTGCCGTTGCAGGGTTTCGAGGCTGGGCGGCCTGTCGTCCACCACCTCGTTCGTGACTTGCGCGAGTACCGGCCTGCCGCAGATCAGCAGGCATGCGCATGCAACCGCGCGTAGCGGCCACCATGGCGTGTGCGTCATGGCAATGTCCCCGTCGAGAGCACCCGGTCCCCAACGGCAGACGGGCACTTCACGATTTCCCCCGGGTGGCTTGTACTGCGGTTCCACTATAGGCGAGTGAGCGCGAAACGAAAGCCCCGTGCGGGTCCCCAAAATGGAGGAGGCGGCGTATGCCGTTTGGTCGACGTACGGGCATGAAAAAAGGCGCCCGAGGGCGCCTTGGCGTGCGATAGGTCAGCGCTTACTGACGCGCATTGCGGAGGTTATCCGGCCACGGCGTGTTGTAGTTGGTGCGGAACGGATTGATGTCCAGCCCGCCGCGCCGCGTATAGCGCGCATACACCGCTAGCTTGACCGGGCGGCACTGTCGCAGGATGTCGGTGAAGATGCGCTCGACGCACTGCTCGTGGAATTCGTTATGCTCGCGGAACGAGATCAGGTATTTGAGCAGCCCTTCCTGGTTGATCGGCGCGCCCACGTAGCGGATCTGCACGCTGCCCCAGTCCGGCTGGCCCGTCACCAGGCAGTTGGACTTGAGCAGGTGCGAGACCAGTGTTTCTTCCACCGGGCTTTCTTCCTCGTCTGCATGCAGCAGCTCGGGCGTGGGCTGGTAGACGTCGGTCTCGATATCGAGACGATCGAGCGACAGGCCACCCAGCTCGCCCATCTTCTGCCGCGCAAATTCTTCCGGCGGCACGATGCGCACCTGCACCGGCGCACCGCATGCCTCAGACAGGTCGTGGTGGATCAACTGCTGCAGTGCCTCGGCCGACGCCACCTTGGTCTGGTTGAACGAGTTCAGGTACAGCTTGAACGACTTCGACTCGACGATGTTGGGCGAATCCGACGGCACGATCACCGTGCCGATCGCCACCTGCGGCTTGCCGCGCAGGTTCAGCCACGACAGCTCGTACAGGTTCCACAGGTCCACGCCGAAGAAGGGCAGGGCGCTGCCGACGGGCAGGCCGATCTCGTCGCGCTTGCCCTGGCGCGGAATCGGGAACAGCAGGCTCGGGTCGTACTGCGTCGTGTAGGCCGAGGCCTTGCCCAGTGGCGAGTGTTCGGGGTGGTTGCTCATGACAATACTCAGCTCAGCGCGGGACGATTACAGGAACAGACTGTAGACCGGGTTCTCGCTCTCGTCCCAGGACTTGTAGCCCAGCGTGGTGAGGAAGGCCTTGAACTCGCGCTTCTCGTTCTTCGGCACCTGGATGCCCACCAGGATGTTGCTCGAATCCGCGCCCTGGTTGCGGTAGTGGAACAGGCTGATGTTCCAGTTCGGGCTCATGCTGGAGAGGAACTTCATCAGCGCGCCCGGCCGCTCGGGGAATTCGAAGCGGTACAGCAGCTCGTTCTCGGCCAGCGGCGAATGCCCTCCCACCATGTAGCGGATGTGCTGCTTGGCGAGTTCGTCATTGGACAGGTCCAGCGTCGGGAAGCCGTGCTTGCGGAAGTTCTCGGCGATCTTGTCGCCCTCCGCGCGCGAGGCGATCTGCACGCCCACGAAGATGTGCGCGGCGTCCTTGCTGGCGATGCGGTAGTTGAACTCCGTCACGTTGCGGGACCAGCCGACCAGCTCGCAGAAGCGCTTGAAGCTGCCGCGCTCTTCCGGAATCGTCACAGCGAACACGGCTTCGCGTGCCTCGCCCACCTCAGCGCGTTCGGCCACGAAGCGCAGGCGGTCGAAGTTCATGTTGGCGCCGCTGGCCACGGCCACCAGTGACTCGTTCTTCAGCTTGGTTCGCTCGGCGTATTGCTTGAGGCCGGCCAGCGCCAGCGCGCCTGACGGCTCCAGCAGGCTGCGTGTGTCCTGGAACACGTCCTTGAGCGCCGCGCAGATGGCATCCGTATCCACCGTGATGATCTCGTCGACCAGCTCGCGCGTGACGCGGAAGGTCTCCTTGCCCACCAGCTTGACCGCGGTGCCGTCGGCAAACAGGCCCACGTCCTTCAGCTCAACGCGCTTGCCGGCGGCCACCGAACGCGCCATCGCGTCGGAGTCGACGCTCTGCACGCCGATCACCTTGATGTCCGGCCGCACGGCCTTCACGTAGGCCGCGATGCCCGAGATCAGCCCGCCGCCGCCGATGGCTGCGAAGATGGCGTGGATCGGCTGCGGATGCTGGCGCAGGATCTCCATGGCAATCGTGCCCTGGCCGGCGATCACCTCCGGATCGTCGAACGGGTGCACGAAGGTGTAGCCGTGCTTCTCTTGCAGCTTGGCGGCGTGGTTGTAGGCGTCGGAATAGCTCTCGCCGTGCAGCACGACTTCGACCCACTCGCCGCCGCGCGAACGCACGCCGTCAATCTTGAGCTGCGGTGTCGTCACCGGCATGCAGATGATCGCCTTGCACTCCATCCGGGCCGCGCTGAACGCCACGCCCTGCGCGTGGTTGCCGGCCGAGGCCGTAATCACCCCGCGCTTGCGCTCGGCAGGCGTGAGCGAGGCCATCTTGTTGTAGGCGCCGCGCAGCTTGAACGAGAACACCGGCTGGTCGTCCTCGCGCTTGAGGTAGACGCGGTTGCCGGTGCGCGCCGACAGGTTGGGCGCGAACTTGAGCTCGGTTTCCTGGGCGACGTCGTAGACCTTCGCGGTCAGGATCTTCTTGAGGTAATCGATGGCCATGGTGCGGACCGGAGTGGACGGGGGAGAGCCCGTAAGCCTATCACGCGCCGCCTTGCCGGACTGGCCGGCCGGTCGGTACACTGCCCTCGCCGCGCGCGGGCGCGGCCTATCTTCGGCGCGAGGCTCCCCATGAACACCCCGTCGTCCCCCTCCCGGCCTTCCCGGCATACACGCCGGGGCCGCAAGGTCTGGTCCGGCACCCAGCAAGTCATCGCGCACGGCATGCCGTCGCTGGGTTGGCGCGACATCTACCACCACGCGCTGGCGGTGAACTGGCCGACCTTCTTTGCCGCGCTGGCGACGCTGTTCCTCACCCTCAACGCGATCTTCGCCGGGCTGTATTCGCTGGGCGATGCGCCGATCGCCAACCAGTCGCCGGCGGGCTTCGCTGGGGCGTTCTTCTTCAGCGTTGAGACGCTCGCCACCGTCGGCTACGGCGACATGCATCCCCAGACGATGTACGCGCATATCGTCGCCACGATGGAGATCTTCATCGGCATGTCGGGTATCGCCATGGCCACGGGGCTGGTGTTCGCGCGCTTCTCGCGCCCACGCGCCAAGATCATGTTTGTGCGCAATCCGGTGGTACGCACGCTCAACGGCAAGACTACGCTGATGCTGCGCGCCGCCAATGCACGCCAGAACGTCATCGCCGAGGCGAAGGCCAAGCTGCGCTTGCTGCAGGACGAACGCTCGCCCGAGGGTTACACGATCTACAAGATCCGCGACCTCACGCTGGTGCGCAGCGAGCATCCGATCTTCCTGCTCGGCTGGATCCTGATGCACGAGATCGACGAGACGAGCCCGCTGTTCGGCGCCACCGCCGAGTCGCTCGCCGCCGGCGATGCCATGCTGCTGCTCACCATCGAAGGCTCCGACGAGACCGCCGCCCAGACCCTGCAGGCACGCCACTCCTGGCAACATGATGAGATCCGCTGGGGTTATCGCTTTGTCGACCTGATGCACGACGAAGGCAGCGTGACCCACGTCGACTACGGCAACTTCCACGAGATCGTGCCAGTGGATGAGCCGGCGGGTCAGGCCTGAGCGCGACTGCTTGCGGAGCGCTCCATGAGCGCCGCAATCACGCACGCTTCGGCCAAGGCGATGACGGCCCAGAAGCCGAGTTCAGCCAGCACCAGCACCAGCGGTTCGCCAAGCATGTTGATCGGCGTGAAGACCTCGAAGAACAGATAACCCAGCACGAAATTGAGGCCGGCGAAGCGCAGCGCACGGGGCAGCACGCCCGCTGGCCACGCGGGCGCCAGCCAGCCGTAGAGGCCCGCGTGCACCAGGCCGAACAGTAGGAAGACGACGAACATCGGCGCGGGGTTGGCGACGACCAGCGGCAGCGGTTCGATCTGGGTCCAGACCGCGATCAGCTTGTGGCTCTGGATCGGCGAGGTGAGCAGGAACCCGCCGCCATTCCAGCCGAAGCCGATCCATCGGAATGTCAGCAATATCACGACGTTGAAGGTCAGGCCGCCGGCCAGTCCGGCGATGAGCACTCGGGGCATGCGGCCTCCCACGTGTGGAACGGGTTGTACCGTGATCCGGGCAGTATAGGTTGCCGTTCCGGGCGCGCCAGGCCGGGGTGTGGCGCGGGTCCGGCACAATAGCCGCTTCCGTACTGCCTGGATGCGCCGTGGCCCTGAACCTCGTCTGGCTCGCCTTCTTCCTCGTTGCCTTCGTCACCGCCTGCGTGCAGGTCGTGCAGGGCGACATGGAGGTCTTCTCCCGCATGCTCACCGCCATGTTCGACGCCGCGCGCACCGGCTTCGAGATCGCGCTCGGCCTCACCGGCATGATGGCGCTGTGGCTGGGCATCATGCGCGTGGGCGAGCGCGCCGGCGTGGTGGACCTCTTCGCCCGGCTGGTGAACCCGCTGATGCGGCACCTGTTCCCGTCCGTGCCCGCCGGCCACCCGGCCAACGGCGCGATGATGATGAACGTGTCGGCCAACGTGCTCGGCCTGGACAACGCCGCCACGCCGCTCGGTCTGCAGGCCATGCGCGAGCTGCAGCAGATCAACCCGCAGCCGGCGCGCGCCAGCGACGCGCAACTGATGTTCGTGGTGCTCAACACGGCGGGCGTGACGCTGGTGCCCACTTCCGTCATCGCCATCCGCCAGGCGATGGCGGTCAAACAGGGGCTGGTCGGCTTCAATGCGGCGGACATCTTCCTGCCGACACTGCTGTCCACCTTTATCGGCTTCTGCGCGGGCATCGCGGCGGTGGCCTGGTACCAGCGCATCAACCTGTTCAGGCCGGCGCTGCTGGCGTACTTCGGCGGCTTCATCGCGGCGATGGGGCTGCTGTTTGCGTGGCTGCGCCAGTTTCCGCCGCAGCAGATGGCGGCGTGGATCGGGCTGATCGGCGCGGGCGCCATCCTGACCATCGTGGTGGCGTTCCTGGCGTGCGGGGCCATCCGCCGCATCAACGTGTACGAGACCTTCGTCGATGGCGCCAAGGATGGCTTCCAGGTGGCGATCGGCATCGTGCCGTACCTGGTGGCGGTGCTGGTGGGCATTGCCGTGTTCCGCGCCGCGGGCTGCATGGACTTCCTGATGCAGGGGCTGTCGGCGGCCTTCTCGCACCTCGGCATCGACACGCGCTTCGTACCGGCGCTGCCGGTGGGCCTGATGAAGACGCTGTCCGGCGCCGGCGCGCGCGGCCTGATGGTGGACGTGATGACCACCTACGGCGTCGACTCCTTCCAGGGCAAGCTGGCCGCCATCATCCAGGGCTCGACCGAGACCACCTTCTACGTGCTGGCCGTGTACTTCGGCAGCGTCGGCATCAAGGACACGCGCTACGCGCTGGCCTGCGGGCTGTGGGCCGACCTGATCGGGCTGGTGGGTGCGGTGCTGATCGCCTACCTGTTCTTCGGCTGATGGGGGCGATGGGGTAGGGCGGCCCCCAAGCGACGTCACCGCCGCCCGCGCCCTACAATCGACCGCATGGAACAGTGGATCACCTGGCTGCTCGCCACCCTGGCCTTGCCCAACGTCGGGCTGCCCGCCATCTTCATCGTCAGCTTCATCTCGGCGACCTTGCTGCCGTTGGGCTCGGAGCCGGCGGTGTTTGCCTATATCAAGCTCAACCCAGAGATGTTCTGGCCGGCCATCATCGTGGCCACCATCGGCAACACGCTGGGCGGCGTGGTCGACTGGTGGATGGGCTATGCCGCCAAGCTGGCGCTGGTGCGCTACCACCTCTCGCGCCGCCGCCGCCAGCACGACACCGAGCACGTCCAGCATGTGCCGCACCCGCAGCGCCACCGTGCGCCGCCGCTCGACAAAAAGTACTTCCGCTGGATGCGCCGTATCGGGCCGGCGTCCTTGCTGGTGTCATGGCTGCCGGGCATCGGTGATCCGCTCTGCACGCTGGCCGGCTGGCTGCGCCTGTCGTTCTGGCCCAGCGTCATGTACATGGCGATCGGCAAGTTCCTGCGCTATGTCGCCATGACCACTGCACTACTGACGCTGCCCGACAGCTTCTGGCAGGGCATGTTCGGGTGGCTCAAGGGCGCCCTGATGTGACGGTGGTGTGATCTTTGCGGCGCTTGCGCGGCCGTGCGCTTTTCGCAACCTGTTGAAAACGCGGCAGTTTTGGCCCCCATGCTCCCGGCAGGGATACCGTTGCTGCAACGCATCAACATTGAACCTTGCAGTACAATTCCCCTTTAAAGACCGCGCGGCCAGGACCGAATATCGTTTCCGCCCATTCCGCCGCGCTCCCTCCCTGCGGCTCGCCCATGAATGCCCCACTTCTGATCGACGCCAAGCTCGCGGCGCAGGACGCCGCGCCGCGGCTGCGCGAGATTCCCTATAACTACACCTCGTTCTCGGATCGGGAAATCGTCATCCGCTTGCTGGGCGAGTCTGCGTGGCAGATCCTCGACGGGCTGCGGGCCGAGCGTCGCACCGGCCGATCGGCGCGCATGCTGTACGAAGTGCTGGGCGACATCTGGGTGGTGCGCCGCAACCCGTACCTGCAGGACGACCTGCTCGACAACCCGAAGCGCCGGCAGATGCTGATCGACGCGCTCGATCACCGCCTGGCGGAGATCGAGAAGCGCCGCGTGGCCGACCACGACTCGCACCACGACCCGGTGGGCGACGAGCGCGCCACCAAGGTCGAGCAACTCGTCGTGCACGCCCGCCGCGCCGTCAAGGCGTTCCAGGAAGAATTCGCCCAGGTCTATGACCTGCGCCGCCGCGCGCAGAAGGTGCTCGGCCGCGTCACGGCCAAGGACAACATCAAGTTCGACGGCCTCTCGCGCGTCTCGCACGTGACCGACGCCACCGACTGGCGCGTCGAATATCCGTTCGTGGTGCTCACGCCCGATACCGAAGAAGAGATCGCCGGCATCGTCAAGGGTTGCTTCGAGCTGGGTCTGACCATCATCCCGCGCGGAGGCGGCACCGGCTACACCGGCGGCGCCGTGCCGCTGACGCCGTTCTCGGCCGTCATCAATACCGAAAAGCTGGAGCGCCTGGACGCGGTCGAGCAGACCGACCTGCCGGGCGTCGACCACCCCGTGGCGACCATCTACTCGGGCGCCGGCGTGGTCACGCGCCGCGTGGCCGAGGCGGCCGAGAAGGCCGGCCTCGTCTTTGCCGTGGACCCGACCTCGATCGACGCCTCGTGCATCGGCGGCAACGTCGCCATGAACGCGGGCGGCAAGAAGGCTGTGCTGTGGGGTACCGCGCTGGACAACCTCGCCTGGTGGCGCATGGTCGATCCGGACGGCAACTGGCTGGAAGTCCAGCGCCTGAACCACAACCTCGGCAAGATCCACGACGCGCCCGTCGTCACGTTCGAGCTGAAGTGGTTCGACGGCAATGCGCCGGTCGGCGCCAAGCTGCTGCGCACCGAGACGCTCACCATCGAAGGACGCACCTTCCGCAAGGAAGGCCTCGGCAAGGACGTCACCGACAAGTTCCTGGCCGGCCTGCCCGGCGTGCAGAAGGAAGGCTGCGACGGCATCATCACCAGCGCGCGCTGGATTTTGCACCGCATGCCCAAGTCGATCCGCACGGTGTGCCTGGAGTTCTTCGGCCAGGCGCGCGACGCGATCCCGAGCATCGTCGAGATCAAGGACTACCTCGACGGCGAGACCAAGAAGCCCGGCGGCGCCATCCTCGCGGGCCTGGAGCACCTGGACGAGCGCTACCTGCGCGCGGTCGGCTACGCCACCAAGAGCAAGCGCAACGCGTTCCCGAAGATGGTGCTGATCGGCGACATCGTCGGCGAGGACGATGACGCCGTGGCGCGCGCCACCTCGGAGGTGATCCGCCTGGCCAACGGCAAGAGCGGCGAGGGCTTCGTGGCCGTCAGCCCCGAGGCGCGCAAGAAGTTCTGGCTCGACCGTTCGCGCACCGCCGCCATCGCCAAGCACACCAACGCCTTCAAGATCAACGAAGACGTGGTGATCCCGCTCAACCGCATGGGCGAGTACACCGACGGCATCGAGCGCATCAACATCGAGCTGTCGATCAAGAACAAGCTCAAGCTGGCCGATGCGCTGCAGGCGTTCTTCGCACGCAACGATCTGCCACTGGGCCGCACCGACGACGCCAACGAGATCCCCAGCGCCGAGCTGCTGGAAGACCGCGTGCAGCAAGCGCAGCAACTGGTGCGCGCCACGCGTGCGCGCTGGCAGTACCTGCTGGACCATCTCGATACGCCGGTGAATACCGCCCGCGCCAGCCTGATCGGCCTGGGCCTGGGCTATCTCTCGCAGACCATCGACGAGCGCCTGGACGTGCAGCCGGACGCCAACCTGTTCCACCTGCTGCAGGACCGCACCATCCGCGTGTCGTGGAAGGCGGAGATCCGCGCCGAGCTGCGCCAGATCTTCAACGGCGGCGAGTTCAAGCCGATCCTCGACGAGGCGCAGGCGATCCACAAGCAGGTGCTGCGTGGCCGCGTTTTCGTGGCGTTGCACATGCACGCCGGCGACGGCAACGTGCATACCAACCTGCCGGTCAACTCCGACGACTACGACATGCTGCAGGACGCCCATAAGGCGGTCGCCCGCATCATGACGCTGGCGCGTTCGCTCGACGGCGTGATCTCGGGCGAGCACGGCATCGGCATCACCAAGCTGGAATTCCTGACCGACGACGAGATCGCCGACTTCGCTGCCTACAAGCGCCGCGTCGACCCGAACGGCCGCTTCAATAAGGGCAAGCTGCTGCGCGACGTGAACGACCCGCAAGGCGTTCCGGCCGACCTGCGCAACGCCTACACGCCGTCGTTCGGCCTGATGGGGCACGAGTCGATCATCATGCAGCAGAGCGACATCGGCGCCATCTCGGAGTCGATCAAGGACTGCCTGCGCTGCGGCAAGTGCAAGCCGGTGTGCGCCACGCACGTGCCGCGCGCCAACCTGCTGTACAGCCCGCGCAACAAGATCCTCGCCACCTCGCTGCTCATCGAAGCCTTCCTGTACGAAGAGCAGACGCGCCGCGGCGTGTCGGTCAAGCACTGGGAAGAATTTGCCGACGTGGGCGACCACTGCACGGTCTGCCACAAGTGCGTGACGCCGTGCCCGGTCAAGATCGACTTCGGCGACGTGTCGATGAACATGCGCAACCTGTTGCGCAAGATGGGGCAGAAGAAGTTCAACCCCGGCACCGCCGCGTCGATGTTCTTCCTGAACGCGACCAACCCCGAGACCATCAACCTGACGCGCAAGGTGATGATCGACTGGGGCTTCAAGGCGCAGCGGCTGGGCAACGACATCCTGAAGAAGTTCGCCAAGAAGCAGACCGCGCATCCGCCCGCCACGGTGGGCAGGGCGCCGGCGCGCGAGCAGGTGATCCACTTCATCAACAAGAAGATGCCGGGCAACCTGCCCAAGAAGACGGCGCGCGCGCTGCTGGACATCGAGGACAACGAGATCGTCCCGATCATCCGCAACCCGCAGACCACCACGCCCGACAGCGAAGCGGTGTTCTACTTCCCGGGCTGCGGCTCGGAGCGGCTGTTCTCACAGGTGGGCCTGGCCACGCAGGCCATGTTGTGGCACGCCGGTGTGCAGACCGTGCTGCCGCCGGGCTACCTGTGCTGCGGCTATCCGCAGCGCGGCAACGGCCAGTACGACAAGGCCGAGAAGATGGTCACCGACAACCGCGTGCTGTTCCACCGCGTGGCCAATACGCTCAACTACCTCGACATCAAGACCGTCGTGGTGAGCTGCGGCACGTGCTACGACCAGCTTGCCGGCTATGAATTCGACAAGATCTTCCCGGGCTGCCGCATCATCGACATTCACGAATACCTGCTGGAGAAGGGCGTGAAGATCGACGGCGTGCAGGGCGTGCGCTACATGTACCACGACCCCTGCCACACCCCGATCAAGACCATGGACCCGACCAAGCTGGTCAACCAGCTCATGGGCGGCAACCAGGGCGCCGACGGCAAGCTGAGCGCGATCGAGAAGAACGACCGCTGCTGCGGTGAATCGGGCACGCTGGCGGTCTCGCGTCCGGACATCTCCACGCAGGTCCGCTTCCGCAAGGAAGAGGAGATGAAGAAGGGTGCCGACAAGCTGCGCCACCTGGGCGAAACCACCGGCCAGAGCGGCGAGGCTTTTACCGGCGACGTGAAGATCCTCACCAGTTGCCCGGCCTGCCTGCAGGGCCTGTCGCGCTACAGCGAGGACGCCTCGGTGCAGGCCGACTACATCGTGGTCGAGATGGCGCGCCACGTGCTGGGCGAGACCTGGCTGCAGGACTACGTCGCCCACGCCAACGCGGGCGGCATCGAGCGGGTGCTGGTGTGACGACCGGCGAGCGCGAGGCCGGCTGCGCGCTGTGCGAGAGCGACGGCGGCGAGCCCGTCTGGCGCAACGCCCGGGCGCGCGTGGTGCTGGTCGAGCACGCGCGCTTCCCGGGCTTCTGCCGCGTGATCTGGAACGACCACGTGGCCGAGCAGACCGACTTGTCGGAGGCAGACCGCCACTGGCTGATGGAGGTCGTCACGCGCGTGGAGCGTGTGCTGCGCGCCGAGCTGGCGCCGGACAAGATCAACCTCGCCAGCTTCGGCAACTTCGTCCCGCACCTGCACTGGCACGTCATCCCGCGCTACCGCTGGGACACGCATTTCCCCGAGGCCGTCTGGGCCCCCGCGCAGCGCGAGCCGGATGCCGCGCGCATGGCCGAGGTGACGGCCAAGCTGCCGGCGCTGTCCTACGCGCTGCAATCCGCACTCGCCGACGTCTGACGGGCCGCTGGTAACCTAACGCCACCACCTGCGCGGAACCCCCATGCCGCGCGGGCCGTCTGACTCTCTTTCCGTCGTGCCCCCGCTCTCGACACCGCCATGACGACACCGCGCACCGCCGCCACGCCCGATTCCCACAAGGATTCCATCGCCGAGTTGAATGTCCACCACGGCCGGCTGAACCTGTCGGAGACGTGGCAACTCATCAAGCCCTATTGGTTCTCGGAAGACCGCACCAAGGCGTGGAGCCTGCTCGCGCTGGTGGTCGCGCTGAGTCTGTTCGTGGTCTTCATGAACGTGCTGTTCACCGACTGGAACCGGCTCTTCTACAACGCGCTGGAGCAGAAGGACAAGGCCGAGTTCTGGCATCAGCTCGGGCGCTTCTCGTGGATCGCCGCGCTCATCATCGTCGCTTCCGTGCTGCGCCAGTACTACACGATGATGCTGCGCATGCGCTGGCGGACGTGGATCACCGGCAGCTTCCTCGACGACTGGCTCGGCAAGCAGGCCTTCTACCGCCTCGAGCAGACCCACTCCGCCGACAACCCCGACCAGCGGATCGCCGACGATCTGCGCAACTTTACCGATGCCACGCTCACGCTGGCGCTGGGCTTTCTCAACTCGGCGGTCACGCTGGTGTCGTTCTTCGGCATCCTGTGGGCGGTGTCGGGGCCGTTGGCGTTCGCGCTGGGCGGGCATGACTTCGTCATCCCCGGCTATATGGTGTGGTTTGCGCTGCTGTATTCGGTGCTGGGCTCGGTCATCATCCACTTCGTCGGCCGGCCGCTGATCGGGCTGTCGTTCCAACAGGAACGCTACGAGGCGTACTTCCGTTTCCTGTTGGTGCGCGTGCGCGAGAACAGCGAGAGCATCGCGCTGTACCGCGGCGAGCCGACCGAGAAGGCCATCCTGCGCGGCCGCTTCGAGCGCATCCGCGCCAACTGGAACCAACTGATGGACTACACCCGGCGCCTGACCTTCGCCAGCGCCGGCTATGGGCAGTTCGCCATCATCTTCCCGTTCCTGGTCTCCGCGCCGCGCTACTTTGGCGGCACGCTCACGCTGGGCGGCATGATGCAGGTCGCCACCGCGTTCGGGCAGGTGCAGGGCGCGATGTCGTGGTTCGTCGATAACTACGGCACGCTGGTCAGCTGGAAGGCCTCCACCAACCGCTTGATCGAATTCCAGCGCGCTATGCGCGCCGCGGAGCGCGAAGAAGAGCACCGCGCTGGCATCCAGGACATCGAAGTCGAGGCCGCTGCGGTGCCCGCCATTGAAGCCCGCGGCTTGGCGCTCAGCCTGCCCAACCGCAAGCCCGAAGACCTGCTGGTCGAGCCGTTCGACATGACCCTCGGCCGCGGCGAGCGCGTGCTCGTCAATGGCCCCTCCGGCTGCGGCAAGAGCACGCTGGTGCGCGCCGTGGCTGGCATCTGGCCGTACGGCAACGGCCGCATCGACGTGCCGGACGATGCCCGCGTGCTGTTCCTGCCGCAGCGCAGCTACCTGCCGGCGGGCACGCTTGCCGATGCCCTGTGCTACCCCGATCTGCCCACCGAGTATTCCGCCGAGCGCCTGGCCGAGGTGCTGATTGCCTGCCGCCTGCCCGCGCTGGTCGGCCTGCTCGACATGGTGAGCAACTGGAGCCTGCGCCTGTCGCCCGGCGAGCAGCAGCGCCTGGCCTTCGCGCGCGCGTTGCTGCAGCGCCCGGACTATCTCTTCCTTGACGAGGCAACCAGTGCGCTCGACGAAGACACCGAGGCCTTCATGTACGGCCTGATGCTCGAATCGATGCCCGATGTGACCATCGTCAGTGTGGCGCACCGCAGTACCGTGGCACGCTTCCACCATCGCCGCCTGCGCTATATCCCCGAGGGCGATCCGTTGACTGCGGTAAGCTATCGGGTGGTGGAAGAGCCGGCGCACATGGCGCTGGCGGCTTCCTGAATCGCAATCTTCACGCAATCCCAGAGACGTTGTTCATGGCCGGACTTTCCGCCGACACCCCGCACCCGACCGGTATTACCGTGCATACGCAATCGCGCGTGCTGGAAATCGCCTTTGCCGATGGCAAGCAGTTCCGCCTGCCGTTTGAATACCTGCGCGTGCTGTCGCCGTCGGCGGAAGTGCAGGGGCATGGGCCGGGGCAGGAAGTCCTGCAGACCGGCAAGCGCGAGGTCGGCATCGTCGGCGTGGAGCCGGTGGGCAACTATGCGATCCGCCCGCTGTTTTCCGACGGCCACGACTCCGGCATCTACGACTGGGCATACCTGTACCGGCTGGGCGTTGAGCACGACGTGCTGTGGCAGGCGTACCTCGATCGCCTGACCGCCGCCGGTCTCGACCGCGACGCGCCGATGGCCGCCAATGCCGGCCACGCCTGCGGCCACAGCCACTGATTCCCCATTCAATTCGCGGCGCACACGCGCTGCATCCGCATCCTTTTCTGTCATGAGCAAAACCCACTTCGGATTCGAGCAGGTCGACGAGCGCGAGAAGGCCGGCAAGGTCGCCGGCGTGTTCCATTCGGTCGCCAGCAAATACGACGTGATGAACGACCTGATGTCCGGCGGCATGCACCGGCTGTGGAAGATGTTCACCATCGCCCAGGCCGCCGTGCGCCCCGGCTACAAGGTGCTCGACATCGCCGGCGGCACGGGCGACCTCGCCAAGGCCTTCGCGCGCCAGGCCGGCCCCACCGGCCAGGTGTGGCTGACCGACATCAACGAATCGATGCTGCGCGTCGGCCGTGACCGCCTGCTCGACGCCGGTGTGATGACCCCCAACTGCCTGTGCGACGCCGAGCACATTCCCTTTCCGGATGCTTACTTCGACGTGGTGACAGTCGCCTTCGGCTTGCGCAACATGACGCACAAGGACCGCGCACTGGCTGAGATGCGCCGCGTGGTCAAGCCGGGCGGCAAGGTCATGGTGCTGGAGTTCTCCAAGGTGTGGCAGCCGCTGGAGAAAGCGTACGACGTGTATTCGTTCAAGGTGCTGCCGTGGCTGGGCAGCAAGGTCGCCGGCGATCCGGAAAGCTACCGCTACCTGGCCGAGTCCATCCGCATGCACCCGGATCAGGCAACGCTCAAGCAGATGATGGAACAGGCCGGGCTGGACTCGGTCGAATACTTCAACCTGACGGCCGGTGTCGTCGCGTTGCACGTCGGACGCCGCCTCTGATCCTCCAGACGGCCGATGCCACGCAATGCGACCATTTGCCGCCATCGATCACATTGAATTTCGGCGTTGACGTCCTCATCTAACGGCGTCACTGCCATTGGAGAGAAGACAGCGATGAATTTGCATTGGGGTGGAAAACTCGTGACGGGCGCGCTGGTGGCGACGCTCGCACTCGGCGCGGCGATGGACGCCAACGCCAAGCGCATGGGCGGCAGCCGCAGCTTCGGCAAGCAGTCGTCCACCGTGACGCAGCGCCAGCAAACGCCGCCGACCACGCCGTCGCCGACACAGCAGGCCGCGCCTAGCGCGCAACCGTCGCCCGCCGCACCGGCACCGCTGCCGGCGCAGCAGCCGCGCCGCAACTGGGGCGGCATGCTGGGTGGCCTGGCCGCCGGTCTGGGCATCGGCTATCTGCTATCCAAGTTTGGTTTGGGTGCGGGGCTGGCCTCGCTGCTGTCGAACCTGATCCTGATCGCCATCGTCGCCTTCGTGGTGATGTGGATCATCCGCAAGGTGCGCGGCAGCCGTCCGCAGGAGCCGGCGTATGCCACGGGCGGCCCGTCGCTCGGCGGCGATCGCGAGCCTTACATGCCCAAGCCCGCTGCGCCGGCACAGCAACCGGCTGCATCGTCGCTCAACAGCGACAACACGTCGGGCCTGGGCGCCGGGGCGCCGACGGCTGCGCAAGCGTGGAACCTGGGTGGCCCGGCCGCCAGCACATCGGCCGCCGCGCCTGCGCCGCAACAACCGTGGGGCGTGCCGGCGGATTTCGACACGCAAGCCTTCCTGCGCAACGCCAAGGTCTACTTCATCCGCCTGCAGGCCGCGTGGGACGCCGGCAACCTGACCGACATCCGCGAGTTCACCACGCCGGAGATGTTCGCCGAGATCAAGATGGACCTGGCGGATCGCGGCGCCTCGCCCAACAAGACCGATGTCGTCTCGGTCGAAGCCGAGCTGCTCGGCATCGAGACGCAGGCGACGGATTACCTGGCCAGCGTGCGCTTCTCCGGCATGATTCGCGAAGAGAGCAATGCCCCGGCGCAGCCGTTTGCCGAGGTGTGGAACCTGTCCAAGCCGACGCAGGGTGCGGGCGGCTGGGTGCTGGCAGGGATTCAGCAACTGCAGTAAGGCCATCGCCACCCGAGGCCGGTCAAACCGGCTCTCGCGGCATTGCCCGTAAAATAGGGCCCGACCACCGGTTCGGGCCCTTTTTGTTGCCCGCCGGCCAGCCCCTTTGTGTCCAACCGCCGCATGTCTTCGACTGCCACTTCGTCTTCGTTGCCCTTCGCGCTGATGCAGCCACTGCTGCTCGCGCTCAACCATCTGCTGCGCTCGGAGCCCTGGGCGCAGGAGACGCTGCGGCCGTTCGCGGGCCGCGTCGCGCATTTCGATCTCGCGCCGTTTGCACTGACGCTGCAGGTCGATGCCGCCGGCCTGGTGACGACACCGGAGGCGGGTGCCGAGCCCGCCGTCACCGTGGTGGTGCCGCTCATGTCGGCCGCCAGCGACTACGCCACCGGCGGCCAGGCCGCCGTGCTCAAGCACGTGCGTATCGACGGCGAGGCGGAGTTCGCCAACGTGCTGTCGACGCTGATGCGCAACGTGCGCTGGGATGCGGCGGAAGACCTCTCGCGCGTGTTCGGCGACGTGATCGCACAGCGCATGGTGAGCGGCGCGCAGGCCGCGCGCACCGAGGCGACACGTGTCGGCCGCTCGCTGGCCGAGGCGACGGCGGCGTACCTGACCGACGAGCAGCCGACGCTGGTGCGCCATGCCCGGCTCGCCCAGTTCGTGGCGGACGTGGCGGCCGTGCGCGATGCCCAGGCTCGCCTGGAAAAACGGCTGGAGCGTCTCGAACGCCTGGCACCCTCGACGGCACGGGCGGGCAAACCGGACGAACTGGCATGACGCGCTTCTTCCGGCTGGGCAAGATCATCTTCGTCCTCTTCTATTACGGGCTGGATCAGCTCGCGCTGTCGAGCTTCCAGAGCCGGCGCACGCGCGCGCTGGCCTGGCTGCTGACTCTGGGCCGCAAGCCGACCCGACCGCGCGGCGAGCGCCTGCGCCTGGCGCTGGAGAAGCTCGGCCCCATCTTTGTGAAGTTCGGGCAGGTGCTGTCGACGCGGCGCGACCTGCTGCCGCCCGACGTGGCCGACGAGCTGGCCAAGCTGCAGGATCGCGTGCCGCCGTTCGACCCGAAGGTGGCCGCGGCCATCGTCGAAAAATCGCTGGGCAAGCCGCTGTTGGCGCTGTTCCATCGCTTCGACCATCACCCGGTGGCGAGCGCCTCCATCGCGCAGGTGCACTTCGCCACGCTGCGCGGCGGCCCCGACGACGGCCGCGAGGTGGCGGTGAAGGTGCTGCGCCCGGGCATGCTGCCCGTGATCGACAGCGACCTCGCGCTCATGCGCGATCTGGCAACCTGGATGGAGCGGCTCTGGGCCGACGCCAAGCGCCTGAAGCCGCGCGAGGTGGTCGCCGAGTTCGACAAGTACCTGCACGACGAGCTGGACCTGATGCGCGAGGCCGCCAACGCCAGCCAGCTGCGCCGCAACTTTGCCAGCTCCGACCTGCTGCTGGTGCCCGAGGTGTTCTGGGATTGGTGCACCTCCGACGTGTTCGTGATGGAGCGCATGCACGGCATGCGCATCTCGCATGCGGCCGAACTGCGCGAGGCCGGCGTCGACATGCACAAGCTGGCGCGCGACGGCGTGGAGATCTTCTTCACGCAGGTCTTCCGCGACGGCTTCTTCCATGCCGACATGCACCCGGGCAACATCCTCGTGAGCGTGGCGCCCGGGACGCTGGGCCGCTACATCGCGCTGGATTTCGGCATCGTCGGGGCGCTGTCGGAATTCGACAAGAACTACCTTGCGCAGAACTTCCTGGCGTTCTTCCAGCGCGACTACCACCGCGTTGCCGTGCTCCATATCGAATCCGGCTGGGCGCCCGAAGAGACGCGCGTGGAGGAGCTCGAAGGCGCCATCCGCGCGTGCTGCGAGCCGTACTTCGACCGGCCGCTCGGCGAGATCTCGCTGGGCCTGGTGCTGATGCGGCTGTTCCAGACCTCGCGCCGCTTCAACGTGGAGGTGCAGCCGCAGCTCGTGCTGCTGCAGAAGACACTGCTCAACGTGGAAGGACTCGGTCGCCAGCTCGATCCGGACCTGGACCTGTGGAAGACCGCCAAACCGTTCCTTGAACGCTGGATGCACGAGCAGATCGGCTGGCGCGGCTTTGTCGATCGCCTGAAGGTTGAGGCGCCGCAGTGGGCCAACAAGCTCCCGGATTTCCCGCGGCTGGTGCACCAGCTCCTGGAGCGCGCCGCGCGCGATGAGGGCAACGCCCAGACCGCCGCGCTGACCGCCTTGCTGGCCGAGCAGCGCCGCACCAACCGGCTGCTATCCGCCGCGCTGCTGTTTATCGGCGGATTTGCGACCGGCATCATCGCCACGCACGTGCTGACGTGGCTGGCGCGTCACTGACTGTCGAGCCGACATGGCCCAACCGCCCGTCTTCACCACCCGCGATGCCGCCGATCCTGCCTTCTGGGACGAGCGCTTCAACCGAGACTTCATGCCCTGGGACGCGCAGGGCGTACCGGCAGCGTTCCGGCAATTCTGCGAAGCGCAGCCCGCGCCGCTCTCCACGCTGATCCCGGGCTGCGGCAACGCCTACGAGGCTGGCTGGCTGGCCGAGCGTGGCTGGCCCGTGACGGCCATCGACTTTGCGCCGAGTGCCGTTGCCTCGGCAAAGGACGTGTTGGGTCCGCGCGCAGGCGTGGTCGAGTTGGCGGATTTCTTCCAGTTCCAGCCGCGCCAGACGGTGCAGTGGATCTACGAACGCGCCTTCCTGTGCGCGCTGCCGCGCCGGCTATGGCCGGACTACGCGGCCCAGGTGGCAAGGCTGTTGCCGCCGGGTGGCTTGCTGGCCGGCTTCTTTGCCGTGGTCGAGGGGCGCGAGGTCTCGCTCAAGGGCCCGCCCTTCGAGACCACGCAAGCGGAGCTGGATGCACTGCTGTTGCCGGCGTTCGAGCGGATCGCCGATGTGCCGATCGCCGAGGGCGACTCGATCCCCGTCTTTGCCGGCCGTGAGCGCTGGCAGGTCTGGCGCCGGCGCGCCGACTGATCAGGCGCCTTCGACGCCACAGGAGCGGGCACGACCGCCGTCGTGTTGGTGCAAAGCAACATCGGCGGCAGCCCGAGAAAAGCCTGCGGGCGCCCGTTACGGGCCATCGCTGAAAAATGTGGCAGACGGGGCGGCATTCGTGGTCGCACCAATGCCCCGCGGGGGTGTCCCATCGCTATAATCCCGCCATTTCGTCCGGCGCCCAAGCGTGGCCGCCATCGGGTTTTCCAGCTTCTTTCCGCGCTGCCATGCTGATCTGGTTCGTCATTATTTACTGGGTGATTTCGGTCGGGATCGGCCTGTGGGCCGCGCTGCGCGTGCGCAATACCGCCGACTTCGCGGTGGCGGGCCGTGGCCTGCCGTTCTACGTCGTCACCGCCACGGTGTTCGCGACGTGGTTCGGTTCCGAGACGGTGCTCGGCATTCCGTCAGTGTTTCTCAAGGACGGCCTGCATGGCGTGGTGGCCGATCCGTTCGGTTCTTCCCTGTGCCTGATCCTGGTGGGCCTGTTCTTCGCCCGGCCGCTGTACCGGATGAACCTGCTGACCATCGGTGACTTCTACCGCAACCGCTTCGGCCGGCTGGCCGAGGTGCTGACCACGCTGTGCATCGTCGTGTCCTACCTGGGCTGGGTGGCGGCGCAGATCAAGGCGCTGGGCCTGGTGTTCTTTACCGTCTCGGATGGCGCGCTGTCGCAGGAGACCGGCATGATGATCGGCGCGGCCAGCGTGCTGATCTACACGCTGTTCGGCGGCATGTGGTCGGTGGCGGTGACGGACTTCATCCAGATGATCATCATCGTGATCGGCATGATGTACATCGGCTGGGAGGTCTCGGGCCAGGCCGGCGGCGTGAGCACGGTGGTGGCGCATGCGGCGGCTTCGGGCAAGTTCTCGTTCTGGCCGGCGTTCAACCCGATCGAGGTGATCGGCTTTGTGACGGCGTGGATCACCATGATGCTGGGCTCGATTCCGCAGCAGGACGTGTTCCAGCGTGTGACCTCCTCGCGCACCGAGCGCATTGCCGGTACGGCGTCGGTGCTGGGCGGCGTGCTGTATTTCCTGTTCGCCTTCATCCCGATGTTCCTGGCGTATTCGGCCACGCTGATCGACCCGCAGATGGTCGCCAAGTACATCAACACCGATTCGCAACTGATCCTGCCCAGGCTGGTGCTGGACCACGCGCCGCTGGTGGCGCAGGTGATGTTCTTCGGCGCGCTGCTGTCGGCCATCAAGAGCTGCGCGAGCGCGACGCTGCTGGCGCCGTCCGTCACCTTTGCCGAGAACGTGCTGCGCCCGCTGCTGCCGCGCATGGACGACCGTCGCTTCCTGCGCGTGATGCAGGCGGTGGTGCTGGTCTTCACGGTGCTGGTGACGCTGTTTGCGCTGAATTCACACCTGTCGATCTTCCACATGGTCGAGAACGCCTACAAGGTGACGCTGGTGGCCGCCTTTGTGCCGCTGGCCTTCGGCCTGTTCTGGAAGCGCGCGACCAAGCAGGGCGGCCTGCTGGCCATCATCCTCGGCCTGTCGGCGTGGATCTGGTGTGAGGTGTTCTTCCCAGAAGCGATGTTCCCGCCACAATTGGTCGGCCTGCTGGCCAGCCTGGGCGCGATGATCCTGGGCTCGCTCGGGCCGCAGTGGATCGAGAACCGCGCGCCGACCACCAAGGCGGCCACGCAAGTCTGACCTGAGCCTGGCGGGCAGGGGCGGGCGACATGCGCGGTGTGCCACATTGTGGCGCGCCGCCATCGCCCGCTTCGCATCCGCGGTCAGGAATCCCATTGAAAGGGTTTATAATTCAAGGCTTTGCGCGCCGGCACTTGCATTGCGCGTAGCTGCCCCGATCTTTCGCGAGCCTGTGCGCGTTTCCCGCGCCGTGTTTGCGGCCTGCGCGGGCACTCCAGAAACGCTTTCTCGAATTTCGTTTGTTCCAGGGTGAGGACACCATGCCGATCTATGCTTATCGATGCGACGCCTGCGGCCACGCCAAGGATGTGCTGCAGAAGATGAGCGACGCACCGCTGACGGATTGCCCGGCATGCGGCGCGCCGGCCTTCAAAAAGCAGCTCACCGCTGCCGGCTTCCAGCTCAAGGGCTCGGGCTGGTACGTGACGGATTTCCGTGGTGGCTCGGGTGGCGCGTCGGCTGCCAGCACGGCAGCCAAGACCGATGCCGCCGCACCGGCTGCCGCGCCGGCCGCATCCGCTGCGTCCGACAGCACGTCGTCCACGGCCAGCGCCGCTCCGGCAGCGTCGGGCGGCTGCGGCGGCTCGTGCGCTTGCCACTGATCGCCTTCCTCATTCCTCGGCCCATCGCCCCATGAAACAGAAAACCAGCGCACTCAAGACGTGGTTCCTGACCGGTCTTCTGGTGCTCGTCCCGCTTGCGATCACGCTGTGGGTGCTGTCGCTCATCATCGGCACGATGGACCAGAGCCTGGCGCTGCTGCCCTCGGCCTGGCAGCCGGATCGCCTACTCGGCGTGAAGATCCCGGGCCTGGGCGCGATCCTGACGCTGCTGTTCATCCTGATCGTGGGCGTGCTGGCGCACAACTTCATCGGCCAGAAGCTGGTGACGTGGTGGGAAGCGCTGCTGGGCCGCATTCCCGTGGTGGGCCCGATCTATTCGAGCGTGAAGCAGGTGTCGGACACGCTGCTGTCGTCCAACGGCAATGCGTTCCGCAAGGCGCTGCTGGTGCAGTACCCGCGCGAGGGCTCGTGGACGATCGCCTTCCTGACCGGCCGCCCCGGCGGTGACGTCGAGAATCACCTGCAGGGCGAGTACGTCAGCGTCTATGTGCCGACCACGCCCAACCCGACCTCGGGCTTCTTCCTGATGATGCCCAAGGCTGACACCATCGAGCTGGACATGACGGTGGATGCGGCGCTCAAGTACATCGTGTCGATGGGGGTGGTGGCGCCGGAAACGCTGCCGCGCCGCACGGAGTCGCCCGACGCGTCGCCCGAGACGGAGGACCGGTCGCCGGCCACTACGCCGCGCGGCCCCTCGAATCCGCAAGCGCTGCCCGAAGAAGGCGGCGCCGTCTCAGCCCCTTAGGAACACAATCGGCCGGTAGCGCGAACGCATCCCTCCGGCCCCCCGATCAACTTTCTCGCGCGACGCCCTGTTGGCGGCGCGCTTCGCGGAAAACCACAACATGCAAATGCGTACTCAATACTGCGGTCAGGTCACCGAACAACTGCTCGGCCAGAGCGTCACCCTGTCGGGTTGGGCGCATCGCCGTCGTGACCACGGCGGCGTGATCTTCATCGACCTGCGCGATCGTGAAGGCCTGGTGCAGATCGTGTGCGATCCGGACCGCCCGGAGATGTTCAAGGTGGCCGAAGGCGTGCGCAACGAGTTCTGCCTGCAAGTGAAGGGCGTTGTGCGCGCCCGCCCGGAAGGCACCACCAACGCCAACCTGACCAGCGGCAAGGTCGAGGTGCTGTGCCAGGAGCTGACGGTGCTCAACGCCTCCGTCACGCCGCCGTTCCAGCTCGATGACGACAACCTGTCGGAAACCACGCGCCTGACGCACCGCGTGCTGGACCTGCGCCGCCCGCAGATGCAATACAACCTGCGCCTGCGCTACAAGGTGGCGATGGAAGTGCGCAAGTACCTGGATGACAAGGGCTTCATCGACATCGAAACGCCGATGCTGACCAAGAGCACGCCCGAAGGCGCGCGCGACTACCTGGTGCCGTCGCGCGTGAACGCCGGCCAGTTCTTCGCGCTGCCGCAGTCGCCGCAGCTGTTCAAGCAGATGCTGATGGTGTCGGGCTTCGACCGCTACTACCAGATCACCAAGTGCTTCCGTGACGAAGACCTGCGCGCGGATCGCCAGCCCGAATTCACCCAGATCGACTGCGAAACGTCGTTCCTGGGCGAGCAGGAAATCCGTGACCTGTTCGAAGAGATGATCCGCACGGTGTTCAAGAACGCCATGTCGGTCGAGCTGGATGCGAAGTTCCCGGTGATGGAGTTCCGCGAGGCGATGGCCCGCTTCGGTTCGGACAAGCCGGACCTGCGCGTCAAGCTGGAATTCACCGAGCTGACCGACGCGATGAAGGACGTCGACTTCAAGGTGTTCTCGGCTGCAGCCAACGCTGAAGGTGGCCGCGTGGTCGCGCTGCGTGTGCCCGGCGGTGCTGCCCTGTCGCGCGGTGATATCGACGCCTACGGCAAGTTCGTCGAGATCTACGGCGCCAAGGGCTTGGCCTGGATCAAGGTCAACGAAGTGGCCAAGGGCCGCGACGGCCTGCAATCGCCGATCGTGAAGAACCTGCACGACGCGGCCATCGCCGAGATCCTCAAGCGCAGCGCCGCGCAGGATGGCGACATCCTGTTCTTCGGTGCGGACCGTGCCAAGGTGGTCAACGACGCCATGGGCGCGCTGCGCCTGAAGGTCGGCCACTCCGAGTTCGGCAAGAGCACCGGCCTGTTCGAAGACGCCTGGAGGCCGCTGTGGGTGGTCGACTTCCCGATGTTCGAGTACGACGAGGAAGATGCGCGCTGGGTGGCCATGCACCACCCGTTCACGAGCCCGAAGGACGAGCACCTGGATTACCTCGAGACCGATCCGGGCAAGTGCATCGCCAAGGCCTACGACATGGTGCTCAACGGCTGGGAAATCGGCGGCGGCTCGGTCCGGATCTTCCAGGAAGACGTGCAGAGCAAGGTGTTCCGCGCCCTGAACATCGGCGCGGAAGAAGCGCGTGCCAAGTTCGGCTTCCTGCTGGACGCACTGCAGTACGGCGCGCCCCCGCACGGTGGCATCGCCTTCGGCCTGGACCGCGTCGTGACGATGATGGCCGGCGCTGATTCGATCCGCGACGTGATCGCCTTCCCGAAGACGCAGCGTGCACAGGATCTGCTCACGCAGGCCCCGAGCCCGGTCGACGAGAAGCAGTTGCGCGAACTGCACATCCGCCTGCGCGCCGCCGAGGCGAAGGTGGCTGCGCCGACCACCACGACGGCCTGATCGATCGTTTCTTGTGTGCGCAAAGCCGCGCCTGCCCGATGAGGGCGGCGCGGTTTTTCTTTGCGGTCGCCGGTCCGCCGCTGGACGAACCGTGACGGATTTCCGGGAACGATTTGCACCGGCGGGCGCTCAAGAGAAGAACGCCGGCCGTACGCGGCTGCGGTAAGCTACAGGACTGCGGCGCATTGGCGCCGTTCGTTGTCTTCCATCCGTCATGCCGCACAAGATTCCCGTCTCCGTCCTCGTCGTCATCCACACGCCCGATCTGCAAGTGCTGGTGATGGAACGGGCGGACCACCCGGGCTTCTGGCAATCCGTGACCGGTAGTTGTGATGCGCTCGATGAGCCCTTGGCCGAGACCGCCCGCCGCGAGGTGCAAGAGGAAACCGGCATCGACGCGGTCCGGCATCACCTGATCGATTGGGGCCACCAGATCGAATACGAGATCTACCCGCGCTGGCGCCACCGCTACGCGCCGGGCGTCACGCGCAACACCGAGCATTGGTTCGGCCTGCTGGTGAGCGGCAAGGTGCCGGTGCGGCTGGCGCCGCGCGAGCATCTGCAGGCCGAATGGCTGCCATACCAGGAAGCTGCCGCGCGCTGCTTCTCGCGCAGCAATGGCGAGGCCATCCTGCAACTGCCCGAGCGCCTGGCCGCCTATACCGCGCGGCAGGCAGCGATCGCAAGGGATCGGGCCTGACATGCTGCGTCTGCGCGTCGCCACCTACAACATCCACAAAGGCGTCACAGGCATCGCGCGGCGCGTGCGCGTGCACGATGTGCGGCAGGGTCTACACACCATGGACGCCGACATCGTCTTCCTGCAGGAAGTGCAGGACCGCAACGACCGCCTCGTCGCCGCCGAGCTGTTCGACCCGCATTACACGCAGCTGCGCTACCTCGCCACCGATGTCTATCCGCACACGGTCTACGGCCGCAACGCGGTGTACGACCACGGGCACCATGGCAACGCGATCCTGTCGCGGTTCCCGATCCTGCTGTCGGAGAACCTCGATATCTCCGATCACCGCTTCGAGCAGCGCGGGCTGCTGCATGCCGTGACCGATCTCGGCTTTGGCGAGGTGCATCTGCTGTGCGCGCACTTTGGCCTGTTCGCGCGCAGCCGGCAGCGGCAGGCCGAGGCGCTGATCGAACGCGTGCGCTCGGTCGTGCCCAAGCACGCGCCGCTGGTGGTGGCGGGGGACTTCAACGACTGGAACAACCGGCTCGACCGCATGATCTGCCAGGGGCTTGGCGCCACCGAGGTGGCCGACAAGGCGGCCGACGCGCGCCCGCTGCGCACCTTCCCGAGCCACCTGCCGTGGCTGCGGCTGGACCGCATCTACGTGCGCGGCTTCGACATCGAGCGTGCGCACGCGCTGACCGGCCGCGAATGGGCGCAGCGCTCCGACCACGTGCCCCTGCTGGCGGAACTGGCGCGCCCATGAGGGTCGTGCGCGATGCGGGTCCGCTGCGCTCCGAGTGGCGGCGGGGCAAGCCCCTGCCGGGCAACCGCGTCGATCTGCTGCAGGGCGGCGCCGCGTTCTTTCCCGCCCTGATCGACGCCATCGATGGTGCGCAGCATCGCGTGGCGCTGGAAACCTACATCTACACCGACGATGCCACCGCGCATCGCGTGACCGAAGCACTGGTGCGCGCGGCCGGACGGGGTGTCGAGGTCCGCGTCACGGTCGACGGTTTTGGCACCGGCACGCTGCCGGGCAGCATCGCCGCGATGCTCGATGCGGCCGGTGTGACCTGGCGCGTGTACCAGCCCGTGCTGGGCTTTCTCCTGCAGCGCCGCTACCTGCGCCGTCTGCATCGCAAGATCACCCTCATCGACGACGATGTCGCGTTCGTCGGCGGCATCAACATCATCGACGACCTGAACCATGCGCCGCTGCAAGACAGCCAGCTCGATGCGCGCTATGACTTTGCCGTCCGTGTGCGCGGGCCGCTGGTGAGCCAGATCGCGCTCACGACGGACCGCCTGTGGTGGCAGATGGGCCTGCGCGAAGGCGTGCGCGAGGTCGGCGTGACGGGTGTCGCCGCCGAGTTTCCGGTGATGACGGATGCGCCCAAGCCGCGCGCTCGTGGTGCATTCGGCGGCGCGTCCGGTGCCGAGCCGGATCACGCGTCGGGCAATGTGCTGGCGTCGCTGGTGCTGCGCGACAACGTGCGCAACCGGCGCGCCATCGAGCGTGAATACCTGCGCGCACTGGGCACGGCGCGGCAGGAGGTGATCATCGCCAACGCGTACTTCCTGCCGGGCGGGCGCTTCATGCGCGCGCTGGCCGCCTGCCGCCAGCGCGGCGTGCGCGTGCGGATGCTGCTGCAGGGGCAGGTCGAATACCGCCTGCAGCATTACGCGACACGCTCGCTGTATCACATGCTGCTGCGCGATGGCGTGGAGATCCACGAGTACACCGCCAGCTTCCTGCACGCCAAGGTGGCAGTGGCGGATGGGCGCTGGGCAACGATCGGCTCGAGCAACATCGATCCGTTCAGCCTGCTGCTCGCACGCGAGGCCAACGTCGTCGCCTGGGATGCGACCGTGGCCGGGCACCTGCGCGTGGCACTGGAAGACGCCATCGCGCGCCACGCACGGCCTGTCCTGGCCGACGCGCATGCCGCGCGCCCGTGGTGGTCGCGCCTGGCCGATTGGTGCGCGTATCGGCTGGTGCGGCTGGGTGTGGTCATCAGCGGAGGCGCCGCGCAGTACTAGCCGCAGACGCAGCAACAAACACAACAACAAACACAACAACGACAGCGGAGACAACATGCAGGTCATCACAGCAGACGAAGCGGCGCGGCTGGTGCAACCCGGCTGGACGGTGGCGTGCGCCGGCTTTGTCGGCGCGGGCCATGCCGAGGCGGTCACGCACGCGCTGGAGCGACGCTTCCTGGCCACCGGCGAGCCGCGCGATCTGACGCTGGTGTACTCCGCGGGGCAGGGCGATCGCGCCACGCGCGGCGTCAACCATTTCGGCAATCCTGGCATGACGCGCTGCGTGGTCGGCGGGCATTGGCGCTCAGCCACGCGGCTGGCGGACCTGGCGCTGGCTGAGCAGTGCGATGCGTTCAACCTGCCGCAGGGCGTGCTCACGCATCTGTACCGCGCCATTGCCGGCGGCAAGCCGGGCGTGCTGACCAAGATCGGCCTGCACACCTTCGTCGACCCGCGTACCGAGCTGGACGCGCGCTATCACGGCGCCGCCATCAACGCGCGCGCCAAGGCCGCACGCGCGGCGGGCACGGCCTCCTGGGTCGAGTACGAACGCTTTCGCGGCGAGGACTACCTGTTCTATCCCAGCTTCCCGCTGCACTGCGTCTTCCTGCGTGGTACGGCCGCTGACCCGCGCGGCAACATCAGCACGCACGAAGAGGCGTTCCATCACGAACTGCTGGCGATGGCGCAGGCCGCGCGCAACTCGGGCGGCCTCGTCATCGCCCAGGTGCGACGACTGGTGGATCGGCACGACAACCTGCAGGCCATCCACGTGCCGGGCATCCTGGTCGACTACGTGGTTGTCGCCGACGACGAGGCCGAGCACCAGATGACCTTCGGCGAGGCGTTCAACCCGACCTACATCCGGCCCTGGCAGGGCGAGGCGATCCAGTTGAAGGAAGATGCGCTCGAAGCGGGCGAGGCGCTGGAAGCGAGCCTGCACGGCGCGCTCGACGCCCGCACGCTGGTGCAGCGTCGCGCCGTGCTGGAGTTGATGGCGCAGCAGCCGCGCGTGGTGAACCTCGGCGTAGGCATGCCGGCCGCCGTGGGCGCGCTGGCCGAGCAGGAGGGCGCGCGCGGCTTCACGCTCACGGTGGAGGCCGGCCCCATCGGCGGCACGCCGGCGGATGGGCTGAGCTTTGGCGCCTCGGCTTATCCAGAGGCGGTGGTCGACCAGCCCGCGCAGTTCGACTTCTATGAAGGCGGTGGCATCGACCTCGCCATCCTCGGCCTGGCTGAGCTGGACGGGGCGGGCAATGTCAACGTGAGCCTGTTCGGCGAGGGCAATGACACCATCGTCGCGGGCGTGGGCGGCTTCATCAACATCACGCAGAGCGCGCGGTCGGTGGTGTTCATGGGTACGCTCACCGCCGGCGGCCTGCAGGTGGAGGCGGAAGATGGTCGCCTGAGGATCGTGCGCGAGGGCCGCCTGAAGAAGATCGTGCCGGCCGTCTCGCACCTCACGTTCAACGGCGACTATGCGGCGCGCTCGGGTATCCCCGTGCGCTACGTGACCGAGCGCGCCGTCTTCGAGATGTGCGACGACGGTCACGGCGGGCGCCGCCTGACCTTGACCGAGATCGCCCCCGGCATCGATCTGCAGCGCGACGTGCTGGACCAGTGTGCCGCAGAGGTTGCCGTGGCAGCGGATCTGCGGGAGATGGACGCACGCATCTTCCGCCGCGGCCCCATGTGCGCCGGCACCGTGCCGGCCTGATTCCGGCCCGTTTTATTTACTGACGGGTAGCACTAGAAAACCGGTCGACCATGCTGCGCCGCACGCGTTTTATGGGTGCGGCGCACATCCCGCAAAACCTTTGCTAGCAACGGTTTGTGGCAATCGTGTTGCGACGCGAGAGCCACCATTGCGGCGTCTGCATTTAGATGCGGCTTTCTAATAAAACACTTGCCGCTAAACAGGGCCCTGTAAATAATTGAACGACCGTTCGATTTTGGGCTAGAGTGTTTGCGCAGGCTGGTTTACAGTCCTGCCCGACATGCAAAAGGCGCCTTGCAAAGCGCTGATTTTTGAGTGTGTCATGCCCCAGAAAAGAACGGAGAGAAATCATCATGCGTCACCCGACCGCTCGTCTTGAATCGAATCACGCAGCAGCCACGCCGATGCGCAAGGGCGAGCTGACGCGTGCGGCGATTCTCGATGCCGCGCTGGAACTGGCTTCGCGCGACGGACTGGAAGGATTGACGATCGGTGTGCTCGCGGAGCGCATGCAGATGAGCAAGAGCGGGGTGTTCGCGCACTTCGGCTCGCGCGAGGATCTGCAGGTGGAAGTCGTTCGCGAGTATCACAAACGGTTCGAGCAGGAAGTCTTCTACCCGAGCTTGACGGAACCGCGCGGGCTGCCGCGCCTGTGGAGCCTGGTGCGACGCTGGATGGAGCGTCGCATCCAGGAAGTGACCACGGGCTGCATCTACATCAGCGGCGCGGTGGAGTACGACGACCGCGCCGAAAGCCCGGTGCGCGACGAACTCGTCAAGAGCGTGACGATCTGGCGGTCGGCGTTGGCCCGCGCGATCGAGCAGGCGAAGGAAGAAGGCCACCTGCGTGCGGAAGCGGACCCGCAGTTGATGCTGTTCGAGATGTACAGCCTGGAATTGGGCCTGCATCACGACGCGCGTTTCCTGCGGTTGCCGAACAGCGCCGAGCTGGCCATGGTGGCGCTTAACAAACTCATTCAGTCTTACCGAACCTGACGCGGCATTGCATACCTAGCAAGTCGCGCAGCAACACCTAAGGAGCCCAAGATGGGTCAATACACCGCACCGTTGCGCGACATGCACTTCGTCCTTCACGAGCTTCTCGGCGTCGAGGGCCACCTGAAGGAGATGCCGCTGCACGCGGAGATCGATGCCGACACCATCAACCAGGTGATCGAGGAAGCCGGCAAGTTCTGCTCGGAAGTCATCTTCCCGATCAACCAGTCCGGCGATCGCGAAGGCTGCACGTACCACGGCGACGGCGTGGTGACGGCACCCAAGGGCTTCAAGGAAGCGTACGCACAGTATGTCGAGGGTGGCTGGCCTGCCTTGGGCTGCGATCCGGAATACGGTGGCCAGGGCCTGCCCATCCTGATCAACAACGCCGTGTACGAGATGCTGAACTCGGCCAACCAGGCGTGGACGATGTACCCGGGCCTGTCGCACGGCGCGTATGAAGCCCTGCACGCCCACGGCACCGACGAACTCAAACAGCGCTACCTGCCCAAGCTGGTCTCGGGCGTGTGGACCGGCACGATGTGCCTGACCGAGCCGCACTGCGGCACCGACCTCGGTATCCTGCGCTCCAAGGCCGAGCCGCTGGCCGATGGCTCGTACGCCATCACCGGCACGAAGATCTTCATCTCGGCAGGCGAGCACGACCTGTCGGAGAACATCATCCACCTGGTGCTGGCCCGCCTGCCGGACGCGCCGGGCGGCACCAAGGGCATCTCGCTGTTCGTGGTGCCCAAGTTCATCCCCGATGCCAACGGCAACCCGGGCGAGCGCAATACCGTGAAGTGCGGCTCCATCGAGCACAAGATGGGCATCCACGGTAATGCCACCTGCGTGATCAACCTCGATGGCGCGAAGGGCTGGATGGTCGGCGAGCCGAACAAGGGCCTGAACGCCATGTTCGTGATGATGAACGCCGCCCGCCTGGGCGTCGGCATGCAGAGCCTGGGCCTGACCGAAGTGGCCTACCAGAACTCGGCGGCCTACGCCAAGGACCGCCTGCAGATGCGCAGCCTGTCGGGCCCGAAGGCACCGGAAAAGCCGGCTGACCCGATCATCGTGCACCCGGACGTGCGCCGCATGCTGCTGACCCAGCGCGCCTTCGCCGAAGGCGGCCGCGCGTTCAGCTACTGGATCGCGCTGCAGATCGACCGCGAACTGTCGCACCCGGACGAAGCCGTGCGCAAGGAAGCCGGCGACCTGGTCGCGCTGCTGACCCCGATCGCCAAGGCCTTCCTGAGCGACAACGCGTTCACCGCTACCAACGAAGGCATGCAGGTGTTCGGCGGCCACGGCTACATCGCCGAGTGGGGCATGGAGCAGTACGTGCGCGACGCCCGCATCAACATGATCTACGAAGGCACGAACACCGTGCAGTCGCTGGACCTGCTGGGCCGCAAGATCCTGGGCGACATGGGCGCCAAGATGAAGAAGTTCGGCAAGCTGGTGCAGGACTTTGTCGAAGCCGAAGGCACCAACGAAGCCATGCAGGAGTTCGTCAACCCGCTGGCCGACATCGGTGACAAGGTCCAGAAGCTGACCATGGAAATCGGCATGAAGGCCATGGCCAACCCGGACGAAGTCGGTGCCGCCGCCGTGCCGTACCTGCGCGTGGTCGGCCACCTGGTGTTCTCGTACTTCTGGGCTCGCATGGCCAAGATCGCCCTGGAGAAGCAAGCCAGCGGCGACACCTTCTACAAGGCCAAGCTGGCGACGGCGCGCTTCTACTTCGCCAAGCTGCTGCCTGAGACGGCTTCGCAGATCCGCCTGGCACGTGCAGGCGGCGCGACGCTGATGTCACTCGAAGCCGAGCTGTTCTAAGCAAGCAGCCGCACCCCCCTCGGGGCGACGCGCACAGACGTCGCCCCGCTCGTCTCTTTCCTCTCCTCCCGTGAGGACACCATGACCCGCACTGAACTCTCCACCAGCGCGCAGCCGCAGGCCGGCCAGCGCTCCAACTTCCTCGTCCGGCGCGTCGCCGTGCTGGGCGCCGGCGTGATGGGCGCGCAGATTGCCGCGCACTTGGTCAACGCCAAGGTTCCCGTCACGCTGTTCGATCTTCCGGCCAAGGAAGGCCCGAAGAACGGCATCGTGCTCAAGGCCATCGACAACCTGAAGAAGCTGTCGCCGGCGCCCCTGGGCATCAAGGACGATGCCAACCTGATCCAGGCTGCCAACTACGAAGACGACATCGAGAAGCTGCGCGATTGCGATCTCGTCATCGAAGCGATTGCCGAGCGCATGGACTGGAAGCACGACCTGTACAAGAAGGTCGCGCCGCACATCGCCCCGCACGCGATCTTCGCGTCGAACACCTCGGGCCTGTCGATCACCGAACTGTCGGATGGCTTCGGTGGGGACAATTCGGCCGAGCTGAAGTCGCGCTTCTGCGGCGTGCACTTCTTCAACCCGCCGCGCTATATGCACCTGGTCGAGCTGATCCCGACCGCCCATACGCGCGGCGACATCCTCGACAAGCTGGAAACCTTCCTCACCTCCGCGCTCGGCAAGGGCGTGGTGCGCGCGAAGGACACGCCCAACTTCATCGCCAACCGCGTCGGCATCTTCTCGATCCTGGCGGTGTTTGCCGAGTCGGCCAAGTTCGGCATCCCGTTCGACGTGGTGGATGACCTGACCGGTTCGAAGCTGGGTCGCGCCAAGTCGGCCACCTTCCGCACGGCGGACGTGGTGGGCCTGGACACCATGGCGCACGTCATCAAGACGATGCAGGACAACCTGAAGGACGACCCGTTCGCCCCGGTCTACGCCACGCCGCCCGCGCTGGCCAAGCTGGTGGAGGCGGGTGCCCTGGGCCAGAAGACTGGCGCCGGCTTCTACAAGAAGGAAGGCAAGGACATCAAGGTGCTGGACCCGCAGAGCGGCCAGTACGGCCCGAGCGGCAAGAAGGCCGACGAGATAGTCGCGCGCATCCTGAAGAAGGAGCCCGCCGAGCGCCTGAAGCTGCTGCGTGAATCGACCAGCCCGCAGGCGCAGTTCCTGTGGGCAGTGTTCCGCGACGTGTTCCACTACATTGCGGTATACCTTGAGCAGATTGCGGATTCGGCCGCCGAAATCGACCTGGCGATCCGCTGGGGCTTCGGCTGGAACAGCGGCCCGTTTGAAGACTGGCAGCAGGCCGGCTGGAAGCAGGTGGCCGAGTGGGTGAAGGAAGACATCGAAGCCGGCCGCGCGCTGTCGAACGCCGCGCTGCCGCAGTGGGTGTTCTCGGGCCCGGTGGCGGACAACGGTGGTGTGCACTCGGCGCAGGGTTCGTGGTCGGCATCGCAGGGCACGTTCCTGTCGCGCAGCACACTGCCGGTGTACGGCCGCCAGGTGTTCCGCGCGCCGATCAAGGGTGCGGCCACGGTCGACCCGCTCACCTACGGCAAGACCATCGAAGAGACCGATGCCGTGCGCATCTGGGTGGACGAGGCTGCGGGTCAGGACGACGTGCTGATCATCTCGTTCAAGAGCAAGATGAACACGATCGGCCCGAGCGTTATCGACGGTCTCACGCGTGCCGTTGACCTGGCCGAAGCTGGCTACAAGGGTCTGGTGGTGTGGCAGCCGACGTCGCTCAAGCTGGGCGCGCCGGGCGGTCCGTTCTCGGCCGGTGCGAACCTGGAAGAAGCCATGCCGGCTTTCATGATGGGCGGCGCCAAGGGCATCGAGCCGTTCGTCAAGAAGTTCCAGGACGGCATGATGCGCGTGAAGTACGCCGGCGTGCCGGTCGTGTCGGCAGCATCGGGCATTGCGCTGGGTGGCGGCTGCGAGCTGATGCTGCACTCGGCCAAGCGTGTGGCTGCGCTGGAAACCTACATGGGCCTGGTGGAAGTGGGCGTGGGCCTGGTGCCGGCCGGCGGTGGCCTGAAGGAAGCTGCGCTGGCAGCCGCCACGGCCGCGCAGGCTGCGGGCAGTACCAACATCCTGCAGTTCCTGACCAACCGCTTCCAGGCGGCGGCCATGGCCAAGGTGTCGTCTTCGGCGCTGGACGCGCAGAAGATGGGCTACCTGCAGCCGACCGACACCATCGTCTTCAACGTGCACGAGCTGCTGCACGTGGCGCGCAACGAAGTGCGTGCGTTGTCCGACTCGGGCTACCGTGCGCCGCTGCGTCCGGTGGGTATTCCGGTGGCGGGCCGTTCGGGCATCGCGACCATCAAGGCCTCGCTGGTGAACATGCGTGACGGCGGCTTCATCTCGCAGCACGACTTCACGATCGCCGCGCGCATCGCCGAGGCCGTGTGCGGCGGCGACGTGGAAGCCGGCTCGCTGGTGGACGAAGACTGGCTGCTGGCGCTGGAGCGCAAGGCCTTTGTGGACCTGCTCGGCTCGGCCAAGACGCAGGAACGCATCATGGGCATGCTGCAGACCGGCAAGCCGGTCCGTAACTAACCCGCGCGACGACAGAGAACAGGAGTTTCATCATGACCAAGCAACTGCAAGACGCCTACATCGTCGCCGCGACCCGTTCCCCGATCGGCAAGGCGCCCAAGGGCACGCTCAAGAACCTGCGTCCGGACGACCTGCTGGCGACCATCCTCAAGAGCGCCGTGGCCCAGGTGCCGAACCTGGACCCGGCGCTGATCGAAGACGCCATCGTCGGCTGCGCGATTCCCGAAGCGCAGCAGGGCCTGAACGTGGCGCGTATCGGCGCGCTGCTGGCTGGCCTGCCCAACTCCGTGGGCGGCGTGACCGTCAACCGCTTCTGCGCCTCGGGCCTGACCGCCGTGGCCATGGCGGCCGACCGCATCCGCGTGGGTGAATCCGACGTGATGATCGCGGCCGGTGTCGAATCGATGAGCATGGTGCCGATGATGGGCAACTCGCCGTCGATGTCGCCGGACATCTTCACGCGTGACGAGAACATCGGCATCGCCTACGGCATGGGCCTGACCGCCGAGAAGGTCGCCCAGCAGTGGAAGATCTCGCGCGAGGCGCAGGACGCCTTCTCGCTGCTCTCGCACCAGAAGGCGCTGGCCGCGCAGCAGGCCGGTGAGTTCAAGGACGAGATCACCCCGATCGAGCTCATCGAGAAGTTCCCGAACCTGGGCACGGGTGCGATCGACCTGAAGACGCGCACGATGTCGCTGGACGAAGGTCCGCGTGCCGATACGACGGTCGAAGGCCTAGGCAAGCTGCGCGCCGTGTTCGCCAACAAGGGCAGCGTGACGGCGGGCAACAGCTCGCAGACGTCGGACGGCTCGGGTGCGCTGATCCTGGTGTCGGAGAAGATCCTCAAGCAGTTCAACCTGACGCCGCTGGCGCGCTTCGTGTCGTTCGCGGTGCGCGGCGTGCCGCCGGAGATCATGGGCATCGGCCCGAAGGAAGCGATTCCGGCCGCGCTCAAGGCTGGCGGCCTGACGCAGGATCAGATCGACTGGATCGAGCTGAACGAAGCGTTTGCCGCGCAGTCGCTGGCCGTGATCCAGGACCTGGGCCTGGACACCAGCAAGATCA
>CAJXMR010000014.1 GCA_913056305.1 uncultured Ralstonia sp.
CCGAGTCCGTCAACGACGTGGCGACGGTGCAGCAGAACTTGTTCCGCGGTTTCGACCAGGCTTCGCTCGATCTGGAAACGCAGGCGCGCCTCACGCGTGGCTTGCAGCGCAGCCTGATGCGTGCGCGCATGGTGCAGTTCGACACCGTGGCTGATCGTCTGTACCGCGTGGCTCGCCAGGCCGCGTCCGAGACCGGCAAGGAAGTCCGCCTGTTCATCAAGGGCGGTACGGTGGAACTGGACCGCAGCGTGCTGGACCGCATGGGCGGCCCGCTCGAGCACATGATCCGCAACTCGGTCGCGCACGGCATTGAGCTGGCCGACGAGCGCCGCGCCAAGGGCAAGTCGCCCGCCGGCGAGCTGACGCTCGAAGTGCAGCAGGAAGGCAACGAGGTCGTGCTGCACTTCGTCGACGATGGTGCCGGCCTGAACCTCGAGCGCATCCGCGCCCGCGCGCTGGAGCGCCAGCTGCTGGCCCCGGACGAAGAGGCGAGCGACGCGCGCCTGACCGAGATGATCTTCACGCCGGGCTTCTCCACCGCCGAGCAGGTGTCGGAGCTGGCCGGCCGTGGCGTGGGCATGGACGTGGTGCGTGCCGAGACCGTGGCCCTTGGTGGCCGTATCTCGCTGCAGACCACGCCGGATGTCGGCACGCGCTTCACCATCCACCTGCCGCTGACCACCGCAATTACGCAGGTGCTGCTGGTGCGTGTGAGCGAGCGTGTGTATGCGATCCCGTCGGGCATGATCGACCACGTGCAGCAGCTGCGTCCGCAGTCGCTGGCGGAAGCCTACAACGCGGCCCAGCTGCAGTTACCGGCCGGCCCGGTGCCGTTCCACTACTTCGGCGCGCTGCTGGAGGAGGGCAAGGTCGTCGCCGGCGGGCGCAAGTATTCGCCGGCCGTGGTGGTGCGCAACGGCGCCGAGCGCGCCGCCGTGCACGTGGACGAAGTGATCGGCAACCGCGAAGTGGTGGTCAAGCACATCGGCCCGCACCTCGCGCGCCTGGAAGGCATTGCCGGCGCGACCACGCTGGGCGACGGCGAGATCGTGCTGATCTACAACCCGGTGGTGCTCACGCAGCGCTTCGAGCGCGAAGCGGCCGCCCTGGGCCTGCCGCAGAACGCTCAGGAGACCACCGGCGCGGTGGCCGAGCTGCAACGCAACGGCAGCACCGATGCCGTGCCGGGCCTGGCCACGCAGCCGATCATCATGGTGGTCGACGATTCGCTCACGGTGCGCAAGGTCACGCAGCGCCTGCTCACGCGTTCGGGCTACCAGGTCGTGCTTGCGCGCGACGGTGTGGACGCCCTGCGTCAGCTGCAGGAAGTCACGCCGGACGCCATGCTGGTCGACATCGAGATGCCGCACATGGACGGCTTCGACCTCACGCGCAACGTGCGCGCCGACGAGCGCATCGGCGCCACGCCGATCATCATGATCACCTCGCGTACGGCGGACAAGCACCGCCGCTACGCCGCGGACATCGGCGTGAACGTCTACCTCGGCAAGCCGTACAACGAAGAGGAGCTGCTGCAGCACCTGCGCAACCTGATCGGCGCACGCGCGCCGGCAGCCAACGCCGGCTGATCGCGCCAACCGCAGAAAACACGACGGGCCGGTGCGATACCGGCCCGTCGTGTTTTCGGGGGGCGCCTGCGTCAGGCGATCAATTCGGCCTGGCCAGCTTGGCGCCGCACTCCCAGTTGCGCTCGCGCAGCTTGCCGATCTGCTCGACGGGCGGCGAGCGCCATTCGGCGGGCAGCGTGCAGGCGCGGTGCGAGGGGCGCTTGCTGTGCGTATCACCGGGTTCGGGCTCTTGCGGCGGGATGTAGTCGTTGCGGATCTCGCCGGAGAGGGCGTTCACGCTTTGCGTCTGCGTCATGCCGGTCATGGTGTCGGCGGAGAGGATGTCCCACCCGGCGACGATCCAGCGGCCCTCACGCTGCGTGAGCACCCACTTGTCGCCCCATTTGTCGCGCGAGCCGCCGTAGTTGCCGGCAATCAACGAGCCGCGCTTGATCTCCAGCGTCTCGAACGGGTCGCCGTACACGCCGCCGCATTGCTTGCACAGGATGATGTCGTCGCTGGCCAGCGCCAGCTTGTCGCCGGTGTAGATGCGCAGGCGGCGCCCGGCGTCCGGGTCGGTCTTGGCGCTGAGCACGTCGATGCAGGCATCGACCGCGTCGGGCTTGCCGATCGGGCCGCGCACGCTGCGCTCGATGGTGTAGCCGGTATCGGGTGCGGCACACGGCTTGGCGCTGTCGTCAGCGCTGGCGAGCAGCGGTGCCATGGCGAGGCAGGCGGCGGCAAGACGGATCAGGAAAGTGGGGCGCATAGGGCAACCGACCGTGAGATCACAAGCCTTGCAGTATGGTGGCCCCCGCAGCCGATTGCCATGGCTTTGATCGGAGGGCATACAATCCGCCCGGTTTCTTCAATCTTCTATCTTGTTGCTGTCATGACTGCTGCTTCCGCCCGTCTTCCGCTGTACCGCATCCTGCAATCCCAGGGTTTCGGCACGCGCCGCTATTGCAAGGACCTCGTGCTGGCGGGGCTGGTGTTCATCGACGGCGTGGAGATGGAAGACCCGGACGCCCAGGTCGACACCGCCGGCCTGGTCTTGGACGTGGATGGCGACCGCTGGACCTACTACGCGCGCGCCTACGTGATGCTCAACAAGCCGGATGGCGTGGAGTGCTCGCAGAAGCCGAAGCACCATCCGAGCGTGTATTCGCTGCTGCCGGTGCCGCTGCGCGAGCGCGGCGTGCAATGCGTCGGCCGCCTGGACCAGGACACCACCGGCTTGCTGCTGCTGACTGACGACGGCCAGTTCGTCCATACGCTCACCAGCCCGCGCCACCAGGTGCCCAAGGTGTACGAGATCACCACCGCCGAACCCGTGACCGACGCGCAGATCGCCCAGTTGTGCGCCGGTGTGCTGCTGGCCGACGAGAATGAAAACGTTGCCGCGGCCTGGGCCGAGCGCGTGGACACGCACCATCTGCGCATGGCCCTCACGCAGGGCAAATACCATCAGGTGAAACGCATGGTCGCCGCGGCAGGCAATCACGTGGCGGGGCTGCACCGCAGCGCCATCGGCGGCCTGTCGCTGGGCGAAGATCTGGCCCCGGGCGAGTGGCGCTGGCTGGAGGCCGCCGACCTGGAAGCGCTGAATACCACACCGGTACACATCGCCGGGTCGGGTGCTTAAGCCACCACAAAAAGCCCCACGAAGGTGGCGACTCCTCCAAATGAAAGGGCCACCTGCCGGGGGCTTTTGGTAAACTAACCGCATGGCCTCGCCGGACGCACACATCAATCTCACGAATCAGTTCCTGATCGCTATGCCCGGCATGGCGGATTCCACGTTTTCGGGCACGGTGGTGTACCTGTGCGAGCACAACGAGCGCGGCGCGCTCGGCCTCGTCATCAACCGGCCCATCGATATCGACTTGGCGACGCTGTTCGACAAGATCGATCTCAAGCTCGAAATCCACCCCCTCGCAGAACAACCCGTGTATTACGGCGGCCCGGTGCAGACCGAGCGCGGCTTCGTGCTGCATGACGCGATGGGTGCGTATTCGTCGTCGCTGGCGGTGCCGGGCGGGCTGGAAATGACCACTTCCAAGGATGTGCTGGAGGCCGTTGCCCACGGTGGCGGGCCGCAGCGTTTCATCCTGACTCTCGGGTACGCCGGCTGGAGCGCCGGCCAGCTGGAAGAAGAAATCAGCCGCAATGGCTGGCTGACCGTCCAGGCCGATCCCGACATCATCTTCAACGTGCCCGCCGAGGGGCGCTTTGCCGCCGCGCTGAACCTGCTCGGCATCAGTCCCGCCATGCTGTCGGGCGAGGCAGGGCATGCCTGAGCCGGCACGTCCGGCGATCGCCTCCGTGCCCGCAGAAGGCACCCTGCTGGCTTTCGATTACGGCGAAAAGCGCATCGGTGTGGCGCTGGGCAACTCCATCACGCGCTCGGCGCGGGCGCTGGAGACCATCCCCAACCGTTCGGTCGACTTCCGTTTTGCGCAGATCACGCGGCTGGTGAGCGAATGGCAGCCGGTCGGCTTCGTGGTCGGCATGCCTGTGCACCCCGATGGGGAAGAGCAGCCGATGATCAAGCTCGCCAAACGCTTCGGCAATCAGTTGCACGGCCGCTACGGCCTGCCTGTCACCTGGGTCGACGAGCGCTATTCGTCGATCGCCGCGCAGGACGCCGGCGCCACCGATGACGTGCTCGACGCCGAGGCTGCCTGCATCATCCTCCAACAATACTTCGACGAGTCACACGCATGACATCGCAACAGATCGATGCCGAGGCGCTTTACCAGAGCCTCGTCGCGCAACTGCGCACGCGGATGGCCGGTGGCCACACGTGGTCGGTGGCCGGAATCGTCAGCGGCGGCGCCTGGATCGCCAAGCGCCTGGCGCACGACCTCGGCCTGCCGGAATACGGCGTCGTCAACGTGTCGATGCACCGCGACGACTACGCCAAGAAAGGCCTGCACGCCCAGGCCCAGCCGACCACGCTGCCGTTTGACGTGGCAGACAGCCGCATCCTCCTGGTGGACGACGTGCTGGCCAGTGGCCGCACCATCCGCGCGGCCATCAACGAGCTGTTCGACTACGGCCGCCCGGCCGCGGTGGAGCTGGCCGTGCTGGTCGACCGCGGCGAGCGCCAGTTGCCTGTTGCGCCCGACTACATCGGCGAGCGCATCACCTTGCCGGCCGACGAGTCGCTCGTGCTGAGCCAGGCGGGCGAGGGCGCATCGGCCCGCTTCACCTTCACGCGCGAGCCCAAGGGTGCCTGACCCTGTGCGCCGCACCGCTTTTGTTTTGATCGCTTCCGTTCGCCCACGTCTGTCATGACCAAGACTTTCGCCAACCCGCAGCTCACGAAAAACGGCGAGCTCAAGCACCTGCTGTCGATCGAGGGGCTGTCGCGCGACATCCTCACGCACGTGCTGGACACCGCGCAGCAGTTCGTCTCCGTATCGGATTCCGACCGCGAGGTGAAGAAGGTGCCGCTGCTGCGCGGCAAGAGCGTGTTCAACCTGTTCTTCGAGAACTCCACGCGCACGCGCACTACGTTCGAGATCGCGGCCAAGCGGCTGTCGGCGGACGTGATCAACCTGAACATCAACGCGTCGTCCACCAGCAAGGGCGAATCGCTGCTGGATACGATCAACAACCTGTCGGCGATGCAGGCCGACATGTTTGTCGTGCGGCATGCCAGCTCGGGCGCGCCGTACCTGATTGCCGAGCACGTCGCGCCGCACGTGCACGTGATCAACGCGGGCGATGGCCGGCATGCGCACCCCACGCAGGGGCTGCTCGACATGTACACCATCCGCCACTACAAGAAGGATTTCTCCAACCTGACGGTGGCGATCGTCGGCGACATCCTGCACTCGCGGGTGGCACGCTCCGACATCCATGCGCTGACCACGCTGGGCTGCGCCGAGGTGCGCGCGATCGGCCCGCGCACGCTGCTGCCGACCGGCCTGGAGCACATGGGCGTGCGCGTCTTCCACAACATGGAAGACGGCCTCAAGGGCGTGGACGTGGTCATCATGCTGCGCCTGCAGAACGAGCGCATGAGCGGCGCGCTGCTGCCGTCCGCGCAGGAGTACTTCAAGGCGTACGGCCTGACGCAGGAGCGCTTGGCGCTAGCCAAGCCGGACGCCATCGTCATGCACCCGGGCCCGATGAACCGCGGCGTGGAGATCGACTCCGCCGTGGCTGACGGCGTGCAATCGGTGATCCTGAACCAGGTGACCTTCGGCATCGCGGTACGCATGGCCGTGATGGGCATCGTGGCTGGCAACAACGACTAAGAAGATCGATGAAACTGCATATCAAAGGCGGCCGCCTGATCGACCCGGCCAACGGCATCGACGCGCAACAGGATCTGTATATCGCTGCGGGCAAGGTGGTCGGTGTCGGCCACGCGCCGGCGGATTTCAACGCCAACAAGACCGTCGACGCGACTGGCCTGATCGTGTGCCCGGGGCTGATCGACCTCTCCGCCCGCCTGCGCGAGCCGGGCTTCGAATACAAGGCGACGCTCGAATCAGAAATGGCCGCGGCGATGGCCGGCGGCGTGACCTCGCTGGTGTGCCCGCCGGATACCGACCCGGTGCTGGATGAGCCCGGCCTGGTCGAGATGCTCAAGTTCCGCGCGCGCAACCTGAACCAGGCGCACGTGTATCCGCTCGGCGCGCTCACCGTCGGCCTCAAGGGCGCGGTGTTGACCGAGATGGCCGAGCTGACCGAATCGGGCTGCGTCGGCTTCTCGCAGGCCGATGCGCCGATGACCGACACACAGGTGCTGATGCGCGCGCTGCAATACGCGCAGACCTTCGGCTTTACCGTCTGGCTGCGTCCGGAAGACCCGTTCCTGGGCAAGGGCGGCGTGGCGGCAAGCGGCCCGCTGGCCTCGCGCCTGGGCCTCTCGGGCGTGCCCGTCATTTCCGAAACGGTGCGCTTGCACACGATTTTCGAACTGATTCGCAGCACCGGCGCGCGCGTGCATCTGTGCCGCCTGTCGTCGGCTGCCGGGCTGGAGCTGGTGCGCCGCGCCAAGGCCGAGGGCCTGCCGGTCACCTGCGACGTGAACGTCCACCACATCTCGCTGACCGACGTCGACATCGGCTACTTCAACTCGCAGATGCGCTTCGTGCCGCCGCTGCGTGCCGGCCGCGACCGCGACGGCATCGTGCGCGCGCTCATCGATGGCACCATCGACGCGATCTGCTCCGACCACACGCCGGTGGACGACGACGAGAAGCTGCTGCCGTTTGCCGAGGCTTCGCCCGGTGCCACCGGCCTGGAGACGCTGCTGCCGCTGACGCTGCGCTGGGCTACCGAGCACAAGGTCGAGCTGCCAAAGGCGCTGGCCCGCATCACCAGCGAACCGGCACGCGTGCTGGGCTTGCACGCCGGCTCACTGGAAGTGGGCGCACTGGCCGACGTGTGCGTGTTCGATCCGAACGCAACGTGGAAGCTGGAGCCGCGCAGCCTGCGCAGCCAGGGCAAGAACTCGCCGTACCTGGGCTTCGAGCTGGCCGGCCGCGTGCGCGCCACGCTGGTCGCCGGCCACCTCGCCTATGACGGGCATTGACCAGCGCGCGCAAGGCGCGCCGGCCGAGATGGGCGCGCAGTCGCCATCTCAACCGCAACGCAAGCACGTGCTGCGCAAGCTGCGCCTGCTGGTGCATCTGGCCGAAGGTATTGCCACCTGCGCACTGCTGTTCTGGTGGGTGCGGCCGCGCGCCAAGCAGGCGCTGATCCAGCGCTGGTCGCGCAAGCTGCTGGCGTTGTTCCGCGTCTCGCTGGTGGTGCATGGCGAGCCGGTGGGCCCGGCTGACCTGGCCGGCTCCATGCTGGTGTCGAACCACGTGTCGTGGCTCGATATCTACGCCTTCAATGCCTGGCACCCGCCGCGCTTCGTCGCCAAGTCGGAGATCCGCCAGTGGCCGGTGATCGGCTGGCTATGTGCGCAGACTGGCGTGCTGTTCGTCGAGCGTGGCCGCAAGCGCGATGCGCACCGCATCATGCACGTCATCGCTGACGCGCTGCGCAGCGGTGAGGCGATCTGCGTGTTTCCGGAGGGGACGACCTCCAGTGGCATGCAGCTGCTGCCGTTCCACGCCAATATGTTCCAGGCCCCGGTGACAGCCGCCGCGCCGATCCGCCCGCTGGCGCTGCGCTACCGCATCGCTGCCACCGGCGAGCTCACGAGCATTCCCGCCTATATCGACGATCTGTCGCTGCTCGATTCAGTCAACGCGATCCTGAATGGGCCGCCGCTGACCGTGGAGGTGTTTGTGGGCCCGTCCGTGGCGCCGGAGATGGACCGCCGCGCGCTGGCCGAGCACAGCCGCCAGGCGGTGGCCATGCTGATGGAGCGGGCCGGGTAGCCGGCGCCCGCTACGTCTTGTGCGCGAGCGGGTCCTGCACCTGCTCGCACGCCACCTGCACCACCTCGCGGCCGGCCGGCGCCAGCGTCATGCGCGCCGCCGTCAGCTTGCCGCCCCACACGCAGCCGGTGTCCAGGCCGAGCAGATCGTCTCGCATCACCAACCCTTTCGTCGACCAGTGGCCGAATGCGATCGGCGTGCCGCGCGTACGGCGCCCTGGCGCGTCGAACCAAGGTATGTGGCCATCCGGGGCGCCATCGGCGTCCTTGGTCTCGAACTCCATCGCGCCATCGGGCGTGCAGAAGCGCAGGCGCGTCAGGGCGTTGATGGTCAGACGCAGGCGGTCCATACCGGTGAGATCGTTGCTCCACTTGGCGGGGTGGTTGCCGAAGGCGTCGGCCAGGAAAGTCTTCCAGTGGGGGCTGCGCAGTTCGCGCTCCACGGCGCCGGCCAGTTCCAGCACGTCGCCCGTCGTCCATTGCGGCAGCACGCCGGCATGCACCATCAGGAAGCCGTTTTCGAAGATGGCCAGCGGCTGGTGGCGCAGCCAGTCGATGAGTGCGTCGCGGTCGGGTGCGGCCAGGACGTCGGCGAGGGTGTCGCGCTTGCCAGGCTTGCGCACACCCGCGGCCACGGCCAGCAGGTGGATGTCATGGTTGCCCAGCACCGTGCGTGCGCGCCCTTCCTCGCACAATGCGATGACGCGGCGCAGTGTGCCAAGCGAATCCGGGCCGCGGTTGACCATGTCGCCGACGAAGCGCAGAGGGGTGTCGGCGGGCAAGGCGGCCAGGAGGGTCTGGAGGGGGGAGCAGCAGCCTTGGAGGTCGCCGATGGCGTGGGGGACGGTTGAGGCGACGGTCATGTGAGGCGGGCGGCGCACGTCGTGGCTGGTTGAGACGCACGCGCCTCAGTTGTTACAACGCGCTACAAAAAGATGGGGCCTATTGGCAGGGCATACCCCGGGGTCGGATAGAATACGCCACTTCTCACCGTACTTAACAATTCCGCCGCCACCCAAGGGGGCTCAGAGCGGATCCATGCGCGGGCGTTGGCTCGCGACAAGGAGCATAGAGTTTGTCCCATATTCTCGTCACCGGCGGTGCCGGCTTTATTGGCGGCAATTTCGTCCTGAACTGGCTGGCGAATCCCAGTGCCGATGGCATCGTCAACGTCGACAAATTGACCTATGCCGGCAATCGTAAGACCCTGGCATCGGTCGAGAACGATCCGCGCCATGTGTTCTCCCAGACGGATATCTGTGATCGCGCCGCCTTGGATAACCTGTTCGCCAAGTTCAAGCCGCGTGCCGTGGTCCACTTTGCCGCCGAGAGCCACGTGGATCGCTCGATCCACGGCCCGGGCGAGTTCATCCAGACCAATATTGTCGGCACGTTCACCCTGCTTGAAGCGGTGCGTGCGTACTGGAGCGAACTCGACGAAGAGCCCAAGGCCGCTTTCCGCTTCCTGCATGTCTCGACTGACGAGGTGTTCGGCTCGCTCGGGCCGACCGACCCGCAGTTCTCCGAGACGACGCCCTACGCGCCCAACAGCCCGTACTCGGCGTCGAAGGCTGCATCGGACCATCTGGTGCGCGCATATCACCATACGTATGGCCTGCCGGTCGTGACGACCAACTGCTCCAACAACTATGGGCCGTACCACTTCCCGGAAAAGCTAATTCCTCTGATGATCGCCAACGCGCTCGGCGGCAAGCCGCTGCCGGTCTACGGCGATGGGCAGAACGTGCGCGACTGGCTGTACGTGGGTGACCACTGCGCCGCCATCCGCGAGGTGCTGGCAGGGGGGCGTTTGGGTGAGACATACAACGTCGGCGGCTGGAATGAGGAGACCAATCTGGAGGTCGTGCATACGCTGTGTGACTTGCTGGATCAGCTCAAGCCAAAGACAACCGGGTCATACCGTGACCAGATTACCTTCGTGAAGGATCGGCCCGGGCATGATCGACGCTATGCCATCGACGCCCGCAAGCTCGAGCGCGAGCTTGGCTGGAAGCCGGCTGAAACGTTCGAAACTGGGCTGCGCAAGACGGTGCAATGGTATTTGGACAACCAGGCGTGGGTGCAGGACGTGATGTCAGGTGAGTATCGGAACTGGGTGGCAAAGCAATATGCAGCGTAAGGCGCGTGCCGTGCCGAAGCTCCTTGTTACCGGGAGCAATGGCCAAGTCGGTTTCGAGCTCCGTCGTAGCTTGGCTCCGCTCGGCGAGGTGATTGCACTGGATCGTGCCGGCTGTGACCTGTCTCAGCCCGACGCATTGCGCCGGGTGGTTCGCGAGCATTGCCCGGATGTCATCGTCAATCCGGCTGCTTACACTGCGGTGGACAAAGCTGAAAGTGATGTCGAGACTGCTTTTGCCGTCAACTGCGCTGCCGCAGGTGTGCTGGCCGAAGAGGCGCGTGCGCTTGGGAGCCTGATGGTTCACTACAGCACCGATTACGTATTCGACGGCACTAAGGCTGGTGCCTACGCCGAGGCAGATGCGACCAATCCGCAGTCCATCTATGGCAAGAGCAAGCTCGCGGGTGAGCAGGCCATCGCCGCTTCGGGTGCGACAGCGCTGGTGTTGCGCACGTGCTGGGTGGCAGGGGCTCATGGTGGCAATTTCGCCAAGACCATGCTGAAACTGGGTCGCGAGCGTGACAGCCTGCGTGTGATCGCGGACCAGTTTGGCGCACCAACTACGGCAGCATTGATCGCCGACGTCACTGCGCAAATTATTGCCCGCTACTGGTTGTCGGCAGACCGTTCGGCCTTTCCTGGCGGCGTCTATCACCTCGCCGCTGCTGGCGAAACCACCTGGCATGGCTACGCCACCGAGGTGCTACGCTATGCCGCAGTCTGTGGCGTAGCGCTTAAGGTTGACCCGGAGACAATCACTGCCATCCCCGCGACCGAATATCCACTGCCGGCACCGCGGCCCGCCAACTCGCGCCTCGATACGACCAAGCTGCGCGAGACGTTTGATGTTCACCTTCCGGACTGGCGCCAGGGTGTGCGTTTCCTGCTCGACCAGATTCTTTGAGATTCCCTGATTATGCGTAAAGGCATCATTCTTGCCGGTGGCTCCGGCACGCGGCTGTATCCGATTACCCGGTCGGTCTCGAAGCAACTGCTGCCTGTCTATGACAAGCCGATGATCTACTACCCGCTGTCCACGCTGATGCTGGCCGGGATTCGCGACATCTTGGTGATCTCCACCCCGGAAGACACGCCGCGCTTTGCCGAGATGCTGGGTGATGGCAGCAAGTGGGGCCTCAACCTTCAGTACGCGGTGCAGCCTTCGCCGGATGGCTTGGCGCAGGCCTTCATCATTGGTCGTGACTTCGTCGGCAATGATCCGTCGACGCTGATCCTGGGCGACAACATCTTCCACGGCCATGATCTCGTGGCACAACTGCACCGCGCCAGCAATCAGGACGACGGTGCCACGGTGTTCGCTTACCACGTGCATGATCCAGAACGCTACGGCGTGGTTGAGTTCGACGGTGACTTCCGCGCGCTTTCTCTGGAAGAAAAGCCTGCCAAACCGCGTTCCAATTACGCTGTCACGGGTCTGTACTTCTACGATAGGCAGGTCTGCGACATTGCTGCCGACATCCGGCCGTCCGCACGCGGTGAACTGGAAATCACGGACGTGAACAAGCGCTATCTCGAGTTGGCGCAGCTCAACGTCGAGATCATGGGGCGCGGATACGCCTGGCTGGACACCGGCACGCACGAATCCCTGCTCGAGGCGGCCAGCTTCATTGCGACACTGCAAAACCGACAAGGATTGATGGTGGCCTGCCCTGAGGAGATTGCCTACCGAAGCGGCTGGATCAGCGCAGACAGCGTGGCGGAACTCGCCAAACCGCTTTCAAAGAATGCCTATGGCAGATACCTGCAGCGCGTGGTGTCGGAATCCATCAGATAGACAAAGACGTCAACAATGAATCTTAAAGCTATCCCTACCTCGCTTCCGGAAGTTCTGATTCTGGAACCCAAGGTGTTCGGTGATGACCGCGGCTTTTTTTTCGAGAGCTTCAACGCTCGTGCCTTTGATGAGGCTACCGGCCTGAACCGAACTTTCGTTCAGGACAACCATTCTCGCTCAGCACGCAATGTTCTGCGAGGGCTCCACTATCAGATTCAGCGGCCCCAGGGCAAGCTGGTGCGCGTGGTTTCGGGGGCGGTTTTTGACGTGGCGGTGGATATGCGTCGCAGCTCACCCAATTTCGGCAAGTGGGTCGGCGTTGAGCTGTCTGCGGAAAACAAGCGCCAACTGTGGGTGCCGGAAGGGTTCGCTCACGGCTTCGTGGTGACTTCTGAAAGCGCAGAGTTCCTCTACAAGACCACCGACTATTGGTTCCCCGAGCACGAACGTAGCCTGCTGTGGAATGACCCCGAAATCGGCATCACCTGGCCGCTCAATGGCACGCCAATCCTGGCGGCAAAGGATGCCGCTGCGGCAACGCTGGCCGCAGCGGACACCTTCGACTGAGCACGCCTCAGTGGACGAGGCGCGGGCGCGACTGCTCCATTGTTTGCTTCGATCCGTTTGTCGAGCGTTTGGTGATCCTTCACTTCGTATTTTGCCCTCGGAATTCAATGAAGCACGGGTGCCAATACGCCAAGGGAAATTGAGTAGATAAATTCGTTGCTATGGGAATGGATAAAGTTGACCCTGCATCCGCACGGGCATTGAGCGAATGGCGGACATTCGGCCGCGTACTCGCCAAACACAAGCGCTTGTTGGTGGCCGTGCCTTTGCTGGCGGCGGTGGTTGCGGCGGGGGTGTTGCAACTGGTGCCGAATCAGTACACCGCAGTGCTCAAGATCGCTCCGTCGCCCTCCGCACAACTCTATATGTGGGCGTTGCGGGAGAACGGTCTGACGCGTTCGATCGTCGAAAAATTCGACCTTACCCGTCATTTCGGCGGCGTATCGCCAGTGATGGCGCGCCGCGAACTGGAGTCCGAGGTTCAGCTCGTCGCCAATTTGCAGGACAACTTTGTTGATGTGCGGGTGACAGATAAAGATCCCGAGATGGCAAAGAACCTCGCCAACGCCTATGGCGACGGAATGATTGATCTGCTCGTCGGCTTGCATCTCACAGATGCGTCGAAGGCAATCTACGCGTTGCAATCGAGGCGCGAGCGGGCCGTGAAGAGCGTCGCGGAGGCGCGGGCGAAAATGGAGCGGCCGGACATCAAGTCCGCGCTGCAGTTTGTCTCGACCTCGACGCGTGTTGGTGTGATCGGCATGGCTGGTGTCCAGGCGGAGACGACGCTTTCGATGGGATTGTTGCAGCCAACGACCCTGCAGAATCAAAACGACCTGGCGCGACAAACCTTGGACCAGAACGAAATCGTTCGCTTGCAGGAGCGGCTGGCCGGAATCCAACGGGCTCTGGCCGACGACATGCAGTTCAAGAATGCGGGTGTCCCGGTTGGCAACGTGGTGTCAGCGGTTGATGCCTTGCAGGACCAGGCGTACTGGGAGGCGATGGTCGATCGTATTGACCGCCGTATTGACGTGCTGCGGGCGACGGCGCGCGACGAGATTCGGGTGATTCGTGCGACGACCCCCGATAGCCCTTCCGGGCCACGGCGTCTGATGCTGGCAGCGGCGGTTGGTTTGGCCTCGTTGTTGATTGCCGTTATTTACGTGTTGGGTCGGGACCAATTCCAGCGTCAGCGCGGTGCCGATTGAGCGGTAGCTCGAGCGACTGGACATGTGGCTCGGCAACCTATGGGTTTTGCCGTGTAGGGAATCACCATGCCAAGTCCGTTGTTGAGAGCGGAAAGAAGCATGGAGCCAAGACCGGCAGATGGAGGCTCCAGCAATTCCCAACGATTCTGCGCCCAGTCGCTGCAATTTGATGCGGATGTTTATCACGGATGTCTCTTAGCAGGAATACCATTTGGAATCTCGCGGGCGCGGGGTTACCGCTATTGATCGGTGCGGCCACGATTCCGTGGTTGATGAGTCGGCTGGGGGTGGAGCGCTTTGGGATTCTGACGCTGCTGTGGGCCATCATTGGATACTTCAGCCTGTTTGATTTCGGTCTTGGCAGAGCGCTGACCCAGCAGGTCTCAGCGAGTCTTGGGGAGGGGCACGAGGCGCAGATTCCGGGGTTGGTCCGCTCAGGGATCAAGTTCACATTTGCCACTGGGGTACTGGGCGCGCTCCTTCTGGTGGCAAGCGCACATCCTCTCGGATATTCCATCCTCAACGTATCCGCGTCCTTGCAGAAGGAGACCTTTGTCAGCCTATTGATCGCAGCCATCGGCATCCCGTTGGCCACGGTCAGTGCGGGCCTGCGGGGCGTGGTGGAAGGGTATGAGCGTTTCTTGGCGAGCAATGTCGCCAGAATCTTTCTGGGCGTCTCAATCTTTGCGTTCCCCGTCTTCGGTGTGCTATTGAGCGGGCCGTCGCTGGTCGCTGTGACGATCTGGTTGATCATTTCCAGATTCGCTTCAATGGTGCTGTTCTGGTACTTCGTCGGACGCCTGCCGTACCATCGCCTCCCGGTGTTGCCGCGTGAGGCGGGCGCCACGCGCAAACTTCTGTCGTTCGGGGTCTGGATGGCGTTGAGCAACCTGATCAGCCCCTTACTGGTGAATGCGGACCGATTTGTGATTTCCCATTTGCTTGGCGCAGCAGTGGTGGCTTTCTATACGGTACCGTTCGAGTTTCTCGTGCGCTTGCTGATCCTCCCTGGTGCCATCGGCTCCACGCTGCTGCCCCGCATGGCGCGTGACCACCAGCAGGATCCGGCCAAGTCCCACGCGCTCTTCCGGCAGGGATTGACGATCACGTTCCTTGTCATGGGTGGCTTGGCGCTCCTGTGCTGTGTGATCGCCTACCCATTGATGAACCATTTCCTTGCGCCCGGTTTTGCTGCGCGCTCAATCTGGGTCGTGCTTATCCTATCGGTGGGCGTCGTCGTCAACGGGGTTGCGTACATGCCTTACACCGCGCTGCATTCCATGAAGGTGGCCCGGCCCGTCGGCATCCTGCATAGCGCGGAGCTCGTGATCTACCTGCCGCTGTTGGTCGGTTGTGTCTATCTGATGGGGTTGGAGGGCGCTGCGGTCGCGTGGACGCTGCGTGCTTTCTTGGACTGCTTGGGTCTGTTCTATCTCTATCGTAGGGCGACGCTTGATGCTGTTTGATCCGAGACTCGTCTTCCTGCTGTTGTGGAGCACTCAGATCGCAGGGCAACTGCTTGCCGGAGACGTCTTCGGCCAATATTCCGTCCTGACCTGGTCGGCGATTGCGTGCGCCGTCCTGGGCTTTGTGGCGGGCTCGACGCTGGGTGCCAGCTTGCCAATCCTGGAGAATGGGGCGCCGGGTTCGACACCGGATCGGCGTGATCCGTTCGTGCGTCGGGCTTTCCACTGGTTTGTGGTTTTGTATGGGATCACCGGGGTGCTCGTGCTCGCGAAGGTGTACCTGATCCTACGCGCGCAACTGGGCGGCGCGGTGACACTGCCGGGCATTCGGCAGGCGATTGTTTTTGACTTTGTCGGGCCGCGGAACATCTTCAGCCTGTTGCGGGTGTTCTTCTTTGGCGTGGGCGTGTGCATCTACTTCGTTGCCCACGCACGTTCGCTGTCCCGCTGGGAGTTGCTGTTTGTTCTGATGATTGGCCTGTTGTCAGCGTTGCTGACGACAGGGCGCCTCTACATGCTGATGCTGTTCGTCGCGGTGACGGCCTTGCTTTATCGGCAGCGTATTGTGACGCTGCGCGGCGTGCTGAGCGCGGCGGTGGGATTCATGGCGCTGTTTTTTCTCGTGGCTGTCTTGCTAGGCAAGGGAACCTCGGGCGGAGGCGTGCTGAGGCAGGTGATTTGGAATGCCCAGATCTATTTGTTGAGCAGCGTGGCCTGCCTGGATAATTACATCCAGACCGGCTTGCAGGAGATTCCGGGTGGCGCGTTGCTGCCCAACAGCGTACGCGGTCTTCTGCATGGCTTCGGCGTGAACATCCCGTTGAGGCCGCCGCTGATGCCATTTGTCAGCGTTCCCATGACTTGCAACACCTATACAGCATTGTTCCCCTTGTATCACGATGGGTCGCTGCTCGGTGTGCTTGCCGGATTTTTTGGGATCGGCCTGTTTCATCAGCTCTTATACAAGTGGAATCTGTCCAGCGAGAACCCCGTTGCTTGGTATTTCTACGCGGTCTCTCTTTACCCGCTATGTATGTCGATTTTTGAGGATTCGTATTTCTCCTCGCCGGGCTTCTGGATTTTGTTGTGGCTTCCACCCGTGCTGTATTGGCTCTGCCAGCGCGCATTTCGTGTGCCGGACAAGCGAGCGATGTGGACAGCTAATTGAACACAGAGATTATTCGAACGAACAAGCTTATGCAAAATTCCGCAGCGTTCACCATTTGCGCAATCAACTACCTTCCCAAGGCGTTGGTTCTGTTTGAATCCTATCGCCGACATCATCCGGATCACGCGTTCTACATTGTCCTCGTTGACCGTAAGGCAGACGATCTCGTGATAGATCGCCCGGGCCTGACCGTGATCTGGGTAGAGGACTTGGGCGTCGAGAATTTTCGGCAGCACGCGTTTGCATTCGATGTGATCGAGTTGAGCACGAACGTCAAGCCGGCCTCCCTTCTGTACTTGTTGAGTCGCTACGACGTTGCCTTGTATATCGACCCGGACATCAAGATCTACGCGCCGCTGGAGCCTGTCTTCAGTGCTTTGCAGACGGCGTCGGTCGTGGTAACCCCGCACACCAACCTGCCGGTGATCGACGGTAACAAGCCCGACGATGTGGATCTCCTGCGATTTGGCGCGTTCAACCTGGGCTTTGTTGGCGTGTCGCGCTGCGAGGAGGGTATCGCCTTCGCGAAGTGGTGGTCCGACCGCTGCCTGGCCTTTGGCTTCTATGAGCCTCAGCTTGGTTTGGCCGTCGATCAGAAATGGGTGGACTTGGCGCCGGCGTTCTTCCCCGCACTCCAGATTCTTCATGATCCCGGCCTCAACGTCGCGTTCTGGAACCTGCACGAGCGCACGCTTGCGCAACGCGATGGGGCCTGGCGGGTGAATGACAAGGTGCTCTTGCGCTTCATCCATTTCAGCTCGTTCGATGCAAAGCGTCCGGACGTGATTGCCTACAAGCAGAGTCGGTTTGCACCGGGTTCCCGGCCGGATTTCCAGGAGCTTGCCACGGAGTATGCGGCGGAGCTCCAAAAAGAGGGTTCGGATGATTTTGTCGGACGCAAATATGGGTTCGATTATTTTTCCGATGGTACGTACATCACCCCCGCGCTGCGGCGCTTTTATGCTGGCTTGAAAGCGCAATTTGCCGATGTCGCAGATCCGTTTGATCCGGCCGGCAAGGTGATGGCGTTCGCTAAGCGCAAGCGCTTGCTGGTGCGGGGGAATGCGGCCGCCAAACGTCACACGTTCCATGACGTTGATCGATTCCGCGGTTCGATCAAAATCATTCATGTGTTGCTGCGCGTGGCGCTTAGGGTGCTCGGGCCGAATCGCTACTATATGCTCATGCGTTATCTCAGCCACATCTCGTCGCTGCGCAATCAGACTGACATGTTTGGCCGTATCGATTAATCATTGCCAAACCGTTGCTCCGTTGTTTTGAGCGACAAGCATCTCAGAGCAAACTAAATTGAAGATGGAAACCATACTGATCACCGGCGGCCTCGGCTTTATCGGCCTGAACCTTGCAACCGAGTTGGTGGCTACTGGGCACCGCGTCAGGCTGTTCGATAATCTCAGCCCGCAGATTCATGGTCCTTTGCCTGTGGTCGACCATCCGGTCCTGGCATCTGATCGGGTCGAGGTGATGCGAGGGGATGTGGTCTCCCGCGCGGACCTGGAGCGAGCCATCGCAGGGGCGGATGCGATTGTCCATCTTGCCGCCGAGACAGGGACTGGGCAGTCGATGTACCAGATCGCGCACTACAACTTCGTCAACACGCAGGCCACCGCTGTGTTGCTGGAGGTGCTCCAGCAGGCAGCGAGTCCGAGCGTGAAGAAGATCATCCTGGCGTCCAGCCGCTCGGTTTACGGGGAGGGTGCATTCACATGCCCCGCGTGTTCGCCGGAAACTGTCCGCTACCCAGACCCGCGCACACGCGAGGCATTGGCGGCGCATCGCTGGGAGCCTGCGTGCCCCATATGCGCAGCGCCGATGCAGCCGGTCGCGACGAGCGAAAGTGCGCGCATCAATCCCGCGTCCATCTACGCCGCGACCAAGTTTGCGCAGGAGGAGTTGATCCGGATCGGGGCGCAGGCCCTGGGTATCCCGAGCGTGGCCTTGCGCTTCCAGAACGTCTACGGCGAAGGGCAGTCACTCAACAATCCCTATACTGGCATCCTGTCGATCTTTTCCACCCGTATTCGTCAGGGCAAGTCGCTGCCGATCTTTGAGGACGGCCTGGAAAGCCGGGATTTCGTGCACGTGACTGATGTGGCACGTGCGGTCGCGGCTGCGTTGAAGACCGATGTGGGGATGTTCGATGTCTTCAACGTCGGACTCGGCAAGCCCGTTTCGGTCATGGAGATTGCGACCAAGCTGATGCACAAGCTGGGCGGCACGATCGCGCCGCATGTGACGGCGGAGTATCGCGTGGGCGACATCCGCCACTGTTATGCCGACATTACCCGGATCGGCGAGGCGCTCGGCTACCAGCCGCAGGTCGATATTGACGCGGGCCTGGATCGCTTCGTCGCCTGGGTGCGCACTCAGCCGTTGCCGGCTGACCGGCTCGATCAGGCGAATGAAGAACTGCGTCGTCGCAAGTTGATGGCATGACCATGTTTCGATTGGTGCGCTCCGACATCGAGCGAATGCGTGCACTAAGCGGGACGCCGGGCCCTGCATCGGTCCTTGCAGTGCCGCTGGCGTTGCTGAATCCGCGGCTGTGTCCTGCCGTTCTGATCCGGTTGGCAGCGTGGTTGGCGCGTTGTCGGCTTGGCGTGCTGGCCAAGCTGGTTGCGCTCGTCAATCTTGTGTTGTTCGGCATTGAAGCCTCGCCGCGAATCGAGATTGGGGCCGGTCTGTTTCTGCCTCATACCTCGGGCACTGTGATCGGGGCGGCGCGCATTGGTCGGAACGTCACGATCTTCCAGGGAGTGACACTCGGGGCGAAAGAGTTGGACATGTCATTCGTGCCGGAGTCGCGCCCACGGGTTGAGGATGACGTTGTCATCGGGGCGGGTGCCAAGATTCTTGGTGGCGTGCGCATCGGTACCGGTGCCCGTATCGGCGCCAACGCCGTTGTCATCAGCGATGTGCCGGACGGCGCCCTGGCGATCGGTATTCCAGCAAAGATCGTCTACGCCGATCGCGCCGAACAGGTGATCGAATGAAGCTTGATCACTACTTCATGGGCAAGCGAATCCTGTTCATCGGGCCGCGCACCTTTGGCTACGAGCGGGAGATCACAACGCGCCTGCAGCAGCTCGGGGCCATCGTCGAATATCACGACGACCGGCCTTCAGCGAAGGCCTCCATGAAAGTTGCCATCCGGTTGTTCCCGACGCTGGTTGAGCGGCAGATCCGCGGCTATTTCGAGTCAATTCTGGCGCATGCCCAGGATGACTTTGATTTCGTCTTCATCATCAAGCTGGAGTGCATGCCGCTGGATATCCTGGCCAAACTGAGGCAGAAGCTGGCGCGCGCTCGTTTCATCTACTATTCCTGGGATTCCGTCCGCAATAATCGGAACTTCGAGGGTGCGGCCAGCTATTTCGACAGGCTGTTCACATTCGATACGGAAGACGCCAAAGCGGACGCCTGCCTCAAGCTGCGCCCTTTGTTCTTCCTGAACGAGTACCGGAATCTCCCGCATCCGCCGTCAGCCTATGACTTGTGTTTCGTCGGCACGGTGCATAGCGACCGGTTTACCTTGATCAAGAAGGTCAAGGCGTTGATCGAGCAGAGCGGGGCCCGCACGAAGTTCTACATGTTCGTGCCGCACAAGCTGATCTACTGGGCCAATCGCGTGTTTTCTCGCGCATTCTGGGGCAGCAGACCCTCCGATTTCGCGTTCGAGCCGCTGAAGAAGGCCGATGTGCTTCAGATGATCGCGCAGTCTCGCGCCATCCTGGATATCCAGCACCCTGGCCAAACGGGTCTGACGATGCGCACGATCGAGATGCTGGGTGCCCGCAAGAAGCTGATCACGACCAATCCGCTGGTGCGCGGCTACGAGTTCTTCAGGCCGGAGAATATTCTGGTCATTGATCGGGGTGATCCCGTCATCGATCCCGGCTTCCTCGGGGTGCCGTATGTCGAGCTTCCGGAGGATCTGTACGAGCGGTATTCCCTGGATGGATGGATTCGAGAGGTCTTCTCGGTTCCCGCCTGCGTCGTCGAATAGATATCCTGGCCTCATATGAAAAGGTTGTTTGATTTCACGGTTGCCTTGCTGGCAGGGCTGGTTTTTCTGATTCCGCTGCTGCTTGTCGCCGCGATGGTCCGAATCACTTCGCCCGGCCCTGCGCTGTACTGGTCCGATCGCGTCGGCAGGAAGAACCGCCTGTTCAAGATGCCGAAGTTCCGGTCCATGCGCACCGATACGCCGGCGGTTGCCACGCATTTTCTGGGCAATCCCGAGGTGTATCTGACGCCGATTGGCGGCTTCTTGCGCAAATCCAGCCTGGATGAACTCCCGCAGCTATGGAGTATCTTGAGGGGCGATATGAGTTTCGTCGGCCCGCGTCCGGCGCTGTTCAACCAGGACGACCTGGTCGCCTTGCGTACGCAGGAGGGGGTCGATGCGCTTCGCCCTGGACTCACCGGCTGGGCCCAGATCAATGGGCGAGACGAATTGCCGATCCCGGAAAAAGTCGCCTTCGATGTCGAGTATCTGCGCAAGCGGTCGCTCATGTTCGACTTCCGTATCCTCGTGATGACCTTCCTCAAGGTCGTGCGACGGGACGGGATTTCTCACTAGGACTCGCCATGATCAAGCGATTCGCTCGTCTGCCGAGGTACCTGAAAAGCCTCGTTATCTTGTGCGCGGATTTCGTGCTGCTGCCGCTCGCGTTGTGGTCGGCGATTGCGCTCAGGCTGGGCAGCTTCAGCGTTCCCATCATGCATCCATGGTGGATCTATTTCCTGCCATCGATCATCGGCATTCCGATTTTTGTGCGCTTGGGGCTGTATCGCGCGGTGATTCGCTATATCGAAGACCGGGCCATCATCGCGATCTCGATCGCGGTGACGTTGTCCGTTCTCATTTTTGCGGGCGTGCTGGCGATCTTTGCGTTGCCGAATGTGCCGCGTGGCGCCATCCTGATCTACTGGGTGCTTGCGATTGTCTACATCTGCAGCAGTCGGTTCCTGGCCCGCGCGCTACTCAGGCAGGTCGTTCAGGTGACGCCCGTGCGCCAGCGCGTGCTGATCTATGGTGCAGGCAGTGCAGGGCGGCAACTGGCCATGGCGATGCGCGCAGGCCAGGAATACAGGCCCGTGGCATTTATCGACGACGATCCCGTGGTGCAGGGCCTGACCGTGTCCGGCGTGCGCGTCTATCCGCCAGGCGACCTCGCGCGCCTGTTGGCACGCCTGGACGTGAGTCTGGTGCTTCTTGCGTTGCCCTCGGCCAGCCGCTCCCGCCGCATTGACATCATCAACGAACTGGAAGCGCTCGAGGTGGAGGTCCGCTCGGTGCCCGGTATCGCAGATCTGGTCGGCGGTGGGGTAGAAATCGCCGACGTGCGAGAGGTCGGTGTCGACGAGTTGCTCGGGCGGGACGTCGTGCCACCGAACGAGAAGCTCCTGCGAGAAAACATTGCCGGTAAGAATGTGCTCGTGACCGGGGCGGGTGGTTCGATTGGCGCCGAGCTGTGCCGCCAGATCATCCTTCAGCAGCCCCGCATGCTTGTCCTCTACGAGTTGTCGGAGTTCGCGCTGTATTCGATCGAAAGCGAGCTGGCAACGGTGGTGCGGCAGTCGAAGCTGGAAACCCAGCTGGTGTCGGTGCTGGGCTCTGTCCAGAACGAGCAGCGCATGGTCCACATCATGAATCGTTATGAAGTGCAGACCATCTACCATGCCGCCGCTTACAAGCACGTGCCAATCGTCGAGTTCAACATTACGGAAGGGTTGCTCAACAACGCATTTGGCACGCGCGCTACCGCTCGCGCGGCGATCGCGGTCGGCGCAGAGACCTTCGTACTGATCTCGACGGACAAGGCCGTACGCCCGACCAATGTGATGGGTGCCAGCAAGCGGATGGCAGAACTGGTGCTGCAAGGGTACGCCCAGGATCGCACAGTCAAGACCCGGTTCAGCATGGTCCGGTTCGGTAACGTACTGGGCTCGTCGGGCTCGGTGGTGCCGTTGTTCAGGAAGCAGATCAAGCATGGCGGGCCGGTCACGGTGACGCACCCTGATATCAATCGCTATTTCATGACGATTCCTGAGGCGGCTCAACTGGTGATCCAGGCTGGCGCGATGGGGGACACGGGGCAGGTCTTCGTTTTGGACATGGGGCAGCCGATCAAGATTCAAGATTTGGCAAGGCGGATGATTCACTTGAGCGGGTTTTCCGTTCGGGACGACGACAATCCGGACGGCGACATCGAAGTGCGGTTCACTGGCTTGCGGCCGGGCGAGAAGCTGTACGAGGAATTACTGATCGGCGAGGATGTGATGGGGACCGATCACGCACGCATCATGATGGCAAACGAGTCGTTCCTGACGCGGCATGAGGTGGAGGTGAAGCTGGCGGTGCTCTACCAAGCGTGCATGGACAATGATCATGCGACGATCATGAGCGTTCTGCACCAGTGTGTCTCGGGGTTTGCGCCCGAGAGTTGCATCCGCGATCACCTATATGACCTGGAGCCGAACAGCCGTGACGTCGAAGCCGTCGCCACGCCCAAGCTTCCTGGCTCTGTGACACCGATTGCGCGTGCGCTTGGGGATCGGCGCTAGCAGGGGCTCCTGAGCCGGTGGGTGGCAGGCGGCCTTGGATGAGGGAGCACCGGAGCCGCTGCGGCCAAGCTGCGCTGCCGCTTATGTCGATACGAGTCTTTCCGGGAGGAGTGAAGCCGATGCGCATCGGATCGCCTCCCGTTATTGGTAGAGGAAACAAGTAATGGATGTGATTGTGCGCGTTCTTCCGACGGTGTTGCTCGTCGCTTATAGCCAGGTGATCGTCAAGTGGCGCGCGGAATATCTCCAGCCGGTTGTGAGCGGCTATGCCGAAGGCTGGCAGCGCTACCTTGCATATCTGACGGACCCGTTTGTCCTTTCGGCGTATTTCGCAGGTTTGGTGGGGTCGTTCTTCTGGCTGTACACGGTGTCGCGGCTGCCGCTGGCACAGGCATTCCCGATTTATCAGGGCCTCACGTTCGTGTGTGTCGTTGCCGCCAGCGCTTTCATGCTGAATGAACCGATGAATATGCCCAAACTGCTGGGCGCCGCGCTGATTTTGGTGGGCGTAGCCATTGGAGCCCAGGGATGAGCCAGCGGATGGCGGGCGAGGCGATGCAGGAGGTGGATATCCTGCAGCACCTGCGCGAAGTCGTGGGCGAAGCGGCGCCAGACCTGCTGGCCATCTACGATATCTACGCCGGTGAGGCACGTTTTGGCCGTGCGCTGATTGCCGACGACCTGACACGTTTGCCCGCTGGGGCTGCGGTGCTGGAAGTCGGGGCTGGCGCGCTGCTCCTCAGTTGTCTCCTCAAGCGCGAGGGGTTCGACATGTACGCATTGGAGCCGATCGGCGACGGATTTTCGCACTTTGCCAGGTTGCAGGAGATCGTGATGCGGTATGCCCGCCAACACGGATTTCTGCCGGCAATGATGCGTTGCACCGGCGAGCAACTCGATGCCCAGGGGCGCTTCGACTATGCCTTCTCCGTCAACGTGATGGAACATGTCGGCGATGTTGGCCTCGTTCTCCAACGAGTCCACGCTGCACTCAAGCCGGGCGCCACCTACCGGTTCATGTGCCCAAATTATGCGTTTCCCTTCGAGCCGCATTTCAACATCCCGACCTTGGTGAGCCGGTCATTGACCGAACGGCTGATGTGGCGCTGGATCGCGGGCTCCAAGCACGTGCTGGATCCGGAGGGGACCTGGGCGTCATTGAATTGGATTACGGTGAGTGAGGTACGTCGCACCTGCCGGCAGCGTTTGGGTATCGAACCAGCCTTCGAGCGGGGGATCTTGCAGACGTTCTTCCGGCGCGCGGTGGAGGACGAGCAATTCAAGGCGCGGCGTGGCCCCTTCATCCGCGCGGTGGCCACTGGGCTCCAACGTTCGGGATTGGTTTCGCTGACGCGATGGCTTCCTGTCGGGCTTCTGCCCGTCATGGACTGTAAAATTCGTCGACAGTAGGCGAACTGCCGGGCAGTCTGTCTGCGCCGAGTCTCGCGTCGACTTCACTGGTGCTGTGCGCCAAGTGCTGCTTGGGCGCCGACCGGGGGCGCAGGGCGCGTTGATGTAGTTGATCGATCGTGGCAAGCACGGCTTTGCCCGGGCACAAGATCTGCCCGGCGGGTCTGGGCAGCCGCGGGCGAAGATTGGAAAACCGATGCCTCAAAAGAAAACAGTTGCGATCGTGCAGTCCTGCTACATACCGTGGAAGGGCTATTTCGACATGATCGGTGCCGTCGACGAGTTCATTCTCTACGACGACATGCAGTACACGCGCCGGGATTGGCGCAACCGGAATCTCATCAAGACGCCGCAGGGTCTTCTGTGGTTGACGGTCCCGGTGAAGGTGAAGGGGAGATACTTCCAGACGATCCGCGAAACCGAACTCGAGGGGGGGCGGTGGTGTGCCGATCATTGGAAAACGATCCAGCAGAACTATCGGCGTGCTCCGTTTTTCGAACAGATTGCGCAGACACTGGAGCCTTGTTTCCTTGAGCGCGAGTACACGCACCTGTCAGATCTGAACCGCGCCCTGACCGAGACACTCTGCGGCTTGCTGGATATCCAGACCACCTTGAAGTGGTCGTGGGACTACGAACTCGCCGATGGCAAGACGGAGCGGCTTGTGGACTTGTGCCGGCAGGCCGGCGCGACTACCTATATTTCCGGACCAGCGGCTCGCGACTACATCGAGCCCGAGCTGTTTGAGGCCGCTGGAATCGAATTGCGCTATTTCGACTACAGCGGCTACCCCGAGTATCCGCAATTGTGGGGCGCATTCGAGCATGGGGTCTCCGTGATTGACCTGCTTTTCAACTGTGGGCCCGATGCGGTTCGCTACATGAAATTTCCGTCCATGCGTAGTGCCTGGACACTTCAATCGCCCTTGTCATGAAAGACTTGCTTTCCCCGGTTGCTCGTTACTACACCGAGAAGCTCCAGCAACATGGCACGCAACCACGCGGTGTCGACTGGAATGGTGTGGACGGCCAGTTGCTGCGTTTCTCACAGTTATGCAAGGTGCTCGATGTTGGGCGGCCGTTTTCGGTTGCGGACATTGGTTGTGGCTATGGCGCGCTCTTCGATTTCCTTGAGGCACTGGACAAGCGGTTCGAGTACGTCGGTGTAGATATTTCTGCTGCCATGATCGATGCGGCGAAGGCCCTGTATGCGGGCAAGCCGCAGGCGAGCTTTGTTGTCGGCACCGAACCGCTGGCACCCGTCGATTTTGCGATCGCCAGCGGTATCTTCAATGTCAGGCTCAATAGCGATGCTCATGAGTGGCGCACCTATATCGAGACCACGCTGGACATGATGCATCGCGTCACCCGACATGGTTTTTCCTTCAATTGCCTGACTGCCTACTCCGACCCTGACAAGATTCGGCCAGACCTGCACTACGCAGACCCCTGCGCGCTCTTTGATCTGTGCAAACGCAAGTTTTCACGCAACGTCGCGTTGTTGCATGACTACGACCTTTATGAGTTCACCATCCTCGTGAGGAAATAAACCGTGACGCAACCGTCTACCCCACTGATTATCTTTGGCGCGGGTCAGATCGCCGAGCTTGCCTGGTTCTACTTCACGCATGATTCCGCATACACGCCCGTCGCGTTCACGCTGGATCGGGCGTTCATGACGGATGACCACTTCCATGGGTTGCCAGTGATTCCGTTTGATGAGCTGGCGCAACATTTCCGGCCCGACCAAGTTGAGGTCTTCGTGGCGCTCAGCTACGCGAAGGTCAACGCGCTGCGCGCGCAAAAGGTTGCCGAAGTGCGCAATGCGGGGTATCGACTGGCGAGTTACGTTAGCAGCCGGGCCACGGTATTCCCTGGTTTTCAACCGGGTGAGAACAGTTTCATCCTCGAAGACAACACGATTCAGCCTTTTGCACATATCGGCAACAATGTCACCTTGTGGAGCGGCAACCATATCGGGCATCACTCGGTGGTCGAAGACAACTGCTTCATCAGTTCGCACGTGGTGATATCCGGTGGCGTTCGGGTGGGTGCGAACACATTCATCGGCGTGAATTCGACGATTCGGGATCATGTCAAGATCGGGGCGCGCTGCGTGATTGGTGCGGGGTCGCTGCTACTGGCCGATGCCGAAGCGGACGGCGTCTATATGGCACCGGTGACGGAGCGCTCCCGTGTTCCCAGTTCCCGGCTGCGCAATATTTGAGAGGAGTGCCGCCAATGCGGTGGAGCAAACTCGGCCGGATCTTCTGCGCCAATGGTGAGTACCCGTGGATGCAGACACATGCCGCAAATCCTGTCGCCGAGCACAGGCATGCAGACGTGTACCGCATCTATTTCAGCGTGCGGGACGCACAACGCCGCGCGCATATTGCGTTTGTCGATATCGATCTGAACCGCCCGCAAACCGTCCTCGCATTGTCCGAAGCGCCGGTGCTTGCTCCGGGTGAGACTGGCACGTTCGACGACAGCGGCGTCTCGATGGGATGCTTGGTCAAGTATGGCGGCAAGCGCTATCTCTACTATCTTGGCTGGAACCTTGGGGTGACCGTGCCTTGGCGTAACGCTATTGGGCTGGCGGTCAGCGAGGGCGATGATGGCCCGTTCATCAGGGTTTCACAGGCACCCACGATGGATCGACATCATCATGATCCATTCTCGATCTCCTATCCGTGGGTCTTGGTTGAAGACGGGCGCTGGCGCATGTGGTACGGCTCCAATCTGTCTTGGGGTTCCGGCGAGCGGCAAGAAGAGATGAGCCATCTCTTCAAGTATGCGGAGTCCGCTGATGGCCTTACCTGGCACCGCGATGGGCGGATCGTGCTGCCGTTCAAGGACGAGACCGAGTATGCGATGTCGAAACCCGCTGTGGTGCGGGACCCCGACATGTATCGCATGTGGTATTCGTATCGCGGTCATGCCTACCGTATCGGCTATGCCGAATCGCCAGATGGGTTGGTCTGGACCCGGCGCGATGAGTTAGCCGGTATCGAACCTGCCGTCTCAGATTGGGATGTGGGGGCAGTGTGCTATCCCTGCGTGTTTGATCATGAAGGTCAGCGCTTCATGCTCTACAACGGCAGTCGATACGGTGATACGGGGTTCGGACTCGCGGTTCTCGAAAAATGATCGGCGCCTCCCTAATCGCGGCGCCGTCGGGCCGGCGCATTTGCGGTGCGCCCGCCTGAGCAACTCACCAAATTTTCTATTGTGAACCCGGAAATCAGCGTTGTTGTGCCCTCCTATGGCTGCCTAGGTTGCCTCGAGGAGTTGTGTGTCCGTCTGGACAAGGTGCTGCGCAGTCTCGTTCCTTCGTTCGAGATCGTGATCGTCGACGATCGCAGTCCAGACAACTCCTGGCCATTGGTGGAGGCGCTGGCAAGCCGATTCGAGCACGTGAGGGGGGTCCGGCTGAGTCGCAACTTTGGACAGCAGATCGCGATCACGGCGGGCTTGCAAGCGTCCCGGGGCAACTACGCTGTCGTGATGGACTGCGATCTGCAGGATCCACCTGAGCGCATCCCGGATCTCTATCACGAAATCAAGAAGGGCTATGACCTTGTATTGGCGAGACGCGTGGCGCGCTCGCATTCTGCTTTCCGGGTGTACGCAGCCCGGGCTTACTTTGCGCTGATGAGTCGAATGACCGGCCAAACGCTGGATGGCAGCTACGGCGCGTTCAGCATTCTTTCGCGCAAGGTAGTGGATGCCTTCTTGCGTTTCAGTGAGCGTGAGCGTCATTTCATACTGATTCTCCGGTGGCTTGGTTTCTCCAGCGGCACCATCGAATACGCGCATGAGGAACGGCATGCGGGACGGAGCTCTTACAACCTCATCAAGCTGATTCGGCACGCTTTTGGTGGCATGTTCTTTCACACCAGCATCTTGCTCACCTGGATCATGTATGCGGGGTTGTTTTTCACGTTTACCAGCTTTATGACGGGTGGATATTTCATCTATCGCCATCTGGCATCGACCTCGTTACCGGGCTGGACGAGTCTATTTGTGGCCGTCCTGTTTTCGACGGGATTGATTCTGGCGAGCCTCGGTGCTGTAGGACTGTATGTGTCGCGCATTTTTGAAATGGCGAAAGGTCGTCCGATGTATATCGTCGACAAGGAGTGCGGGTGCACCGGCAATTCCTCAGAGGGGGTGGCGAATTGAGCCGTGTAGCCATCCCTTACGAACTCAAGGCGTTTGCCGCATTGATGGCTGCACTGGCCATGGCACTGCTACTCCCTGTGTGGTTTGGGGCGGGCAGCGCAGGGCTGCTGCAGGCTCTGGCCGTGGTCGTGATATCGCTGCTCTCCACGCTGGCGGGCAGCTTGCTGGCGAGCTGGAACCCTTGGCTAAAGCGACAGGCGCTCACCGTCCCCGTGATCGTCGTGGGCGGCTTCGTGGCGCTCAGCCTGTTGCATCTGACGGCAACGGCTGCGTTGCAACTGGATGCACGTGGTGCGCTGCTGGTCGATGGGCTTGTCATCACGGGTCTTGCTGCGCTGACTTGGTATCGGCAGGTCAAAGCGGGGCACGTCCCCGACCTGCATGACGTCTCGGAGCAGCGGGCTGCCTGGCGCGCGCATGTCGTTGACATCGGGATGCTGTTGTTGATCTCATGCATTGTCACGCTGTGGACAAGAGAAGCCCTGCGCTCTGTTCACGAGGCACAGGTGACCGGCATCCTGCGCGTGTGGAACGATTTTCTGCTGCAGGCCTCCGAGATCAAGTATCTCGAAAACTACCCTGCGTTTGCTGGGCATTCTCCCTACCTTGCCGATACGGCACAGCCCTTCTACCACCGGGCAAGCTACGCGTTGTCCGCGGTTTATTCGTGGATCAGTGGCGATGGTCCGCTGGAAACCGCGACCTACTTCTGGACGCCGGCGGGCATCATCCTACTTGGGATGGGGGCCTATGCTTTCGGCATAGCGCTGGCAGGACGGCGCGGCGCGGCGCTGGCGGTGCTAGCGCTGTTCCTGGCACCCGATGCGTCGATGTACGGTCTTCGTAACGGCTATTTCGCGTTCCACTGGTTGATACAGGTTGCGCCAGGCGCGGGTTATGCCATGGCGATCGCATTGCTGGCGCTGGGAATCTACGTTGTCGCTGCCCAGCACGCCCGCCTTGGGTTTGTCGTGGCGGCCGCGGCATTTGCCGGGTTTTCGGTTTTTTTCCGCGTACACGTTGCGATTCCGGCCGTTGGGATGTTCGCAATCTTGGTGCTGGTGGGTTGGCGACCCGCGAAGATGTGGCATTGGTTCGCCGTGGCCCTGTGTGGGCTGGCAGGGGCAGTGGGCGCTGTTTTTGCGTCAGAGCACATCGCGTTGGCCCCGCATTTGCTGACCGGCCAGAAAGACTATCTTCGCTACATCGAGGCTGTGCATGCAGCAACGCCGACTGCATACGAAAGGCTGTATGCGGCCTGGACGGTCGGCGCAAGCGAAGCCTACAAAGTGTGGTTGGGTTATGCACTCATGCTGATGGCGGAGCTGGGCGCCCTACTGCCGGCGTTGATTCTGACGACGCTGTTACGAGTCAGGGCTGGGGTCTCATCTTGGCGTATCGATTGCATTCCCTACGTCCTCCTGTGTGTACACGCTGGCATCACGTTCCTCCTCCCCACCGCGGCAAACGGAGATATCACAGAATGGAGCCACCGTTCATTTGTGCTGGTTTACGCCGTGATATTGGTGTTCGAGGCGGCCGTGCTGGCCGGCTGGTGGCTTAACCGGAAGGCTGCGATTGCCGTCAGGTGGCCAACCCGGCTTGCCGTTCCTGCGGCGTTGACGATAGCAGGGCTCATGGTGCCGTGGTTCTACGGCAAGAACATCCAGTATGGGTCGCTGCGCGACGGGCCGACCGCCTGCGCAACGCCGATGTCGCCCGACATGTTTCGCACTACGCAATATCTGCGTGAACATGCACAACCTGCGGATAGGATGCTGGCATCCGACACCGACCCATTGGCAGTTGCTGTCGCGTTGACAGGCTTGCAAGCCTACGTCTCGCGTGTTGATCTCTATGCCAAGCTTGGCGGACAGCTCGGTGCCATCGCCATCACGCGTTGGAAGGAAAATGCCATGCTGCGGAATGTGCGTTCCTTCCATGAGCTTGCTGCATTCGGCAGGTACTCGGGTGTGCGGTGGTATCTGTTGCGGCAGCAGGATATGCCGTGGTGGCCCCAAGCGGTGCTGGACCGCGCCGTGTATGTGAGCGGCGGCATGCGCGTATTCGACTTGCAGGCAGAGTAGGCAGGGCAGATAGGCCTGATGGGGTGCCGATCGGGTACGCTGCCGGCCCAACGCCTTGTCAGGAGACCAGTATTCAGGCGGCATGAAGGCGAGCACGCGTCCGCTCGACCAAGAGGAGCATCAAGACAATGGAAAACATGCACATCCCGTTCAATTGGCCGAATATGACGGGAAAGGAACTGCACTACATCGCCCAGGCCCATTTCAACGGGAAGCTTGCCGGCGATGGTCCATTTACCAAGCGTTGCCACAGTTGGATTGAGGCGCGCAGCGGGTGTGCCAAGGCGCTCCTCACGCACTCGTGCACAGCCGGGCTTGAAATGGCGGCGCTGTTGCTGGATATCCAACCCGGCGACGAAGTCATCATGCCGTCCTACACGTTTGTGTCGACGGCCAATGCTTTCGTGCTGCGTGGCGCTGTGCCTGTCTTCGTCGACATACGCGAAGACACCCTGAATCTGGACGAGACGTTGATCGAATCGGCGATCACGAGTCGCACGCGGGCCATCGTGCCGGTCCACTACGCAGGCGTCGCTTGCGAAATGGACGCCATTATGGCGATCGCGCGTAAGCATCAACTGAAGGTTGTTGAAGACGCAGCGCAGGGTGTCATGGCGACGTACAAGGGCCGCGCCCTGGGCAGCATCGGTGATCTCGGTGCCTATAGTTTCCACGAGACGAAGAACGTGATTTCGGGCGAGGGCGGCGCCTTGCTGGTGAATGACCCTGCGCTGGCATTGCGGGCTGAGATCATCCGTGAGAAGGGCACAGACCGCAGCCAGTTCTTTCGTGGCGAGGTCGACAAATATACGTGGCAGGAAGTCGGCTCGTCATTTCTGCCGGGCGAACTGGTGGCGGCATTCCTGTGGGCGCAGCTTGAGGATGCTGATGCGATCACGCGCGAGCGGCTTGCAACCTGGCAGCGCTACCATGCGTTGCTCGAACCGTTGGAAGCAAAGGGCTATTTGCGTCGACCGATCGTCGCGCAAGGGTGCGAGCACAACGCGCACATGTACTACGTCCTGGTGGCCGAGGACATCAACCGGCAAGCCGTGCTGGACGAATTCCGTCGCAACAGCATTGCTTCCGTGTTCCACTATGTTCCGTTGCACTCGTCACCCGCGGGCCAACGGTATGGTCGTGCCCACGGCGATCTTCGCGCGACGAACGTGGCCTCGGAGCGCCTGATCCGCCTGCCGCTCTGGGTGGGGCTGACCGATCAGCAGCAGGACCGCGTCGTAGAAACGCTGGACAACGCGTTGCGTGCGCAGCGCTGACGCAAACCCCGCCAAGGGGTAGCGGCGGCGCCGTGCACGTCGCCTTAGCCGGAGTATCCGGCAACGCCAATGGCAGGGTGGAATCAGCGAGCGCCGAATCCCGTCAGAATCGTCTGGACGGTCTTTGCGCCGATCAGCAGATCGAGCGCCAGCGAGCAGTGCTTGACGTAGTAAAGATCGTAGCTCAGCTTGGTCACCGTTTCCTCTTCGTTGCTCACGTAGCCTTGCTGGACCTGCGCCCAGCCTGACAGGCCGGGGCGTACCAGGTGACGGTAAGGATAGAACGGGATCGTATCCGAGAACTGCTTGACCATCGGTACCTGTTCCGGCCGCGGTCCGATCATGCTCATGTCGCCTTTGAGCACATTCCAGAGCTGAGGCAATTCGTCGAGCCGGTACTTGCGGATCCACCGACCCACACGGGTGATACGCGGATCAGCGCGGCTGGCGAATTGCGCGGGGGCCGAATCGTCCATCGTCATGCTGCGAAACTTGTACATCGTGAATGGCGATCCATTTAGGCCGGCGCGAACCTGGCGGAAGATTGCCGGCCCTGGGGACTCAAACCGGATGACCAACGCAACGAGAACCGACAGGGGCAGGGCGATCGGCGCAAGGACCAGCACGGAAGCCACGTCGATCACCCGTTTCATCAGGCTGTAGAAATAGTGATCGGCGTAGTCGTCCAAGAAGTTGTCATCGACATGGGACAACCCCACGCGTCCGGTCAGCAGTTCGGCCAACTTTTCGATCGAGTAGATGCGGACGTGGCTGAGTTTGAGCCTCGCCAGTGTGCGCGTGCGTTCCGGATCGGACGCGGAGAAGCGGTCGACGAGCAAGCCGTCGCACCCCACTGCGCCATCCAGGGATTCAAGTTGCTGCAGTTGGCAGATGGAATGGGGCGCGCTGGCGCCGGCAACTTGCAGCAGGCTTTGCAGGTGCGCAAAGTCGGCCGGATTGGTGTACCCGTAGACTGGAACGTAGTCTTCCACGAAGCGGCGATATCCCTTTTGCACCCACAGCAAGGTTGTGAGATAGCCGAGTAGGATCGCACCCCGTGAATAATCCATATGGAAGATTGCAAAAGCGATCAACAGGATAACGAACGGCACCAGCGTAACCGTCACCACGATGCTATTGCCTTCAATAGGCGGAATGTGCAGCGTATTGTCCAGCAGCACGAATGAGAGCCAATAGGGCGCGATCGTCCAGAGTACAGTGTGCGCGAACACCGGCGTGACCCATCCCAGCTGATGCGCCAGCATCGACGCGGCCAGATTGACAGCGATGACTGCGTGGCCGATAACGGCCCAACTGAACATTCGGCTGCGACGTCTGGCGGTCTCGGATCCTGCGGAGTGGAACATGCGTGACAGAGTGTTCATGGCATGCGACGGACTGTCTATCGTGAGTCTTGTGATTGTTGCAGCAGCACTTGCTGATATATCGCGTAGGTTCGCTCTACCATCGCGGTTGCCTCGAACTGCGCTTCATAGCGACGGCGAGCGGCGACGCCGAGAGTCTGCCGGCGGGAGGCATCGGTGGCCAGCATATGCAGCGCGTCGCGGACCGCAATTGTGTCATGGTGATCGACCAGCCAACCAGATTCGCCGTGCTGGATCTGCTCCCGGATGCCGGGCAGATCACTGGCAAGAATCGGCAGACCTGCCCGCATGGCCTCCAGGACAGAGATCGGCAGCCCTTCATGGTCGGAGAACAGCACGAAGAGTTGGGCGTCCGCCAGGAGCTCGGGCACGTTGTCGACGTTGCCGGCGAAACGGACCGTCGCGGGTGAGCCAGCGGCCTGGTGCTCCAGTTGGCTGCGCTGTGGCCCATCGCCGGCCAACACGACCTGGGTGTCCGGCGTGAGGGCGCCATCGGCTGCAGCCTTGATCAGGATATCCGGGCGTTTCGGGGCTGCCAGCCTGGCGGTCATGATGACCCGGCTGACAGGCGCATCCGGCTGGCTGCGCAGCGGCGTGTCCGCAATGCCGTTGCGGATGACATGAACATGTGAGCGCCGGATTGGCAGTGTCCAAGCCATGCGCGCCTCTGCATCCGATACGCAGATCATCTGAGCAGTCAGGGGCGCCAGCGCGAATTCCGCCAGCCTTGCCGCCCAGCGCTGAGGCCAGGGCGCGGCGGCCTTGAAGCCGAAGCCGTGCACGGTGTACACGACGGGAAGCCCCAGCGCCACCCCCACCATGCGTGCGACCGCGCCGCCTTTTGCGCTATGCGCATGGATGAAGTGGGGGGGATCGTCGCGAAGCGCCGCGGCCACGCAGCGCACGGTGTGCAGCAGATGTATTGGCGACAGCGAGTTGTCCAACGCATCGACGCGAACGGTCCGGGCGCCAAGCCCCTCCATCTGCTCAAAGAGGGGGCCGCTGCCGCCGGCAACGAGGGTGGCGTCGATGCGATCGCGCAGGCCAGCGTAGAGGTCGCGCACATGGGTCTGCGCCCCACCGATCTCACTCTCCGTAATGATAAAGGCGACGCGCGGCCGCCGGACACCGTATTGCTTCATGGGCTTCGTGTTGGAATCTGCGCCAACCTGTCCTGTTGCTGGACTTGCGGCTTGTACTGACGCGCCTTCTGGTTTTGGTCTTGACGAGATGGGGCGAGAATCCTGACTCAATCGGCCCGCTCAAGTCCGAGTCGCCGATATTCCAATGCCCACCGGCTGAGAATTGTGTCGCGACTGAAATTCTGGACGATATGATTTCGTCGGCCGCACCGCTGCTCGGCGTCGTCCGGTGTATCGGCGCATCGCAGCATGGCCGTACTGATCGCATCGATATCGTCCGGGGCCACGAGCGCACCCTTCGAGCCTATGACTTCTCTCAGGCCCGGCACATCCGCGCCGACGATTGGCAGGCCTACCGCCATGGCCTCGGCCGCCGCCAAGCCAAAACCTTCGTAATGCGAGACCAGCACAAACGCATCGGCGCTGTGTAGTGCCGCGACGACATCGGCGTTGCCGCCGGCAAACGTCACGGCCTGCGCGCACCCAAGCGCATGCGCAAGCGCTTTGCATTCGCGGAGCATGGGTCCTTCGCCCAGCAAGAGCAGTCTCGAATTGGGCCTGGCCGCGTAGGTCCTAGCGAAGGCCGCCAGAAGCGACCGGTGATTCTTCTCGGGGCGGAACTGCGCCACACAGACATAGGTGAACGTTCCCTCCGTCCGGGCATGTGGGTCTTCACGCAGGCGGAACTTGTTGACATCGACGCCATTGGGAATGCATTTTGCTGTCCGCGAATTGAAGAGCCCATGCGAAACATAAGCTGCGGTCGCGGCTTCGCTGACGTTGGTTGCAAGGTCGGGGGCGCGGCGTGTGAGTCGCTGGAGCAGGTAAAGCATGCGACCACCTTCGTGAAGGCTATGCGCAGTGACGACCAATTTGACACGGGGGAGGGTCCACTTGATCAGCGAAACGAGAATGGTGGCGTGGATCATATGCGAGTGCACGATCCGAGGGCGCCACTTCCTGAGCATGCGGCAACAGCGCAGTAGGGCCTGCGGGAGTGAGTAGAAGGACCGCATGCCCAAACAGACCGTTTCCGCACCAGCGGCTTCGAAATCCGGGACCAGTTGGTCGTGCCCCTCCACCAGGTAGATGACGCCCACGCGATACCCAAGGCTGGCGAAGTAGGTAACCTGGCTCAGGCAGACCAGCTCGGCGCCAGCGCGGTTCAGGCCGGTGATGACGTAGACCAGGTCCTTGGGATGATTCATCTTTTCTCTTGAATGCGTTGACCGAATTGCACGGCTAGCGCGACCAAGGCCAGATCAAACAGGCTCAGCACTACCAGGAGCAAGACAACTGACGAAAAGGCTTGGAGGAGGATGGCGGCGAAACCGGCGCTGACTGTTTGGGCAGCAAGCAGACGCGACGCGAGGACGAAGTCACCACGCGCAAGCACGCGCGTGTACAACGTTGCCGAGAACGCGACCCGGGTCCCGGTCAGGATAGCGGCAGTGGCGAGTAATGCGATGTCGCCGGAAAAGAGCGCAGCCAGCGGCGCATGAGACACGTGGATGTAGACGGCCAGTGCCGCTGCCGTGGCTGAGGCAACTACCGCCGCAGCGAAGAGGTTGATCCCGAAGACGTGCACGGCGCGTCTTTCGCGAAAGCCTCTGCCAAGCGCCGGCAGGATGTACCCCAGTACTGCGGACACCACACCCGTCGCGGCTCGCGAAACCTTTTCGGCGGCAAGTGCAGTGCTTGCGATCGGTGCGGCCACGATGGCGCCGACCGATACCGGCAGGATATTGCGGCCGACTGCCAGGATGACGGCTGAGCGGTAGGCGGCAACGTGGCGCACGTGTATGCGCACTCGTCTGAAGCGCAACGCCGGCATGGCCGTCAGCAGACCTGTGCGGCGCGCCACAAACAGTTGCAGCAGTGATTGCGCTGCGCCGGACAGTGCCAAGCACAGCAGGGCTGTATCCGCAGACTTGACGGGGATCACCAGGAACGCCGCCAAGCCCGTTACGCGGGCAACACCCTCGGTCGCAGCCAGGGGCAGGTAATGCTCTGTGGCGATGAAGATCCAGCCAAAACTGAATGCCATCGACGCCGACATGAGCAGCGTCACACCAAAGTGGCTCCAGCCCACGAGCGTGTAACGCGCGGCCAAGGCAATCAACAGGGCTTGCACCGCAAACAGCGGCAAGCGCACGGCTATGGCGTATCGAGACAGTGCTGTCAGGCGCCGCGGTGTGGCACATGTGGCCAGCCGCTGAGCTGCCCACAATGACAGGCCAGCCTCTCCGACCGCTGCCAACAATGCCGCCGCGCCTTGCGCCGCCAGCACCACGCCCAGTTCGTGCACCGGCAGCCGGCTGCCGAGCGCCCACAACTCAAGCAGCGCGCAAGCCGACGAGACCGCAGTGATGAGCGATGCGCGGCTCAGTCTGGCAAGGATAGAAAGAATACGTTGGGGCATGGGCTGCTCGATGCGTGTGGAGCCGCCTCAATGGTTGACTTGCGGTGCCCTGCTGCCAAGCCGCTTAACTGCCTGGAAATAGCAGCATTGCAGCGAGCGTATGGCGTACTTGAGCTTCACGAACGGCGATGTTTCCCGGCCGATCTGGTCGGCGTAAAAGAGCAAAAATCCTTTCGGGTTCTTCTTGAGCGTCGACATGAAGTTGTGTGTGTAACCGTCCGGCAGGTATTCGCACAGATAAATGACCTGCTTTGGGAAGAACACGATCTGTCCCGTATCGCCGATCTTGTTCCAGATATACAGCTCCGGCACAAACTTCTCCCCCGGGATTTGCGGGAACGGGTGACTCGCCATCGCCGCCTTCGTGAAGACATAGGCCAGGTCGCCGCGAAACGTCTTGGCGGCTTCGGTTGGGCTGAGTTCAATGGCCTCGGCGTCGACGCTTCTGCCCAGCATGTCTCCATTGAGGAGGGCCTTCCGGAAGCAGAGGCCCTTCACGCCTTCACGCGTGTACAGGGTGAACTTGTCCGCGATCTGCTGGATCGCGCTCTGGACGAGCGCATCGTCGCTATCAACAATCAGGATCGTGTCCCCCCGAGCCTGCAGGGTGCCGGTGTTCAGGGCGACATGCTTGCCAGCGTTGGGCTGGAAAACGTACCGAATGCGTACATCGTCTTGTTCGATCAGCCCGGCGACCAGCTCGCGCGTACCGTCCTCGCTGCCGTCGTCGACGACCAGCCACTCGAAATCCTGGCTAGTCTGGCGCCGCAGACTCTCATACAGCCTTGGCAGCGTATGGGCGCGATTGTAGGTGGGCGTCAGGACGGTGATCACGGATGGGGACTCCGAGGTGTGAGCAGATGGAGGCCCGAAGCGGAACCTGAAGCATCAAAGCCGGGTAGTGCGCAAATGCACGCCATCTTGTCATCACGCAAGGCGGGTCGATTGGAGGCCGATCGGGGTGGCCGCGATTAACCCGGCATTATATCGTCGACGCGTGTGACGAACGCTCCCTCCCGTGCGCTTTGGGAGGTGCCTTCGAGGCGACCCGGCGCAGCGTTTACAATCGGCAATGTTGAACATTCTTTTAGGCACTCCCATGCGCAGCATTGACCCCTCCATCTTCAAGGCCTATGACATCCGCGGCATCGTCGGCAAGACCGTCGATACCGACACCGCTCGCCTGATCGGCCGGGCATTTGGCTCGGCGGCTCGCGCCAAGGGCGAATCGGCCGTAGTGATCGGCCGCGACGGCCGCCTGTCGGGCCCGGATCTGCTCGCGGCGCTGGCCGAGGGCCTGCGCGCGGCCGGCGTCGACGTGATCGACCTGGGCCTGGTCGCCACCCCGATGGTCTATTTCGGCACCAACATCGAGCTGGCCGGCCGCCGCGCCACCTCGGGTGTGATGGTCACCGGCAGCCACAACCCGCCGGACTACAACGGCTTCAAGATGGTCCTGGCCGGCCAGGCCATCTACGGCGAGCAGATCCAAGCGCTGCGCCAGCGCATCGAGCAGGGCGACTTTTCCGAGGGCGCCGGCAGCTACGTCCAGGTGGACGTGCACCAGCAGTACATCGACCGCATCGTGTCGGACGTCAAGCTGGCCCGCCCGATGAAGATCGCCGTGGACTGCGGCAACGGCGTGGCGGGCGCGTTCGCGCCGGCGCTGTTCCGCGCCATGGGCTGCGAGGTGACGGAGCTGTTCTGCGAGGTGGACGGCCACTTCCCGAACCACCACCCGGACCCGGCCCACGTCGAGAACCTGCAGGACCTCGTGCGCACGCTGCAGACCACGGACTGCGAACTCGGCCTCGCCTTTGACGGCGACGGCGACCGCCTGGGCGTGGTCACCAAGGACGGTCAGGTGATCTTCCCCGATCGCCAACTGATGCTGTTCGCGCAGGAAGTGCTGTCGCGCAACCCGGGCGGCGAGATCATCTTCGACGTGAAGTGCACCGGCAAGCTGGCGCCGTTCATCCGCGAGCATGGCGGCAAGGCCACGATGTGGAAGACCGGCCATTCGCTGGTCAAGGCCAAGCTGAAGGAAACCGGCGCGCCGCTGGCTGGCGAGATGAGCGGCCACATCTTCTTCAAGGACCGCTGGTACGGCTTCGACGATGGCCTGTACACGGGCGCGCGCCTGCTCGAGATCGTCTCGCGCCTGGCTGACCCGAGCGCCGCGCTCAACGCGCTGCCCAACTCGCATTGCACGCCGGAGCTGCAACTGAAGTGTGCCGAAGGCGAGGCCTTTACGCTGCTCGACAAGATCAAGGCCAATGCCACGTTTGATGGCGCCAAGGAAGTCAACCGCATCGACGGCGTGCGCGTGGAATACGAAGACGGTTTCGGCCTGGCCCGTCCGTCCAACACCACGCCGGTGGTGGTGATGCGTTTCGAGGCCGACAACGATGTCGCCATGGCGCGCATCCAGGGCGAGTTCCGCCGCGTGATCCTGGCCGAGAAGCCGGACGCGAACCTGCCGTTCTAAGCCGGCGGCATTGATGAAGTTGGGGGAAAGGAAGACGGCATGCGTGTGCTGATCGTCAAGGTCTCGTCGCTTGGCGATGTGCTGCACTGCACGCCGATCGTGGCGGACATCCTGCGCGCGCATCCGGACGCCGAGATCGACTGGGTGGTCGAGGAGGGCTTCGCCGGCCTGGTGCGCATCGTGCGCGGGGTGCAGGGCGTGATCCCGTTTGCGCTGCGGCGCTGGCGCAAGTCGCTGGGCTCCGGCAAGACGTGGGGTGAGGTGGCGGCGTTCCGCCGTGCGCTGCGCGCCAAGCCGTACGATGTTGTGCTCGATACGCAGGGGTTGATCAAGACGGCGTTGGTGGCCGCGCAGGCCCGCCTGATGCCCAACGGCTTTGTGGCCGGGTTCGGCAACCGCACGGAAGGCGCCGGCTACGAGCCGCTGGCGCGCCTGTTCTATCAACGCAAGGTCCACATGGAGCCGCGTGTGCACGTGGTCGAGCGCTCGCGCCGTCTGGTGGCCGAGGTGCTCGGCTACACGCTGCCCGACACCATCGATTTCGGCCTGCAGCCGCCGGCCGCGCTGCCGTTCACGTTGCCGCGTCCGTACGTGGCACTGGTGCACGCGACGTCGCGCGCGGACAAGGGGTGGCCACAGGCGGCCTGGGTGGATGTTGCCCGCGAGCTGCTGGCGCGCGACTACGCGCTCGTCCTGCCGTGGGGCAGCGAGACCGAGCGCCGCACCAGCGAGGCCATCCGTGAAGCCATCGTCGCCGCGGTGCCGGGCACGGTGGGGCGCGTGGTGATTCCGCCGCGCATGTCGCTGCCGGAGGTGACGACGTTCCTCGATCTGGCGACGGCGGTGGTGGGCGTCGACACGGGCCTCGTGCATATCGCCGCCGCGCTGTGCAAGCCGACCGTGGCGCTCTACAACTTCTCCACGTCGTGGCGCACGGGCGGCTACTGGACGCCCCAGGTGCACGATCTCGGCAGCACCGAGGCCCATCCGACCAGCGCCCAGGCGCTCGATGCGCTGCGCGCGCTGGGTGTGCTCTGATGCTGCGCATTCTCTATCGCTGGCTCTGGCGCATCGCCTTGCCGTTCGCGCTGCTGCGCCTGTGGTGGCGCGGCCGCAAGGAGCCCGGTTATCGCCAGCATATCGGCGAACGGCTGGGCTTCTATCCGCCGCGCGCGAACCCGGATCGCCCGCTGCTGTGGGTGCACGCCGTCTCTGTCGGCGAGACGCGCGCCGCGCAGCCGCTCATCGATGCGTTGCTGACACGCTTTCCCGAGCACGATGTGCTGCTGACCCACATGACGCCGACCGGCCGCCGCACCGGCGCCGAGTTTGCGGCGCAGCGCAATGGCCGCGTCATCCAGGCGTATCTGCCGTACGACCTCTCGGGCGCCGTCGATCGTTTCCTGCGGCACTTCCTGCCGCGCCTCGGCCTGCTGATGGAAACCGAAATCTGGCCGGTGCTGATCGAGCGTGCCTACCATGCGGGCGTGCCGATGGTGCTGGTCAACGGCCGGTTGTCCGCGCGCAGTCACCGGCGCACCGCGCGCCTGGGCGAGGCGGCGCGCGAGACCTACGCGCAGCTCGCCGCCGTGCTGGCGCAGACGCCCGATGATGCTGATCGCTACCGTTCGCTCGGCGTGCCGCGCGTGCGCGTGACGGGCAACCTCAAGTTCGACATCACGCCGCACGTCGATCAGATCATGGCCGGCCGCGCGTTGCGCGAGGCGCTCGCCGGGCGCGCCGTGTGGGTGGCTGCCAGCACGCGCGAAGGCGAGGAGCCCTTGCTGCTCGACGCGTGGCATGCGCATCGCGCACAGCATGCGGGGCGGCGTCATCCGCTGCTGATCCTGGTGCCGCGCCATCCGCAGCGCTTTGACGAAGTGGCGCAGTTGGCCGAGCGCATCGGCTTCCGCGTGGCGCGGCGCAGTGCGCTGTCGTTGTCGGCGGCAGGCGTTTCCAGCGGCGCCGATGCGCTGGAGGCCGACATCCTGCTGGGGGATTCGATGGGCGAGATGGCGCTGTATTACGCCGCCGCGCAGGCTGCCTTCATTGGCGGCAGCCTGTTGCCGCTGGGCGGCCAGAACCTGATCGAGGCCTGCGCGGTCGGCACGCCGGTGGCGATCGGCCCGCATACGTTCAACTTCGCGCAGGCCACACGCGATGCGGTGGGCGCCGGTGCGTGCATCCAGGTGGACGATGCGGCCTCGGCCGTGCGCGTGATCGACACGTGGCTGTCCGATGCCGACGCGCGCGAGACCGCCTCGCGCGCGGCACTGGCGTTTGCTGCCACGCACGGGGGCGCGACGGCGCGCACGGTGGAGGCGGTGGCCGCGCTGGTGTTGCCGACGTTGTAGCCGCGCGCAGGGGCGCCACGAAAACTGCGAACTCATGACGTGGATGGCTGACTAATCCGCTTCGCGTCGTTTGCAAACCGTCACCGTTCACAACCCGTTCATGTCACACCCCGACCGTTCCAAGCCCAGCCTGCTGCACACGCCGCGCCGCGTGGTGCTGGTTGCAGCAGCCCTGGCGGCGCTGACGGCCGCCACCATCATCGGTGCCGGCTGCATGACGCCCACGGTAACCAGCAAGCCGGCCGCTGCCCCCGTGGCGGCCGTGCCCGCTTCCGCGCCGGTTGCCGCAGCCTCCAGCCCGGCCGCGCCGACACCTGCGCCCGCCGCCGCACCTGTCGCCGCCACGCCCAACGCTGGTCAGGCCTCGCCGGCACAGGCGCAGGGCGAGGGCCGTTCGCGCTTCGTGCTGGTGCGCTGGCAGGAGTCTGGCGCCGCGCCCAAGGAGCTGCCCTCCGCTGAAGAGGAAGGCGCAGACCCCGCCAACCAGCCCCTCTTCATTGAATTCAGCGCCGGCCTGGAAGCGGCCAGCGGCGTGGCCTCGGGTTACGCCGGCTGCAACCGCTTCACGGGGCCGTATGAGAAGCTCGTCTCGGGCATGCGCTTTGGCGCGCTGGTGGCAACGCGCATGGCGTGCGACCCAGCCCGCATGCAGCTGGAGACGGATTTCCTGGAGGCGTTGAAGTCGCCGCTGGCGACCGTTGGCATGCAGCCATCGCCGGCGGGCAAGCAGGGCCGTCAGGTGGTCTGGAAGACCGCCAGCGGCGCGCTGCTGCAGTTTGCCGAGCGGCCTTTGTCGGCACCGTCGCAGCCCGGCCAGTCGCACTGACGTCGCGTCAGCGCTTTTTCTGCGTGGTTGCCGGGATCTTGGTGGTGGCGACCGGGCGAGGCAGGGCGGTGATGCTGTCCGCGGCGTTGGCGGTCAGCAGCGTGTTGACCTGCACCACGTCCGCCTCGCTCAAGGCGCCTGCGGCAGATTTCAGCCGCAGGCCATTGACGATGGTGTCGTAACGCGCGCGTGCCAGATCGCGCCGGGCCTGGAACAACTGTGCCTGCGCGTTCAGCACATCGGTGCCGATGCGCACGCCCACGCCGTAGGCGAGCTGGTTGGAGTCGTACGCCGTGCGCGCCGACACTTCCGCCGCCTCCAGCGCCTTGACCTGCGCCAATCCCGCAATCACGCCAATGTAGGCCTGCCGCGCGCCTTGCTCGGCGCCGCGACGGGCAAACTCGAGATCGCTCGCGGCCTTGGTCTCCAGCGCGATGTTTTCGCGCACGCGCGACTGGATCGCGCCGCCCGCAAAGATCGGGATCGACACCTGCACGCCGATCTGCGAGCTGTCAAAGCGGGCGCCGCCCGGCAGCGACGGCAGGTACTGGTTGCCGCTGGCATTCGTATGGCCGGTCTGCGCGACGAGGTCGACGGAGGGCAGGTGCCCGGCCTTGGCCTTGTTCACGTCGTGCGCGGCGCTTTGCAGGTTGAACTGCGCCAGCGCCACCTGCAGGTTGCCGGTGCGCGCCTGATCCACCCAGCGCTCTTGCACCGTCGGCTCCGGCTGCGGCAGCGCCACACCATCGCGCACGCCCGCCAGCCGGCCGATGGGCTCGCCAGTGATCTGCTTGAGCGCCGATTGCTTGACCTCCAGGTCGCTCTGCGCGGCGATGACGGTGGCGTCAATTGCATCGCGTCGCGCCTGCGCATCGTTCGCATCGGTGATGTTGGCGTTGCCGACGTCGAAGTTGCGGCGTGCCTGCTCGTACTGCTGCTGGATCGCATCGCGCTGCGCGGTCGCGAGCTGCAGCGTGTCCTGCGCGTTGAGCACGTCGAAGTAGGCTTGCGCGGTGCGCGTGATCAGGTCCAGCTGGGCCTGCGCGAGGCTGGCCTCGGCGGCGGCGGCGGCGATTTCGCCTTGCTTGTAGGTCTCCCACCGGTCCCAACGGAACAGCGGCTGCGAGAGCGACAGCGTCCAGCCCGTCGACGAGAAGGTCTTGTTGAAGTCGACTGGCGCGTTCTGGTCGAAGATGACGCGGGTCGAGCTCCACGCGCCGCCGATCTGCGGCAGGAGGCCGGCGCGGCCTTGCGTGAGCTTCTCGCCCTGGGCGAGCGACTGCGCGCGCGCCGAGGCGAATTGTGGATCGTTTGCCAGCGCGGCACGGTAGGCCGACAGCAGATCGGCGGCGCCCGGCGAGGGCGTTTGCGCCCACGCGAACACCGGCACCAGCGAGCAGCACAGCACAACAAGCGAACCGCGTGCGGCCATCCGCGCGCGGCTACTGCGAGCAACACTCATAAAGCCCCCAGACGAGGAAAACGTCGGAAGGCAGCGCGGGCGCGTAAGGCGGCGCCCGGCGGCTTCCCCAATCAGTACGTCGCCATCTGCGGGTCCACCTGGCCAGCCCAGGCGTGGACGCCGCCTTGCAGGTTGAACACGCGTGCCGGGTCAAAGCCCGCACGCACGATCAGGAACTGCGCAACCTGCGCGCTGCGCCCGCCGTGGTGGCAGATGCAGACGATGTCTTGGTCAGCATTCAGCTCGCCTGCACGCAGCGGGATCTCGTTCATCGGGATGTGCGTGATGCCGGGCAGGGCGCAGATCTGCACTTCCTCCGCCTCGCGCACGTCGAGCAGGACGGGCTGCGCGCGCGATGCGTCGGCGAGCCATTGGGCGAGGGCGGTGGGAGCGAGCTGTTGCATGATGATTGGGGAGAGCCGGGGTGGGTCAGAAGCGGAACTGCGACGGTGCGGGCACGCCCACCAGCGGCGTCACGTAGGTCTCGAACAGGTTGCGCGTCTGGTATTCGGTGTTGGAGATGCGCGTGATGAGCTGCGCTTCCATGACCGGCGCCGTGCCGACGAAGATCGACAGGCGGCCGCCCACCTTGAGCTGCTTGAGCAGGGCTTCCGGCACAGCCTGCACCGAACCCGATACGCAGATCACGTCGTACACTTCTTGGCCCCAGCCTTGCGCGCCGCTGGCCTCGACCACATCGACGTTGGTCACGCCGTTGCGGGCCAGGTTGTCGCGGGCGAGGGTGATCAGCTCGGGCACGATGTCCAGCGTGGTGACGTGGCGGCCGCGGTGGGCCAGCAGCGCCGCCATGTAGCCGGAGCCCGCGCCGATTTCCAGCACGTCTTCGTGCTTGCGCACGGTCAGCTCCTGCAGCACGCGGGCTTCCACGCGCGGGGCCAGCATGTTCTGGCCGCCGGCCAGCGGGATTTCCATGTCGACGAAGGCCAGCGCGCGGTAGGCCTCGGGCACGTAGTGCTCGCGCTTGACCACCGCCAGCAGGTCGAGCACGTCGAGATCGAGCACGTCCCACGGACGGATTTGTTGCTCGATCATGTTGAACCGGGATTTTTCGATGTCCATGGGCATGCCTTCCATGCGGAGCGAGTGATGCGAATGAGGGTTTGACGACAAACCCGGCATTTTAGCAAGTCCGGAGGACATTCCGGCAGCGATCGTCATGATTCGGTGTCTCCGCTGGCGGGGGCATCGCTTGGGTGCGGCGTACGCCACGGCTGGGCGGTCAGCGGCGGGGGCGGCGGGGCCACGATGCCCGGCACCGGATTGCGCAGCAAGCCGTGCAGCATCAGCGAGACCACGTGGGTGACGAAGGCCTTGGGCTCCAGCGGCCGCGTCGCGCAGGGGCCGAAGGAGTGCTTCCACATCATCAGGAACAGCATCGGCGCGGTCATGGCCAGCGTGGTCATGTCCACGTCGGTCTGGCGAAACTCGCCGCGCGCCCCGCCGCGTGCCAGGATGCGCGCGAACAGGCGGTCGCAGCGCTCGATGACTTCCTCGTTGTAGTACTGGGCCAGGTCGGGAAAGTTGCCCGATTCGGCCATCAGCAGCTTGGTCAGGCCCGAGGCGGGCGATTCACCGATCAGCTCCCACCAGCCCATCAGGATCTCGTGCAGCAGCGCCTCGCTGGTGCCATCGAACGTGTCGATTAGGGCTTCGCCCTCGGCCAGTGCGGGCACCAGGTTCTCCTGCACCACGGCCTTGAACAGTTCTTCCTTGTTGGCGAAGTACAGGTAGACCGTGCCCTTGGACACGCCGGCGGCCGAAGCCACGTCTTCCAGGCGCGTGGCCGCATAGCCGCGCGCCACGAACAGGCTGAGCGCGGCCGCCACCAGCTCCTGCGGGCGGGCTTCCTTGCGGCGGGTCCAGCGTTTGGCGGAAGAATCGGATTCGCGATCGGTCACGGCGGGTGCGGCTCAGAGTGGAATCAATGGACGGGTGCCACTGACTCGCGGATAACTTACTTTCCGGTCATTAATGTACGCATGCCGCATGGGTGGGTCAAGCGGCATCGGAACCGTCAATCGGAATTGGCCTCGAATGTGCTGGTGCACAATAGCGGCTTCAACTAGGAAACTTCGCTCTGACGGCCATGGATTGCCGACCCCAATGTGGCGCGTGCTGCATCGCGCCCTCCATCTCCAGCCCGATCCCCGGCATGCCGCATGGCAAGCCGGCCGGCGTGCGCTGTGCGCAGCTGGATGCAGCCAACCGCTGCCGCATCTTCGGCCAACCGGAGCGCCCAGCGGTGTGCGGTAGCCTCCAGCCCGAGCCCGACATGTGCGGCGGCACGGCCGCGCACGCCATGCACTTCCTGACCCGACTCGAAATCGCCACTGCGGCGCATTGAACCGCTTATGCCTGACATCGCCCCCACGCCCCCCTCGTCGTCCATGTCGCCCAAGCCTTCGCTCCGCCTGCGCTGGTGGGGCGGGGCGGCTGCCCTGGCGCTGGCCATTGCCGTGGTGCTGGTCGCCTGCATGCCGGCCGGCTGGACCGGTAACGGCTACACCTTCTCGCGCGGCCAGATGCAGGAAGCACTGGCGCGCAAGTTTCCGTTCCAGCGGCGCTTCCTGGGCTTCTTCGACGTGACGCTTACCAACCCGCAGATCACGCTGGACCCGGCGCGCAACCGCATCGCCATCCAGACCGATGCACAGGTGGAAAGCGGCCTGTTCCGGCAACCATTGACCGGCCCGCTGGCGGTGTCGAGCGGCCTGCACTATGACGCGCCCACGCGCTCGATCCGTCTGGACCAGCCCAGCGTTGATCGCTTCGACCTGCAGAATGTGCCGGGCGGCCTCGGCCCGCAGATCAGCGCGATTGGCTCACTCGTCGCGGGCCAGTTGCTCAACGACTACGCGGTCTACACCTTCAAGCCCGAGCAGCTGCAAGTGGCGGGCATGGCGGTCGAGCCCGGTACAATCACCGTTTTGCCCGAAGGCGTACACGTCCAGGCCAAGCGGCCGTAGAACCGATTCACGATCCTACTGCGCGACCCGATCTTGGCCCTGCGATGCTCGCCGTACCCATGTACGGCTGCGCTTCTCGGGCCAACCTCGGGCCGCTCGCTATGGATCGTGAACCGGTTCCAAGACGCGGCGGCCAACGCGTTTTCCCCTTTCGTTTCCACCCGCCCCCTCACTGCATGGACATTGCACTCGCCATCAAAGCGCTGATTCTCGGCATCGTCGAAGGTCTGACCGAATTCCTCCCCATCTCCAGCACGGGCCACCTGATCCTGGCCGGCCAGCTGCTCGACTTCAACGACGAGAAGGGCAAGATTTTCGAGATCGTGATCCAGTTTGGCGCGATCCTGGCGGTGTGCTGGGAGTTCCGCCACAAGATCATCGATGTGATCAAGGGCCTGCCGAACGACCCGCGCCAGCAGCGCTTTGCCATCAACGTGATCGTGGCGACGATTCCCGCCATCACGCTGGCGTTGATCTTCGGCAAGGCAATCAAGGCGCATCTGTTCAACCCGATCGTGGTGGCGTCGGCGTTCATCATCGGCGGCTTCGTGATCCTGTGGGCCGAATGGCGCGAGCGTCATCGTGGCCAGACGCACGATCCGCGCGCCAACGCGCTGCTCGAAGCCGCCAAGGCCGGCGCGCCGCGCATCGAGACGCTCGATGACCTGCGCATCTCGGATGCCATCAAGGTCGGCCTGGCGCAGTGCTTTGCGCTGATCCCGGGCACCTCGCGTTCGGGCTCGACCATCATCGGCGGCCTGTTGTTCGGGCTGTCGCGCAAGGTGGCCACCGAGTTCTCGTTCTTCCTGGCGATCCCCGTCATTTTCGGGGCGACGGTGTACGAGTTGTATAAGTCGCGCGCGCTGCTGTCGGCGGATGATCTGTCGATCTTCGGCATCGGCTTCGTGGCGGCGTTCATCTCGGCGTTCTTTTGCGTGCGCTGGCTGCTGCGTTTCATCGCCACGCACGATTTCCGCGGCTTCGCGTGGTACCGGATCGTGTTCGGCGTGATCGTGCTGGTGACGGCGTACACGCATCTGATTGCCTGGCAGGCCTAAGCCACCAGCGATTTCCCTAGCTCGGCGCGGGCTTTCGCGCCGTCTGCACGATCGGGCGGATTCGGACACACTGGCGGTTTCTTCCGCCAGCCGCTGTCAGACGCTACCAGCTGAATCCCCCGATCATGAGTGCACTCTTCCAGCCTTTCTCCCTGCGCGGGCTCGCGCTCGACAACCGCATCGTTATCTCGCCGATGTGCCAGTACTCGGCTGACCACGGCCAGGCGACGGCGTGGCACCAGTCGCATCTGGGCAGCCTGTCGCTCTCGGGCGCCGGCCTGCTGATGATCGAGGCGACCGCCGTGTCGCCGGAAGGGCGCATCACCAACGGCTGCCTGGGCCTGTGGGACGACGCGACGGAAGCCGCGCTGGCGCGCACGTTGGCCGCCATCCGCCAGAACTCGCTGGTGCCGATCGGCATTCAGATCGCCCACGCCGGGCGCAAGGCGTCGAGCGCGCGCCCGTGGGAGGGTGGCGCACTGCTGCCGCTCGACGCGGGCGGCTGGGAGACGATGGGCCCGTCCGCGCTGCCGCAGCGCCCGGAAGAACGTGCGCCGCGCGAGATGGCCGAGGCCGATCTCGCCCGCGTGCGCGATCAGTTCGTCGCCACCGCCCGCCGCGCGGTGCGCCTGGGCTTGGCAGCCATTGAGCTGCACGCCGCGCACGGTTATCTGCTGCACGCGTTCCTCTCGCCGATCGCCAACCAGCGCACCGATGCCTACGGCGGCTCACGCGTGAACCGCATGCGCTTTCCGCTGGAGGTGTTCGATGCCGTGCGCGAGGTGGTGCCGGAGCACATCCCGGTGGGCGTGCGCGTGTCGGCCAGTGATTGGGTGGAGGGCGGCTGGACGCCGGAGGATTCGGTGGTGTTTGCGCAGGCGCTGCGTGCGCGCGGCTGCGACTGGATCGATGCGTCGTCGGGTGGCGTGTCGCCGCTGCAGCAGATTCCGCTGTCGACCGGCTATCAGGTGCCGTTTGCCGAGAAGATCCGTCACGAGGCGGAGATCCCGACCATCGCCGTCGGCCTCATCAACGAGGCGCACGAGGCGGAGGCCATTGTTGCTGAAGGGCGTGCCGACCTGGTCGCCGTCGGCCGTGCCTTCCTCTACAACCCGCACTGGGCTTGGGCCGCGGCGGCCGAGCTGGGCGCGACGGTCAAGGCGCCGCCGCAGTATTGGCGCGCCTTCCCGCGTCACGCCAAGAACCTCTTCGGCGAGACGCATTTCGGCGCGCGCTAATTCACGCCAGGGCGCGCCGGCGTGGTCAGGCGCGCTTGCGGAAGACCACGTCCCACACGCCGTGCCCCAGGCGCAGGCCGCGCTTCTCGAACTTGGTGACGGGGCGGTAGTCGGGGCGCGGCGCGAAGCCGTCGGCGGTGTTCTCGAGCTGCGGCTCGGCGGACAGCACTTCGAGCATCTGGTGGGCGTATTCCTCCCAGTCCGTCGCGCAGTGCAGGTAGCCGCCCGGTTTCAGGTGGGCCGCCAGCTTGGCGACGAACGGGCCCTGGATCAGGCGCCGCTTGTTGTGGCGCTTCTTGTGCCACGGGTCGGGGAAGAACACGTGGATGCCATCCAGCGTACCCTCCGGAATCATCTGCGCCAGCACTTCCACCGCATCGTGCGAAACGATACGGATGTTGCCGATTTCGCGTTCGCCGATCAGCTTGAGCAGCGCTCCAACGCCCGGCTCATGCACCTCGACGCCTAGAAAATCGTCGTCCGGGCGCAATTGCGCGATGTGCGCGGTGGTTTCACCCATGCCGAAGCCGATCTCGAAGATGCGCTTGGCGCCAGCGCGGCCGAAGGCGGCGTCCCAGTCCAGCGGCTCTGTGGTGTAGGGCAATTGGAAGCGCGGACCGAGTTCATCGATGGCACGCTGCTGGCCGGTCGACGTACGGCCGGCGCGGCGCACGAACGAGCGGATGCGACGCGGGTGGCCGGTTTCCGCACCGCTTTCGGCGCTCTCTGCGGTATTGGTGTCTTGCGATTCCGGCGTGATGTCGTCGGGGCCGGTGCCCGGCTGTTCGATGGGCTGCATGGAGATCCCGTGCCGGTTGCCCGTCGATGGAGCGACGGGCGCGCAGGCAACAAAAAAGCCGCCGAGGGCGGCTTCAGACTGTTCGGTGGAGCGGGCGATGGGAACAGAATCCGCCCTCTAACTCGTTGATTTACAACGAATTTGTCAGGTTTCGTCCACGTGCGTGGACTACTTTGTGGACTAATTTTCGCACACTTGCCGTCGAAAGGCACGTGGCACGTCCACCGAGGGCCAGGATGATCTACTGAAAGCTACCACGCGCGGGCGGTGTCGCCAAGGCGTGGCAGGCCGTGGCCAAGAGCACGCAGCCCACCGTGCGCGCACTGCGCAGCGGGGCTGTTCTGTTGCGGATGAGCTGTCGCGCGCTCGAAGCCCAGATGTTTTTTTCATCTGACAGCAGACGCCGAAGGTCTGAAGGCGACTCTATGCGCCCTACCGCCCTCGCGAAACCGCCCACGCAACCCCCGAACCCTGCGGTGATTCAGCTCAGACGCGAACGGTCAGAGCGGCTCTCGTTGCGGCCAGCGGAACAGGCAGATCAAATTCGTCTTTCGCAATTCTTGTCCCTGCCTAAAAACTGCTCTCCATCAGTTTTCTCGCTGGCCAGGCACTCTGTGTTCCCAGCATAAGCAAATGCTGCCCGGATTGGGAGAGGGGCAACGACGGATCGGTTGCGCATTCGCGACCACCGAATGTCGATTTGCGTGAGCAGGTCGCCCCCTCTGTTACAGCCTATCGGTCGGCCTAAGTCTGCGTCGCTTCCAGCGCCGCGCGTTCTTCCTTTGAGGAAAAGAAATGTCCTGAGTTGGCGTCGGTTGGGGAGGAGGTTTTTGCACATGGACAAGGCACGCGCTTCGGGCTCCCGCACCAAGGTCGCATATCACCCCATTGAGGCAGCCATACATTGGTCCGGCCTGTCTCGATTCGAGCGACGCATCCTCGATCTGA
>CAJXMR010000015.1 GCA_913056305.1 uncultured Ralstonia sp.
GTGTACCGAGCCCCGCCACGGGAAACACGGCCTTGGTGATCTTCTCGTTCATGACGACTCCATCAATGCGACTCAGCGTCATGAGCAAGTCATGTGCCCAGGCGGTTGCCCTTTGCGGGGACGGGCCCGGCAGCGTGATCGTCCGCAGCTCGTATCGCCCAGATGGGGTTGTTTCTACAACCGCTTGCAACGTCGCTACCCCCGACTTTCAGCGCCGAAAGTCGAAAAGCGTACCCAATTCTGCGAGGCACTCGACGTCTTTAAGGGAGGCAACGTACCAGTAAGTGCACGCTAACGGCGCATCAGGAAGACGGTTTGACCCAGCCGCGCGAGACAGGTGCGGCGCGCTCGGGCGCCCGACGATAGGCCTCGATCTGGGCGCGAAGCTGCGCCACCTCGGCTTCCAGCACGCGAATACGCTGGCGCAGTTGTTCCGCCTCATTCTGCGTCTGCTGACGCACAGCGTCGTTTTGCAAGCGCAGAAAACGCTCGGTGCCGGCCAACGCATCTGCGGCGCCTTCCAGCCGGGAGACCGTCTCGACAGTCCGCTGCAGGCGCTGTAGCGCTTCGTCCGTCAAAGCTGGCGAGACTGGCGCCGCCGTGGCCAGCGCCTCGCCAAGCCGACGCTCCAAGTCCGCCATCGCCGCCTGCAGTTGCCGGTTGCGCGCAGCCTCGTGCTCCAACGCGCGTTCAGCCACCTCGGCCCGGATACGGGCTTCCATCCACTCCCCGCCCGCACCCGGCGCACCGATGGCATGGGATGCGACCAGGTCGCGCGCCGCACGGGCGCCGCGGTCAGTGACCGTACCCGTTTCTGCGGGAGCCCACGGGATCGGCCAGAGCTCCACGGCATCCGGCGCATTGCCCCCGGTCCCTTCTTCGCGCCCACGGGCTCGGTCCACAGCCTTCTGTAGCGTGGTGTTGCTCGGCCGCCGTCGCGCACCCGCTTCCACCAACCACTGCGCGTAGCGGCGCGCGCCATGGACTTGCCGCGTGATACGACGGATGCCGTCGATGACCTCGTCAAGAAAGATGCCGTTGTCATGAGGAAAAGCCACATCGAGCCGCTGGATCACCTCGGCGATCCGCTGCGTCTGCTCAGCGGAGAACAGCTGGGAAGGTCGCGCCATCGCATCCCCAAATTGATGTTCGAATAGTGTACCACAAGGGTTATAAACATCCAATAGCCACTTGTATAATTCATTATTCAAATAGAGAGTCGATATAGTTTGAGCATCACTTTGAGAGCGGGAGTGCGCGCTTTTTGCGCATGGACCCCACATCACCTGGCCGCGGGACCTGATGCAGCGCGCCGCTGAAGAGGACTCCAGCACCACGCAGAAATGGGTACGGCAGGCACCCGAACAACCTTTCCGAAAAGACGCGGGCAACAAAAAAGCGCCTTAAAAGGCGCTTTTTGCAACATTGCATATCTGACGCTACAGCAGCGCAACATCCAGTCCGAAGCGGCTTTTCAGTGCTTCCACCAAGGACTCACGCGCCGCGCGGTCATCCAGCTTGACGTCGAGCATCACGCGGCCGGAATCCCATTCCTTGATGGTCCCAAGCAGGTCGCCTCGATCGTTGCGAATTTTGTATTGGCGGCTCACTTCCTTGACTTTGCGGGTCCGCCCTTCCTGCACAACTTTACGGATCTGCTCGACATCGCGACTAGAAAGGCCCTCCTCCAAGACGCGGTGGACAAGCTCACGCGTTTTTTCCTCGCCAGCGCTCTTGAAGTACAGCGTCAGCTCATAGCCCGTCGCGATCCCAATCCCCGCGGGACGCTCTTTCATGACGTCGAGCACGCTCTCCGGTAGTTTCAGCAAAGCCAGCGTCTTGTTGACCGTGCCCGCTGATACGCCGGTAATCTCACAAATATCTTCTTCTTTTTTTACTTTCCCTTCATCAAGAAGTTGGCGCCAGGCGATCGCGTTATCCAGCACCGATTGCCCCGACCGCTGTTCGTTCAGCACGAACGATAAGCGATAGAAGTCAATGTCCGACAGGCCTGCCTCGATGAAGCACTCCATCTCGGTCTTGCCAGCCGCCGCCAGCGCACGCTTGCGGTAGTGACCATCGATCAGGACGTACCAGCCCGGCCTCGTGGGGTCGGGTGCCGCCAGGCCGGGGGTCTGTTGGCCGTGCGTGGCAATGGATGCCGCCCGCTCCTGGACGATCTGTGGGTCATAGATCCGACGGGCATTGAGCGGATTCTCTTGCAACCGATCAAGAGAAACCCGGATGACACGCCGTTCCGTGCTCGGCGGCGCCGCACTTTCAGCGCTGAAAGCCGGGCGTACGGGTTGTCCAAGCAAACCACGAGGATGCGACGTGATGGCCTGCTCAGCGAGCGCAAACCGGTCAACTGGCGCGGCCTTAGTCTTCTCCGCCGCGATTCCCGCCAGCATTCCATCCTTGAGCGATTTCAGCTTGGCGCTCATACCCGCTCCTCATGCAACAGCTGCAATACCTCGTCAACCATGATGTCGATCTCACCAATGGCTTCGCGTGCACCGGGCACCCCATGCACGGTGGCCCCGATCGCCTGGCACTCGCGAAACGCCGAGCGCGAACCGATCATGGAATCCATCAACGGAATATCTCCATCATCACCCAAGATCTCGATCGCCTGCTTTGCAAGCGACACGCGCCGCTGAACCATGTTGGCGAGAACGCGTACGCGTAGCGTTTCGTTGGTCACCTGGGCTTGTTGAGCCAGCGCCTTGGCGGCCACCGCAGCCCACAGATCGGGCGGAGACGGGACGACCGGAATGATCGCGATGTCGGAAATCAGCAGCGCGCTCGACGATGCCGGTGAATGGACCGCCGGCGGACAATCCACAACGATGTAGTCGTAGTCCGCCACAAACTTGCGGACCTCCCGGTGCATTGCGCCCCCGGAGGGCGCGAGGCCGATCACAGATGCGGGGAAGGGCTTGTCATCAGGGGCCTGTGCAGCCCAGCGGGTGGCCGTACCTTGCTCGTCCATGTCGACCAGCAAGGTTTTGCGACCCCGTACTCCCAAGGTCCCGGCGATGTGCATGCTGACGGTTGTCTTGCCGCACCCGCCCTTCTGATTGAATACCGTCACGATCTTGGCGCTCACTGGTTCCTCCACTTTCAGCGCTGAAAGTCTCTGGCGGCCATGATAGGGAAGTTACGAAGAAAACACAAGTTCGGTAACTTTCAAAAAATATGTATGCCGTGAAACGATGGGAGCACGGCCAACGTGACGTTCTGACATCGGGCTTCGCCAAGAAGTTGAAGGAAAGTTATGCCGCCCGCACTACGCACTAAATGCGCCTAGGTGTTTACTCGAGAGTGCGGAAAAGCGACATTTCCCCAAAATGAGGGCCATCGACACTGGCTCACAAACTGGTTATGATGCTTAGACAGTCGTCTCAAGACTTTGTCAACGCGGGATTCGGAATCAGCCGGAGTTCTCCGTCGCGATGTCCGGATCGGCTGTGTGACGTTAAGTTGGTTTTTAGATTTTTAAAGGAATTTTTGCATGGCCACGGGTACTGTCAAATGGTTTAACGAAACCAAAGGCTTCGGCTTTATCACTCCGGACGGCGGCGGCGCAGATCTGTTCGCGCACTTCTCCGAAATTCAGGGTTCGGGTTTCAAGACCCTGAAGGACGGCCAGAAGGTCTCCTTCGAGGTGAAGCAGGGCCCGAAGGGTCTGCAAGCCTCGGCGATCAAGCCGGAATAAGTGTCTCGGGCCGACAGGCCTGAAACGCAAAAAAAGGGGAGCTTCGGCTCCCCTTTTTCGTGTGCACTCGCATCGCAACTAGGCGAGCTTCCGCACGCTTGTACGCGATGGCTGCAGGATCAGCGCCTTGGACGAATCCGCGTCAACCTTGGCGTCCGGGTACACGACCAACACGTCTTTCAATGCCTTGCGGAACAGCGCGCGGAATTTCCGTTCGCTTTCCGTTTCCGTGCCGAATTGCATTTGCAACGCCTCCCACGGAATCTCCGTTCGTTTCTGAATCGTAAAGAAACGATAGGTCAGCCACGAATAGACATCGAGCGCGAACGGCGATTGCTTGAGCGCCTTCAACGCACGCATGTCCACCGGCACGGGCCGGTTTACGAGCTCGTTGAAGAACGGTTCTGACAGCACCACGAAGCTCTCAAACATCGAGCCCTGCCCAGGCTGCATCGGATCCCACCAAGTCGACAGTTGATCCGCAAGCAAGTAGCCGATGCGGTCGATCGACAACGGTTCTTGGTTCTGGTTTTGGTTGGGCGCGGATTTGTTCTGGACGATCGCAATGGTCGCAGAAAACAGGCGGATCATCTGCTGGCGAACAAGCGTCATCGTGCCACGCTTGCCGCCGGTCGCCATCGGGATGCCCAGGTTGTACATGAACTCCGACAGCGAATTCCCCAGCGAGATGCGCCGGTCCTCGACCGTCCCCTGGAACTCGCCGCGCTTCTTCTTGGCCATGATTTCCTTGCCGATCCAGGCCAGCATCAACCGCGGATACGAACCATACGGATAGCCGAAGGAGACCGTTTCGGAAACGATGCGTTGCCGGCCGTTGCTCGCGCGTTCAGAACGCTGCTGCGTGAAGTAGCCGGGTTGGATCATCAGCGAGATGTTGCCGCTCGAGCGGGTCCAGACGGGCGGTGAACCTTTGGGCGCGCGATAAGGCAGCGTGACTTGCACGCTGGCGCGGCTGAGGAAACCGACCTCGCCGCTTTGCCAAGCATCTTCCCGCTCCATCGCCTGGGCCTCGTCGAACAGGCGCTGGAACTTCTCTGGAGCGGCAATGACCTGGCCTCCCGAAGGGATGATGATGCGGCCGGATGCATCGTTGTCCGGCTTCCCGTTGGGTGTAAGGCGTTTGGTGACCATGGTGCGCAAGATTTGTTCAGAGCCTTTGTACTAAAACGCCTTCGCCTTGTCACGCAGAATTGGGTACGTTTTCCGATTTTTCCTCGTTGTCGCGGGAAGAGCGGCGGTGGGCAACCTGAAGGGTTGTCCACGGACGGTCTTTCCCTACTACAAGTCATAGATACTTCTACGTTTACTACAGGTAAACCGTATACGGCGCCCGCAAAGCCTTGCCCTGCCTGGGTCCGTGGGTCAATTCCGAACCCGATTCTGCGGACACCCGAACCAGATTCTGCGGGGCCGCGTACTCGATTCTGCGCGAAACCGTACCCGCTTCTGCGCAAGGGGCGTACCGGAATCTGCGGGGACAACATGGGCTTGTCCACAGGGTTATCCACAGATTGGCGCCTCCAAGAGCGGTCACTCCCCGCGTGGGGATGCACTTGTACCCGTTTCTGCGTGAGCGTTGGGCGATCTGGCTATGCGCCGGATTGCCAACGGATGCAGCCGTACCCATTTCTGCGCCGAGCGCGGTGGTGACATGGGTCGCGGTGCGTACCCAAATCTGCGAGACGCCATGTCCAGGCAGGGAAGACCATGGCAAAGCTCCACTATCTCGAACGAAAGCGAGCACCCGCTTTGTCAGTACGCCGGCAAAATCGAGCGTACCCGATTCTGCGAAGCCGCAGACCCTAAAGGTCGAGCCTCGCAGGCCAGCGGAAGTGACATATCTCTACTTTCAGCGATGAAAGCTGTGGACGAATGCGTGAGCTTGGTCTGCCGGTGGCCGATGACGGCGCTCGTGCGTACCTATTTCTGCGGGTAAAAACCCTTATCCGCCAAAGGCTTGGCGTGCCGACTGACGGTGAATGCGTACCCGTTTCTGCGGCCAACTCGGCAGAGTGCAACGTGGAGGCGTACCTGGTTCTGCGAATGTGGCGCGAGCGATGCGTACCCGTTTCTGCGTCACGCCCCGCAGAAATGGGTACGCCAGCGTGCCGTTTTGCCGGCGGCTTCGCAGAAACAGGTACGGGGCTCGCGAACACGGGGTTCCACGACGCGCCTGCCGAAGCTTCGCCGATATCCCTTTTGGCGTGGGCGTACCCATTTCTGCGCACCTGCATGCAGAAACGGGTACGCGGATTTGCCGCAAATCTGCGCCCCAATTCAGGCTCGCAGAAACGGGTACGCTTTCCGGCCTGCCGTACCATGCCTTCGACCCAGGCGTCGCGTGGCATTTGGGCGTGCAGAGCGTGCATGTTTCGGGCATCATGCGCAGCCCGAACGGGGGCAGACTCGCCGCCGGACGCTTTGTTTTCGATCATTCCATTCGCATGCACCGCATGCGGTCGGCGTGCAACCCCGCGCCTGCCCGCGCCGTGTATCACGGGAGGAGACCACCCGCATGACCTGGCTCGCGCGCATCTTCAAGCTCGAGGAACACCAGACCAACGTCCGCACCGAGGTGCTGGCCGGCCTGACGACGTTCCTCACCATGGCGTACATCATCTTCGTCAACCCGAACATCCTGGCCGATGCGGGCATGCCGCACGACGCGGTGTTCGTCGCCACCTGCATCGCGGCGGCGATCGGCACGATCATCATGGGCATGTACGCCAACTATCCGATCGCCATGGCGCCGGGCATGGGGCTGAACGCGTACTTCGCCTATGCAGTGGTCAAGGGGATGGGCTTCACCTGGCAGGCGGCACTGGGCGCGGTGTTCATCTCGGGCTGCCTGTTCATGCTGGTGAGCCTGTTCCGCATCCGCGAGATGATCGTCAACGGGATCCCGCATTCGATCCGCATTGCGATCACGGCGGGCATCGGGCTGTTCCTCGGCATCGTGTCGCTGCGCGGGGCGGGGCTGGTGGTCGGCAACCCGGCCACGCTGGTGGCGCTGGGCGACATGCACCAGCCGTCGGTCATCCTGTCGGTGCTGGGCTTTTTCGTGATCGTGACGTTGGACCACCTGCGCGTGAAGGGCGCGATCCTGATCGGCATCCTGGCGGTGACGGTGGCGAGCTTCTTCTTTGCCGGCAACACCTTCCACGGCGTGGTGTCGCTGCCGCCGTCGATTGCCCCGACGCTGCTGCACCTGGACATCGAGGCCGCGCTGTCGGTCGGCATCCTCAACGTGGTGCTGGTGTTCTTCCTGGTTGAGCTGTTCGATGCCACCGGCACGCTGATGGGCGTGGCCAACCGCGCGGGCCTGCTCAAGGCCGGCAAGATGGACCGCCTGAACAAGGCGCTGCTGGCCGATAGCACCGCCATCGTGGCGGGCTCGCTGTTGGGCACGTCGTCGACCACGGCCTATATCGAAAGCGCTGCCGGCGTACAGGCAGGTGGCCGCACCGGCCTGACCGCGCTGACGGTGGCGGTGCTGTTCCTGGCCTGCCTGTTCATCGCGCCGCTGGCCGGCGTGGTGCCGGCCTACGCGACGGCGCCCGCGCTGCTGTACGTGTCATGCCTGATGTTGCGCGAGCTGGTCGACCTGAACTGGGACGACACCACCGAATCCATCCCGGCCGTGCTGACCGCGCTGATGATGCCGTTCACCTATTCGATCGCCAACGGCGTGGCGTTCGGCTTCATCACGTATTCGGGCCTCAAGCTGTTCGGCGGACGCTGGCGCGAGGTGCGGGCGATCGTCTGGATCATCTCGGCGATCTTCCTGTTCCGCTTCTTCTATCTGTCGGGCGGGCACTGACGCCAGCCTCGGCCGTCGCCCATCGCCTCACCCAACGCGGACCTGCTGGTCCGCGTTTTTATTGGGGCGGCGCAAGGAGGGTGTACCCGTTTCTGCGAGCTTGCCATCAGCGAGGCGTACCCGTTTCTGCGGGGTTGTCGCCGGCGGAACGTACCCGTTTCTGCGCACCCGTCACCGGCAAAGCGTACCCGTTTCTGCGTGCCTGCCCCGTGGAGGCGAACACTGAGGCGTACCCGTTTCTGCGGTGGAGGTAAGCCATCACTGCCATGCAATCGCTTGAACGGATGCGCTGCGGGCCTCGGTACGCGGCGGCATGCTCTGCGGCGCCTGCGTACCTATTTCTGCGTGATGTGTGGAGAAATGTCAGGCAGGCGGCGTGGCCTGCCTGCGCGCCGCATCGGCGATGCTGGCAGCCAGATCGGCCTCGCGGGCGCGGACGGCAGTGTGCGGCAGGGCGGCCAAGCCAAGGGCTTGCGCCACGTCGCCGGCCGACTCCCCCGCTGCCAGGCGCTCGCGCAGGTGGGCGCCGCGCAGGCCGCGCAGCGATGCACAGGCGAGTCGCGCGGCGGCCTCGGGGTGGCCGAGCGCTCGCGCGTGGGCGGCGGTTTCGGCCAGCATGGCCTTGATGATCTGCAAGAGCTGCGAGCGTGAGCCGATGCCGCGGCGCTCGCCAAAGTCGCGCCGCAGCGCGGGCGAGTCGATGATGGTGCCGTCGGCGCGCCGTGGTGAGCGCTTGCGTACCGACAGCAAGAGTGGTGTCGTCTCGCCGGGCAATGGCAGCGGCGACAGGCCGAAGGCGGTGCGGTAGGCGCGCAGGGGGGCCATCAGCGCGTCGCATGGCAGCCAGCGCTGTGCGCGGCCGGCGCCCACGCACAGCAGCCAGACCGATGCCGGCAGCGCCGGATCGGCCGCCCGCTGTGCGGCGGGCACGGCGTGCAGCGCCACATCGGCCATGCGCGCGCCGACCAGCTCGGCTACGCGCAGACCTGCGAGCACCAGCAGCTCGGCCAGAAAGCCATCGCGCGCCTGGCGCAGGCGGGCTTCGCGCCCGAGCGCCACGCGTGCGCGTACGGCGTCGATCAGCAACGCCATGTCCTGCCCGCACAGTCCCGTTGACAGATCGGGCGCCGGCGGAGGTGGTGGTGAGGGCGGCAGCCCCTCGTCCGCAGAAACGGGTACGGTGATGACGATGGCGTCGTCATCGAGAAACGGGTTCGCACGCAGATAGCCGGTACGTTGCAGCCAACCGCAGAGGTTGGCCGCGATCACGCTGCATTGGCGAACCGAGCGTGCCGACAGTGGCCCGCGCAGCGGTGTCCACGCGGGCGCATCGCGATCCAGCCCGCGCGCGCTGATCGCCCAGGCGGGCGGGGCTTGCAGGAAGCGCAGATAGGCAACGGCGTCATGGCGCTGCCAGCGTGCGATCGGCGTGGACGTGGCGCGCGCATACCAGCACAAGCGCTCGGCTTCCACGCGGTATTGCGACAGGGTCGATGCCCCCACCGCGCGCGCGCCGCCGGCACGCGCGTCAAGCCAGGCCTGTACGTGTTCACGATCCTGGGCGTATGCCTGGAGATCGGCCTGTGTGCTGGTGTCGGAGGGCGGCGAGCCGGGCGCGGGCGCCCCCGCGGCGATGTGCTGGGATGACATCGCGCAAGTATAGCGAGCCGAGCTGCGGCGCCAGTTCATCGCATGTGCCGGGAACAAAACCTGCTAAATCTGGTTGGGTTGCCTTGCGATGCCGCTGCATGTGACGCCGCGCTCGGTCCCGTGGAGATGCCATGAACGAACCCGTCGCCTGCCAGGCCATGTCGGAGCAAGACATCGAGGTGGCCAGCGAGCGCTTTCGCCACCAGCGCGAATTCGTCACGTTGGTCGAGAACGCGCCAGACATCATTGCCCGGCTCGATCGCGCCTTGCGCTGCGTCTACATCAACCGCGCGGTGGAGCCGGCGTTTGGTTTGCCACCCGCTGCGCTGATCGGCGAGCCGTTGTCGGCGTCGTCCCTGCCGCCGCGCGTGACCGCACCGCTGGAGGCGGCGGCCCGGCGCGCGCTCGCCGCCGGCACGGAGCAGGCATTGGCGCTGCACCTGGAGCCCGGCGACGCGGACCCCAGCGACACGCGCGACCATGCGCACTACAGCGCGCGCGTGATTCCGGAAGCCGACCGGCAGGGCGAGATCGAATCGGCGCTGCTGATCATCTACGACGTGACCGAGCGCACCGAGGCCGAACGCGAGCGCGATGCGTTGCTGCTGCGCGAGCAGGCCGCGCGTGCGCAGGCCGAGGCCGCGGCGCATGCGCGCGACCAGTTCCTGGCGGTGGTGTCGCACGAGCTGCGCTCGCCGCTGAACGGCATCCGGAGCTGGGCCTATGTGCTGGAGAACCAACTGGCCGACGGGCCGCAACCGGTGCAGCGCGCCCTGGCGGGCATCCGCACCGGTGTCGCGCAACAGGTGCGACTGATCGAAGACCTGCTCGACGCCACGCGCGTGATGAGCGGCAAGCTGCGGCTCACGCGCCAGCCCTTCGCGCTGCGCATGGCGCTGGAGCGCGCGCTGGGCAGCGTGCGTGCGCAGGCGACCGAGCGGCACATCACGCTGCATGAGACCGTGTTGCTCGGCACGCAGGAGATCAACGGCGACGCCGACCGCATCCAGCAGATCGTCTGGAACCTGCTCGCCAACGCCATCAAGTTCACGCAGGAAGGCGGCGACGTCTGGTTGACTGCCGAGGTGTCGGGCGATGTGGCCCGCATTGTCGTGCGGGACAACGGACGCGGCATTGCGCCGGCCTTCGTGCCCCACCTGTTCGACCCGTTCCGGCAGGCCGATGGCACGCACACGCGGCGCACCGGCGGCCTCGGTCTCGGGCTGGCGCTGGTCAAGCGCCTGACCGAGCTGCATGGCGGCCTGGTCCATGCCTATAGCGACGGCGAGCAGCGCGGCGCGGTCTTCACCGTGGTCCTGCCGCTGCACGACGGCGCCGAGGTGAGCAGGGCGCTTAGCGAGGAAGCCGCGCGGCCCGGGCCGCTGCCGTCGCTGGAAGGCATGCGCATCCTGCTGATCGACGACCAGCTCGATGCGCGCGAAGCCTTGGCGACGCTGCTCGGCCAGGTGCATGCCGAGGTCGGCTGCGCGGGTTCGGGCGCAGAGGCGATCGCGTTGCTCGATGCCTGGGGCGAGCACGAGCGGCCGCACGTGGTGGTGTGCGACATCGCGCTGCCGGATGAGGATGGGTACGCCATCCTGCAGCGGATCCGCGGGTGGGAGCGGCACCGTCTGCCGGCCGGCACAGCGCGCGTCCCCGCGATTGCGCTGACGGCGTTCGCCCAGCCGCACGACCGCGCGCGCGCGCTGGCGAACGGGTTTCAGGCGCACCTGCCCAAGCCGGTGTCGCCGCGCGACCTAGTACGGGCCCTGCGCGCGCTGGCCCGCAGTTAGCGGCGCCCGGCACCGGGCAACCGCCGTGCGAGTGCCGGCTGAGTGCCGCACACGGTACGCGGCTGGCGGCCTGGCGTACCCATTTCTGCGTGACGTCTTTTGTGCGATTGGCGGGGCCGGTTGGGCTTGGAGGTGCGACCCCGGCAATCGTTACATGGGCCATGTAACCCTTACGCGACGGGACTTTGCCAGGTCGTGGAATCGCGCGTGAGGGTGCGCGGCGCGGCAGGCGCGGCGCGCATTGCGGGATCGACGCGGGGCCGGAACCCGCATGGCACGGCGGTTGCAGTGAGCACAGTGTCACCAGTCCATCTACTGGGGAGGGGCCATGAACCAGCCAGCACGCGGCGCCGTCCGCAGTCCGGTCACGCGCGAAGACGCGGCCGCGCAGGGGCCAGCGCCTTCTACGTCCTCGATCGCCGGTGCCCAGCGGGCTGCCGCATCGACCACCCATGAACGCGTGAGCGCCACGCTCGGCCGGCCCGAGCGTGAAGGCACCGCGTCGATCCACGGCCCGTGCCTGCCGCACGAGCGCGATCAGCACCTCCAGGAGCAGCAGTCCGGCCCACGCGCCAACATTGAGCAAGCCGCGCGCGATATCGAGGCCGGCATGATCGATACCGACCTGCACGACACGCCGGGGATCGAATGCGTGGTGCGCGAGCGCTATGCGGCCGGCCAGGTCGACCGCGATCGCGAACTCGCCAACCGCACCGCCGACGACATCGAGCGCAATCGCCACGCCCCAAGCGGCCCCTCCAAGCGCTGACGCACGAGGCTGCGCAGAGTCGATTTTGCCTAGGTCTGATTTAAGAAAAAATCAGGACGAGACTGTGAGCGCATTGTGGAGTCGCTGCCGTATTCTCGCGCCTTTTCTCAATCAGAATAATCCTAGGGGGAAGTATGCGGGGCAAGTTGCGCGCGATTGCGTTGGCGTGTGTGGCGGTGGGTTTGGTGACGGCCTGCGGCGGCGGCGATTCCAGTTCGACCAACGGTGGCGGGATCGTCTCGCCGGCCGATAGCGGGTCGTTGGGCTCGGATTGCTTTGCCGTGCCTGCCACGGGCAAGACGGCCAATGTCACCGCGACGACCACGGTGCCGGTCGAGGTTGAAATTGCGACGATCACCGGCCAGGGGCAACAAGTGTTCGAAGGCCAGTCCTATACCGCGCTTGATGTGCGTAACCGCATTGATCAGGTGCTCGGCAGCGATCAGCATCACACGCTCTACATGCTGCCGAACGCGCCCTACCTGCCGGCCGGCGCAATCACGTATCCCTCCGCAGGTGATACCGATCCGCAGCAGCGCTACGCCTATACCTACGCCCCAATGACGCTGGAGCAACTGCGTTCGGCCATCTCGAGCGGCAAGGCTACGATATTCCCGTTGGTGGTACCCGCTCTGCAGCCGGTGGTGCCAACCGTCGACAGTTTCAAGCTCAATACCCCGATGACGCTGCTGATGCTGGACAAGCGTGCGGGGGGTACGGCCCCGATGGGTGCGTCGTTCAGTTCGCGCTATATCAAGGAGCTGACCTTGACGTATGCCGGCCGCGAAAGCGTGACGGTAGGCAACGTTTCCTACAGCCAGGCATGCAAGCTGAATGTGTCGGTGCGGCGCTCGAACTTCAACGGGATACCGTTCTCGATCGACTCGGTTGGCCAGGGAACGTTGTGGTTCGCGCCAAACGTTGGATTGGTCAAGATTGCGATGGGCGGGGTCGCCACAATCATTGCACCGGCCAACTGAGAGCTGGGGCCTGACGGGCCGCTGCCTGCGCGGCGGTCCGACCAATGGACTCAGTACGAGGCCTGCGCCCGTCCGTCCAGCGCGACCTCCGTGCCGCCCATCAATGCCTGCGCACACACCTGTGCAAAGCCGTTCTTGGTGACCGGCGTGCGCGTCTCCAGGCATGCGGCCAGCAGGTCTTGCCAATGCCGGATGACATCCGGATATGCCGCATCGGATGGATGTAAGCCGAGCCGCAGCAGCGGCGACTGCGCGTGCTGTTGCGCCAGCCAGCGCAGGTAGTGGCGCGAGAGCAGGCGGCGCGGCGTGGTGCGCACGCTGTAGGTTAGGCAGGGCGCGGCCAGCGGGCGGTTCGGGTGCAGCAAGTGAAAGCGCCGCAGCGTGGTGGTGTAGCGCAGCGGCAGCTGATCGAGCACCTGCCACGTGGCCGCATTCATCAGCCACGCGGGCGCGACAAAGCCGTGTAGCGGCCAGCCGTTGGCGGCAAACCAGGCAGCGCCAGCCTCCAAGCGAGAACGGGCAGCATGCAGCGGGATGGCGGAGAACTCGCCCTCGCCCGCGGTATAGCGCGTGCGGATCAGCTGGTCGACAAAGTCGCCCGGCGGCTGGTCGTCGAGGTGGGTGTAGCCGTGCAGGACCAGCTCGTCGCCTTGTTCCACATGCTCGGTCATGACGCGGCAGAAGCGCTCGCTGCTGCGCGCGGTCGGGCCGCGGTGGAAATTGGGAATCACCAGCAGCGATTTCGGCACCGGGCACACCTCATCCAGCGCAGACAGCAGCACGCTGCACGCCGGCCAGGTGGCAGGCGTGACGTCGTGCATGGCGACCACGAGATAGCGCGACATGGGGCTCATCGTCCGAGTGCCGCACTCAGTGCTTCATGCAGGCGCGCGCGCATCGGCAGGACGCTGTTGGCGGCGAGATCGGCCGGCCGGCGTCCCGCCAGCGCCTGATAGCGCGCCACCAGTTGCGGCAATACCGCGTGCCAGTCATAGCGCAGGGCGTGGCGGCGCGCCGCGTGGGCCAGCACCACCGGGTCGCGCTGCGCGAGCGCTTGCAGCGCATCGGCAAAGTCGCCGGCACGACAGTGCGGCACAGCGTGGCCGACCGCGTCGTTGACCAATTCGCCCAGGCCACCCACGGCACATGCAACCACGGGCACGCCGCTGGCCATCGCTTCCAGCGCGACCAGGCCGAAGGTTTCCTGATCGCCGGCATGGACGAAGGCATCCGCGCTGGCCATGGCGGCGGCCAGCTGGTGTGCGTCGCCTTCATACGGCAGCGCGCGCACGTGGCGCCCGCTTGGCGGTGTGGGGCCGGCGCCAATGGTGACCAGCGTGGTGCCGTCGTTCAGTCGATCGACGGCATCGCACAGCACGTCGAGGTTCTTCTCGGGCGCATAGCGGCCAACGTAGAGCAGCACGCGCGCATCGCGCGGCAGGCCGAGTTGGGCGCGCCAGCGCAGCGAGCGGCGGGCCGGATGGAACAGCCGCGTATCGACCCCCAGCGGCTGCAGTTCGACGCGCGCGACACCGAGGTCGGCCAGCTTGTCGGCGATGTAGCGGCTGGGCGCGAACACCGTGTCGAAGCGCGGATACAGGTGGCGCACGTAGGCGGCCGCTGCCTGTTCTGCCGCCGGCCCGGCCAGGCGCCGGAAGAAGGCCGGCAGATCGGAGTGATAGAACGCCACCACCGGCACCTGCAGGCGCGCGCCCGCATGCAGGGCGGACCAGGCGAGCCGGTACGGATCGCCCGCCTCGATCAGGTCGGGCGACAGCGCGCGCAGCGCTCGCTCGGCCGGCCCACAGCGCAGTGGCGCACGGTAGCCTGCCGAGAACGGCACCGGCACGCCCGGCACCACCGCGACCGTGTTGCTCGCATCGTCGGCCGTGCCGGGCACCACCAGCGTGTGCCGCCAGTGGGCCGTCGTCTGCAGGAAATCGTGCTTGGCGCGCAGATACCGTTTGACGCCGCCGCTCTCCGCCGCCCAGAACATGGTCACGTCGGCCAGGTGCAGCGGGGCAGCCAACGCGGTGGGCGTGTAGGCGAGTTCGCGGTCGAGCGGTAGCGTGCGCACGTAGGGTTCCTGGGTCAGACCTGGCGCCGGAGTTCGGCCGGGGCGATGCGCATCAGGCCGCGATACTTGGCCACCGTGCGGCGCGCCACGATCACGCCCTGCTCGGCCAGCATCTTGGCGAGCGACACATCGGACAGCGGTGCCTGCGCATCCTCGGCCTCGATCATCTCCTTGAGCAGCGCCCGCACCGATGCCGCCGAGCACGCGCCGCCCGTATCGGTGGCGAGCTGGCGCGAGAAGAAGTACTTGAACTCGAAGATGCCGCGCGGCGTGGCCATGTACTTGTTGCCGGTGGCGCGCGAGATGGTCGACTCGTGCAGGCCGAGTTCGTCGGCCACGTCGCGCAGCACCAGCGGGCGCATCGCCACCTCGCCGTATTCCAGGAAGTGCTTCTGGTGCGCGACGATGGCCTCGGCCACGCGGCCGATGGTGGCGAAGCGCTGCTGCGCGTTGCGGATCAGCCAGCGCGCCTCCTGCAACTGGTGCGCCAGCGGCGTGCGGTGGTGGCCGCGCGACTGCGCAAACAGTTCGGCGTAGACCTTGTTGATGCGCGCGCACGGCGCCACCGCCGGGTTGGTGATGGCCACCCACTTGCCCCGGATCTTGGCGACGATCACGTCCGGCACCACATAGCCCGCCTGCGCCTGCGAAAAGCGCAGCCCGGGGCGCGGGTCCAGCGTGCGGATCAGTGCGCAGGCCTCGCGCAGTTCGTTTTCGTCGCAGCCGACCGCGCGGCGGATCTGCGTGAACTCGCGCTTGGCCAGGTGCGGCAGGTGGCTGCGCACGATGTCTTGCGCGACCTCCTGGATGCGCTCTTCGGCCTCGCTGCCGTACGCACTGCTGGCCGGGCGGGCCTCGATCTGCAGGCGCAGGCATTCGGCCAGGTCGCGCGCGGCCACGCCGGGCGGGTCCAGGCTCTGCACCAGCGCCAGCGCGATCTGCATTTCCTTCTCGGTGGGCGCGGGCTCGACCGGCGCCAGCGGCATCAACTCGGTCAGCAGCTGGCGCAGGTAACCGTCGTCGTCCAGCGCCTCGATCACGGTCTGCGCCAGCAGGCAATCGCGCTCGGTCAGCCGATAGCTCAGCAGTTCCTGGTGCAGGTGGTCGCGCAGGCTGGGCATGGCGTGCACCCATTCGCCGATGTCGCTGTCTTCGCCGTCGCCGTGGCGGGCGCTGCCGTAGCTGGTGTAGCTGCCGAAGTCGGCGGGGAACTCGTCGGACGCAGCGATGGCCGGGTCGGTCTCGATGGCGCTGGTGGTGGTCTCGGCCGCTGCGTCGTCAGTCGCGGCCACGCGATCCGTTTCGTCGCTCGACACGGTGTCGCCCGCGCGCGCCGCTTCACGCGGCGTACCCGTTTCTTCGACCTCTTCCAGGAACGGATTGCTGGCGAGCGCTTCTTGCATTTCCTGCGCAAATTCGGTTGCGGACAACTGCAGCAGCTTTACCGACTGCTGCAACCGTGGTGTCAGCGCGAGATGCTGCTTCGCACGCATTTCCAGAGCGGCCTTGACCATTCGCCTTGCCTCCATGATGGGTGGATGCCGGCCATGCCGGCCGGCGTGCCCTCATCGATGCAAAGGCTATGCCACCGAAGCGGAGCCACTCCCCATCAGGCTTTGCGGGCGATCGGCAAGATCGCTTCTACACGCGCATGTCGTTTTTATAGGCGTTTTGTTGCCAGCACATGACAGGGGGATGTGCGGTGCGCGCACGCCGCTGCATCAGCATGGGCGCGCGCCAGGCAGCAGGGCGATGCGCCGCAGGCGGCGCGCGAAGGCTCAGGCAGACAACGCCGCGACGGCGTCGGCGCTCTGGTACAGGTCGAGCCGGTTGTAGAGCGTCTTCAGGCTCACGCCGAGGGTCTTGGCGGCCTGGCGCTTGTCGCCCTGGAAGTGCTCGAGCGTGGCGAGGATCATCGCGCGCTGCGCTTCGGCCAACGTCACCCCCACCGGCACGCTCAACACGCCTTGCCGGACAGACAGGCGCGTCGGCGCGCGCACCACGGCAATCGGCGCGGCCAGCTCGAGCGTCTTCTCACCGAGGATGTAGCCGCGTTGCACGGCGTTGCGCAGCTCGCGCACGTTGCCCGGCCATGCGTGCAGGCGCAGTGCCGCCAGCGCCGCGTGCGAGAAGGTCTTGTCGGTCTGGTGCGCGTCGTTGAACTGCGCCAGGAAGTGCAGGGCAAGGTCTTCGAGGTCGCCGTCGCGCTCGCGCAGCGGCGGCACGTGCAGCGGCACCACGGCCAGGCGGTACATCAGGTCTTCGCGCAAGGCGCCGTCGGCCACCGCGTCCTGCAGGCTGCGGTTGGTGGCGGCGACGATGCGCACGCGCGTCTGGATCGGCTCGGTGCCGCCCACGCGCATGAAAGCGCCGCTCTCCAGCACGCGCAACAGCTTGACCTGCATCTCCAGCGGCATCTCGGTGATCTCGTCGAGGAAGATCGTGCCGCCGCAGGCGTGCTCGAAGTAGCCGGTGTGGCGGCCGCTGGCGCCGGTGAAGCTGCCCTTTTCGTGCCCGAACAGCTCCGATTCGATCAGGTTGGGCGAAATCGCGCCGCAGTTGACGGCGACGAAGGCGCGGTCCGCGCGCGGGCTCAGGTCGTGCACGGTGCGCGCGATCAGCTCCTTGCCGGTGCCCGACTCGCCCAGGATCAGCACCGTGGCCAGCGTGCCTGCGACCTTGCCGATCTGGCGATAGAGCGCGCGCATCGCGGCGCAGCGGCCATACAGGTGCCCGAAATCCGGCGCGGCGATGGGGGGCGTGCTAACGGTGTCGGGTGTGGCGTCGACGTCATCAAAGGCGTCGACAAGGTCTGCGCCAGCGCGGCTGGCGTAGGCGGCGGGGTAGGGCAGGTGCCCGGTGGAGACTGCGCGATCGTCGGCGAAGGCTTCGCTCAAGGACATGGCTCCCTCGTGTCGTGCTCGTCGCAACGGGGGGGGCGCGTGTGGGAGACGCCTTCAGTGGCGTGGTCTCCTGGGTACTTGGCGCGTCGTCATCCCGTCACAATGTGGTGAAAAGTGAACCCATTATGGTGGCGGTCGCCATGTGCTGTATGTCGGTCATGCGCTGACAGTTCGGCCATCCTGTCGGCCAAACGCTGACAAGGTGCACGTCCGAAACCCGCGCCGCGCATGGCTTCCGCGCACGGCGCGGCGGGCAATGGCCCTGGGCCGCATGGGGTGGTGCCGGGCCGGGGTTCTCATCTATCCTGAAAGCAATGCATGCGGGGCGGTGGTGCTGCGCGGGGTGATGTATCGAAGCCTTTTCTTGCACGCGGGTGTAAAAATTACCGATCGATAACACGGGCCGGCCCATCCGCTTGCGCGTGCCTGGCACCGCACACCGTGGAATGTTTCTTGCGCCGCCGACCGCCGATCGTGCGTGACGCACCGTGCTGCCGGCCATGCAGGCCGGCCTGCTTATCGAGACCCAATGCCACACATCCTGATTGTCGAAGACGATGCCAGCGCCCGCACCGCCCTGGGCGAGCTGGTGAGCACCGAAGGCTTCACCACCGCACTGGCCGGCTCGCTGCGCGATGCGCGCATCCAGATGTCGCGCCACAGCCCCGATGCGGTGCTGATCGACCTGCTGCTGCCCGACGGCAACGGCATGGACCTGATGGAAGACATCCCCGCGCATTCGGGCACCGAGATCATCGTCATGACCGGCCACGCCAGCGTGGAGACGGCGGTGGAGGCGCTGCGCATGGGCGCGGCGGACTATCTCGTCAAGCCGGTCAACTTCCAGCGGCTCAAATCCATCCTTGCGCGCATTCCGCGCCCGGGCGATCTCAAGGCCGAGATCGGCACGCTGCGCGGCGAGCTGCGCCGCCTGGGCCTGTTCGGCCAGATGCTCGGCAACTCGCCGGTCATGCAAGCGCTATACGACCAGGTCAGCCGCGTGGCGCCCACCGAGGCGACGGTGCTGCTCATCGGCGAATCCGGCACCGGCAAGGAACTGGCCGCGCAGACCATCCACGACCTCAGCCTGCGCCGCAAGCAGCCCTTCCTGCCGGTCAACTGCGGCGCCATCTCGCCCAACCTGATCGAGTCGGAGATGTTCGGCCACGAGCGCGGCAGCTTTACCGGCGCCGACCGCCAGCACAAGGGCTACTTCGAACGCGCCGACGGCGGCACGCTGCTCCTCGACGAGATTACCGAGATGCCGATCGAGCTGCAGGTCAAGCTCCTGCGCGTGCTGGAGACCGGCGTGTTCATGCGCGTGGGCACCAACCGCGAGATCGACACCGATGTGCGCGTGATCGCCGCCACCAACCGCGACCCCGAAGAGGCCGTGGCCGAGGGCAAGCTGCGCGCCGACCTGTACCACCGCCTGAACGTGTTCCCGATGCAGCTGCCGCCGCTGCGCGAGCGCGGCAAGGACGTCGAGCTGCTGGCGCAGCATTTCCTGGACCAGCTCAACGCGCAGAACGGCACCAAGAAGACCTTCCTGCCCCCGGCCATGGGCACGCTGCGCGCCTATAACTGGCCCGGCAACGTGCGCGAGCTGCGCAACTATGTGCAGCGCGCGTTCATCATGTCCGACGACAACGGCATCAGCACCGACGCCGTGCCGCTGCAGGTGTCGGCCACGCAGGCGTCGTCCGGCTCCACGCTCACCATCCCGGTCGGTACCTCGCTGGCGAGCGCGGACAAGAAGCTCATCCTGGCCACGCTGGAGCAATGCGGCGGCGTGAAGAAGCGCGCCGCCGAACTGCTCGGCATCAGCCTGAAGACCCTGTACAACCGGTTGGAGGAATACGGCAGCACCGATGCCGAGGAAGGTTCGCACAAGACGCACGCTACCGAAACCTGATCGGGCAGGGCAGCAAGCCCGACGCGCTCGTCATCTCGAGCGCCCAAAGAAAAAGGCCACCGAGGTGGCCTGGCTTATTGAAGTGGAATGGCGCTCAGCCGACCGTCACCACGGTCTTGCGCGCGGCCCAGATCTCGGCTTGCAGGGCGAGTCCGGCCAGGGCCCGCAGGCTGTCCTGCGGGATTGCCTGGATGCGCTTGCGGCGCTGCGCCGCGCGTTGCCGGCGTGCCGCCTGCAGGCTCTCGGCATCGAGCTGCCAGGCCTTGCGGGTGATGTCCAGAATGCGTTGCACCGCGGGATCCACAGGGGTTCGCGCATGGATTGGATTACGCACGTGTTTGACTCCTTGCTTCTGACTGCTTCAGGTATCGCCACGAATGCCCAAGATCGGGCTTTCGCGATGGGCTCCACGATACGGGAGCACTATGACAACTTCGATAACACCGTCTCCGAAAGGGTTGTCGGAGCATTCCGACAACAGTTTGGTCTCGCCCATCCGGTGGACAGTTCCTACGGAGTTTCCCCGGCTTGCCAGTCAGATCAGTTGATCCTAAGCAAGGGCGGCAATCGCGTACAATCTCGGCTGCCCGTCCAGCGGGCACGCCCTCGGCCGCCGGGATGACCCGCCGGCCAGCGCACACGCCACGTGCGCATCCATCACTTCTCCCTTTCGGTTTTTGCCTGTGAGTACGCTGCAGCAGGAGATCCGGCGCCGCCGGACGTTCGCCATCATTGCCCACCCGGACGCGGGTAAAACCACGTTGACGGAAAAACTGCTGTGGTTCGGCGGCGCCATCCAGATGGCCGGCGCCGTGCGCGCGCGCAAGGCCAACCGCCACGCCACCTCCGACTGGATGGAGATGGAAAAGCAGCGCGGCATCTCGGTCACGTCTTCGGTGATGCAATTCCCGTATCAGAACGATGGGGGCGACTACATCGTCAACCTGCTCGACACGCCGGGCCACGAAGACTTCTCCGAAGACACGTACCGCACGCTCACGGCCGTCGACTCCGCCGTCATGGTGATCGACTCCGTCAACGGCGTGGAAGCGCAGACCATCAAGCTGCTCAACGTCTGCCGCCTGCGCAACACGCCCATCCTCACGTTCATCAACAAGCTCGACCGCGAGGGCCGCGCGCCCATCGAGCTGCTCGATGAAATTGAAAGCGTGCTGCAGATCCAGTGCGCACCGATGACGTGGCCGATCGGCATGGGTAAGTCGTTCAAGGGTGTGTACCACCTCGTCAACGACACGGTGCAGCTGTTCGACCCCAACGCCGACAGCGAGAAGGGCGCCACCGCCGGGCTGATCCAGGGTTTGGACAATCCTGAACTGGATCGCGTGCTCGGCTCGCAGGCGGAAGAGCTGCGCATCGATATCGAACTCGTGCGCGGTGCTTCGCACACGTTCGACAAAGAGGCGTTCCTGTCCGGCAAGCAGTGCCCGGTGTACTTCGGCTCGGCGGTGAACAACTTCGGTGTGCAGTCGCTGCTCGACGCGCTGGTGGGCCAGTCGCCCGAGCCGCTGGCACGCCCCACGGAAACGCGCGAAGTCACGCCGATGGAAGACAAGTTCACCGGCTTCGTCTTCAAGATCCAGGCCAACATGGACCCGAAGCACCGCGACCGGATCGCCTTCGTGCGCGTGTGCTCGGGCCGCTTCGAGCGCGGCATGAAGCTGCTGCAAGTGTCGACCGGCAAGACGGTCGCCATCAACAACGCCATCACCTTCATGGCGCAGGACCGCAACACCACCGAAGAGGCCTTCGCCGGCGACATCATCGGCGTGCCCAACCACGGCACGATCCGCCTGGGCGATGCCTTTACGGAAGGCGAGCTGCTCAAGTTCACTGGCATCCCGTCGTTTGCGCCGGAATACTTCCGCCGTGCGCGCCTGAACAACCCGCTCCGGCTCAAGCAACTGCAGAAGGGTTTGCAGCAGCTGGCCGAAGAAGGCGCGACGCAGATGTTCCGTCCGCTGTCGTCGAACGACCTGGTGCTGGGCGCCGTCGGCACGCTGCAGTTCGATGTGGTGGCGCACCGCCTGGAGCATGAGTACGGCGTTGATGCCATCTTCGAGCCGCACGAATGTGCCACTGCGCGCTGGCTCAAGGGCAAGCCGGAAGACATCGACAAGCTGATCGACAAGGCCGGCCACAACGTGGCCCTGGACGGCGCGGGTGACTACGTCTATCTGGCACCGAGCCAGGTGAATCTGCGGCTGACGCAAGAGCGGTTTCCGGATATCCAGTTCATGGAGACGCGGGAAGTCGTTTAAGCCGAAAAGAAACGGGGCGCGATGCCCCGTTTCTTTTGTGCGCTGCTACTCCAGTCGACTTCCATCGAATACGTTTAGCGCCCAAACAATCAGAAACGACACACACCACAGGCATCTGGCTAGAAGGCTTGTCCGCCTGGTTAGCAGCCCCCAGAGTGCCATGCCGCTCGTCAGCCAAGACGCGGTGCACGAAGTTACATAGTTGGCCTGCGATTTGTACGCCCACATGCCAGCGGCTGGGCCTTCTCCGCCGAAGCGGTATTCCTGCGGTGCCGTCAGGGCTCCCCAGAGTTCGATTGGCATGATGACGAAGAAAAGCCCGGGAATTAGCGCAGCGGCAACTCTAGTAGCGAACTTCCAATTCCATGTCCTTTGCATAAAGCAAGAACTCCTTTGCAAATGCGTCCATTGAGTCGGTTAGGTCAATACACCCGATTGAGCCAGGAAACCAGCCGCCGTGAATGGTGAAGTTGTCTCGGCCGTACACATTGGTTCCGGGGTTTGGGCGCAATCCAACGCGGCGTGTACCCCATGCGATGGTGCATCCGGGCCAGCGCCCGGCCTTGATGTTGAAGAACTTGAGTATGCACGCAGCACGGTTGAAGAAAGACGTTTCTTCCCATTTCTGAAAATCCGATTGCAATGCAATGTAGAGTCCTTCCGGAATGGGGCCGACGTCCTTTAGCGTTTGGTGCTCTTTCCCATTGAATCCAAGTTTTCCCGAGATGGCCGGCCAGTGCTTTGCAACGGATCCATCTTCGAGCCACTGCAGAGATCGCCCGTCGAAAAGCAGCCGCGCCCGTCGCCAGTTGATGCGGCGCTCGACCTCCTCCAGATCAAGCAGCTTGACAATGTCGCGCGGTGTCGGTTGCCTATGGAAACAAGGACCAAAGCGATCATTGATCAGATCTTGATACCTACTGCGCAACAATGCATTTGCTGCAATCTCTCTTTCAAGATGGCTCATAGATTGACGTGCTCTTTCAGCGGCGGGAAAGAGCTTTCTTTACCGAGACCGCGTGGGAGCGTATATAGGGAAAATCTGATTTCGCGATCGCGCACCGCCTGGAGCATGAGTACGGCGTTGATGCCATCTTCGAGCCGCACGAATGTGCCACTGCGCGCTGGCTCAAGGGCAAGCCGGAAGACATCGACAAGCTGATCGACAAGGCCGGCCACAACGTGGCCCTGGACGGCGCGGGTGACTACGTCTATCTGGCACCGAGCCAGGTGAATCTGCGGCTGACGCAGGAGCGCTTTCCGGATATCCAGTTCATGGAGACGCGGGAAGTCGTTTAACGAAAAAAAACGGGGCCGAGCGCCCCGTTTTTTGTTACGACACCTCGATCCCCAGCGCCGTAATCAACCGCTCCCGCCGCTCCAGTGCCTGCAGTGACCGCTTGCCAAGCTGCGTCGCCACCAGATTGAGCAGCCCTTCGCAGAACACGAGGTAGGCGCCCATGCTGTTGCTGAAGAAGCTGCTTTCGTGCGGGATCAGGAAGGCGTGATCCGCGTGCGGTACGAGCGGGGAGGCCAGCGTGTCGGTCAAGGCAATCACCGACAGCCCGGCGTGCCTAGCGGCGGCGGCGGCTTCAGCCACGCTGCGCGTGTAGGGCGCGACGCTGGTGACCACCACCACGTCGCCCGGTTGCAACTGCGCCAATCCCTCGGCCACACCCAGCCCCTGCGTATCGAGGAGCGCGACGTCGGTGCGGATCATGCCGAGGCCATAGCAGAGGAAGCTCGCCAGCGCACTGAACTGCCGCAGGCCATGGATGCGCACGCGCCGCGCATTGGCCAGCAGGCGCGCCGCGTCGCGCAGGTCGGCTGGTGCGAGTTGCGATAGGCACCGCTCGATATTGCCAATGGACTCGCGTGCGAGCTGCGCCACCGTTTCGACCTCGGGTGAGGCGCCGCCGGCCTGCGCCCCTTGCGCCCGCGTCTTCTTGCCCGTCACCAGCCGCTCGGCCTGCTGGCTGTAGAAATGCCGATGACGCTGCGCCAAGCTGTCGCGGAATACGTTCTGGAAATCGGCGAACCCGGTGTACCCGAGCTTGGTGGCCAGGCGCGTCAGCGTCGATGCATTGACGCCGAGCGATGCCGACAGATCCGTGATGGTGCGCACCGCGACTTCTTCCGGGCGCTCGATCAGCTTGGCCAGCACGGTATGCGCCTTGCTGCCGAGCGAGACGTTGGCTTCGTCGCGGCCGATGCGCAGGATGAGCTCGCGCAGGCCGTCGACACTGCGCGGCGGTTGGGCGGCCGATGGCGTGCTCGCCGGCTCTTGCTCCGTCTTACGGCGTGACCTCTGTTTGCGGGTGTCCATTGACCATCCGATACCGGGCCGGGCTCCCGGGATGTTCGTAAACCGCCCATTCTATGTGAGTCGGGAGGATGGCGATGTTGGCGGTGGCCAGCGTGTTCTCGTTGTCCGGGTCGTGCGCGTCGGCGCGATAGATGGGCAGGGCGGCATCCCCCTGGTCGGCCAGGATCGTGAGCGGGTCGATGGCCTGGCCGCTTGCGCGCAGCTGTGCCAGCAACGCATCGCCGCGCACCTGCCGGTGGCGGGAAGAACCGGTGATGATCTGCGGGGCATTGCGCAGCGCCGGATGAATCGCATGATTGGCGTGCAGGGAGGGTTCGGACACTTCCAGTACCGAGCAGCCGTGCGCGCCAAATTCGACGCTCAGCAGCGCGGGGTTTGCGCAATGCCCGAGCGTGAGATGGAAGCCGCCCGCGCGGGGAGCGTCGCGCAGCACTGCCACGGCTGCATTGAGATCGGTGGCATCCAGCACCGCACGTGTCAGGACCATGCGTGGCACGCCCGCCACCACCTTGCGCAGGCGCAGGTTGTTCACGGCCATCGCCAGGCCGGCATCCGTCACGGCGAAGGTATGGCCCGGCAGCGAGCCTGGATAGACGAACGCAGCAAAGCCCGGGCTGCCGTCGATGCGGCATTGCGCGAGCGCGCAGTGTCCGGCAAAGCCGGGATCGCCGTCTTCGTTGTGGGCGATCTGGCGACGGCCCGTGCCCGGTAGCTGCACCGTCGTGCAGCCATCGTTGGTGGCGGCCCAGACATCGCCGCGGCAGTTCCAGAGGAACACGTCTTCAAACGGCACCTGCAGCCCATCTGCCAGGCCCTGCAGTTCGGCCCAGATGCGCGGAAAGCGTTCGCGCACGAGCGTGGCCATGGCCTCCGCCATTGGGTTGCCGCGCCAGCGCATCACGCTGTGCCAGGCATCGGTCTGCAACAGGTGCTGGTGAACGGCGCCGGCGCCAAAGCGGCCCAGCGCCTGGCCCGCCTCGAACGGCGCGCCGGAAATCTCGACAAAAGCTAGTGATGGCATGTGCCAGGAATCATTCGACGTGTTGAAGAAAATCGCGCAAGCGCTGGTTGGGCGACGCATCCAGCATCGCCGCTGAAGGGCCGTCGACGGCGATGTGGCCGTGCTCCATGAAGATGAGGCGCGTGCCCACCTTACGCGCGAACGCCATCTCGTGCGTGACCACGACCATGGTCATGCCTTCTTCCGCCAGCGACTGCATCACGCGCAGCACCTCCTGCCGCAGTTCCGGATCGAGCGCGGAGGTCGGTTCGTCAAACAACATGAGCTTGGGTTTGACCGCCAGTGCGCGCGCAATGGCCACGCGCTGCTGCTGGCCGCCGGAGAGCTCGCTGGGGTAGTGATCCGCACGGGCGGCCAGCCCGACTTTGGCGAGCAGTTCGCGGGCGAGGTCCTCGGCCTCGTGCTTGGCCATGCCGCGCACCTGCCTCGGCCCGAACGCGACGTTCTCCAGGGCCGTCAACTGCGGGAACAGGTTGAATTGCTGGAACACCATGCCGGCTTCCTGCCGGATCTCGCGCACCTTCTTGGCGCCGCTCAGCACGCTGATGCCGTCCACGATCAGGTCGCCGCCGTCGATCTGCTCCAGCGCGTTGATGCAGCGGAGCAGCGTGGATTTGCCCGAGCCGGATGGGCCGATCAGCACGACGACTTCACCCGTGCCAATGTTCAGGTCGACCGCGTCGAGCACGGTGGTCTGGCCGAAGCGCTTGGTGACCCGCTTGAATTGAACGATGTGGTTGTGGCTGTTGTGGCTAACGGCGGTCATAGCATCCGCATCCTCTTTTCCATCGTGCGCAGGCCGAACGTCAGCGTGCCGATCATGCACAGGTAGATGACCGCGACGGCCGACCAGATTTCCACCGCACGGAAGTTCGACGCCATGATCTCCTGCCCCTGTCGCGTGAGTTCACCCACGCCGATCACGATGAACAGCGACGTGTCCTTCAGGCTGACGATGAACTGGTTGCCCAGCGGCGGCGTCATGCGCCGCAGGGCGACCGGGCCGATCACGAACGCCAGCACGCGCCACGCGGGCATGCCCAGCGCCAGCCCCGCCTCCTTCAGCCCGCGCGGCACCGAGATGAACGCACCGCGCACGATCTCGGCGATGTAGGCGCCGGAGTTGACGATGATCGAGACCACCGCGGCGGTCATCGCATCGACGCGGATGTGCAGCAGCACCGGCAACGCAAAGTAGATGAACATCACCTGCACGACGATGGGCGTGCCGCGCACGAACTCGACGTAGGCAAAGGCGATCTTCTGGCACAGCGTGTTGCCGTACGCGCGCATCAGGCCGAACAGCAGCCCTGTGAGCACGCCGCCGGCCAGCCCGATGGCCGTGATCAGCACCGTCAGGCGGGCCCCCTGGAAGAGGGCCGGCAGCGCGTCGATGACGACCGACAGATCAAACTCCATGAACGATCTCCAGCCCGTGCGGCATCAGAGCTTGACCGGCTCGGTGCCGAACCACTTCTTGTAGATCGCCGCGTAGCGGCCGTCGGCCTTGATCTTCGCCAGGGCCGCGTTGACCTTGGCCACCAGCGGGCTGCCCTTCGGGAAGGCGATGCCGTACTGGTGCGCCATCATCTGCTGGCCCACCGCCTTCACGCGGCCCTTGCCGACCGTGTTGATGTAATAGAGCACGTTGGGCGTGTCGTGCATGGCGGCATCAACGCGGCCGGTGGCCAGCTCCAGATACGCGTTGTCGATGTTCGGGAACTGGCGCAGCTCCGTGCCGGCAAAGTGCGCCTTGGCGTAGTCGGCGGCGGAGGTGCCGGTCTTGATGGCGAGCGATTTGCCCTTCAGGTCATCGGCGCTCTTGATGGTGCTGGCCGCCGGGACCATCAGCAGGAAGCCGCTGTCGTAGTAGCCGTCGGAGAAATCGACGATCTTCTTGCGCTCGTCCTTGATGGTGATGCCGGCCAGCGCAACGTCCACGTTGCGCGTCTGCAGCGCGGGCAGGATGCCGTTGAAATCCATCGGCTGCAGCTTGTAGTCGAGCTTGGCGTCCTTGGCGACCTCTTTCCACAGGTCGATGTCGAAGCCGACGTACTGGTCGCCCTGCTTGAACTCGAACGGCACGAAGGCCGTATCGCACGCGACCAGCAACGTTTCGGCCCGCGCGGCCTGACCAACAAACGACGCAGCGACGAGTACCGCCGCGACCAGTTTTGCAGCGAATTTCATGAGCGACCCCTTTGGAGAATGGATGCGTCTGACGAGGCAAGCAGATTTGCGTATATAAGATATACGCAAATATGTTTGCGAAGTATCGGCGTGCGCAAACCGCCTTGCAACATCGGGTATACCCGGCGAGGTGGCGATACCGATCGACTGCTGCAGCGAGTCGGGAGAAGGGCGCTCAGGCAAAAAGAAACGGGGCGCGAAGCCCCGTTTCCCATGGCGATCCAGCCTCACCTGCCATCGGCGCGCGCATGTCGTTGTATCCGTACCCGCACCGCGTCGAGCCCGGTGCCGGTATCGAGCGCCGCATCGTCTGAGAAGATGCCTTGCGCCAGACGCGTCAGTTTTCCCGCCCCCGGCACTTCCACCGCGATGCGTGCGCCGCGTTCGAGCGCGTGCCGCAGCGTGTCATGCCACAGCACGGGCCGCGCCATGTTCCAGGCGAGATCATTGACGATGAGATCGGCACGCAGGAGCGCGCGTGCGCGGCTGCTGCTCACGTAGGTGCGTTGAGGCGCGTGGACGGTCACTTGCAATGCGGCCGCCGCCAGCTCGGCCGCCTGCGCGGCGAGCAGCGGACAGTGCGACGGCACCGCCATGCACAGCCGCGTCGCCGCCGATGCGCCTTGCGCTGGCGCGAGTGCCATCACTTGCGCGAGTGCGGCATCGTTGCCCGCTACAACGATCTGTCGCTCCGCATTCAGGTTGGCGACATAGGCGGGCGTCGCCGCCGAGTGGACCTGCGCAACGATGGCACTCACCTGTGGCTCGGCTAGGCCGACGACGGCCACCATGCCGTGGCCGCTCGGGTATGCACCCTCCATGAGCTGCCCGCGCAAGCGCACCAGCCGCAGCGCATCGCTGAACTCCAGCACGCCGGCCACCACCGCTGCAGGCCATGCCCCGATCGACAGGCCAGCCACCATGTCCGGCGCGGCGTCGCGGCGGATGAGCGTGCGGGCCACCGCTACGCCCGCGATCAGCAGGCAGAGTTGCACGGAGACGGTCGACCGCAACGCCTGCGCCGTGTCGAGCGTGAGCGGATCGATGCCGAGTACGTCACCGGCTTCGGCCAGCGCTTGTGCCGCAGCCGGGTCGTCCGGCAACCCATGCAGCATGCCCGCCCGCTGGCTGCCCTGGCCCGGAAAGGTGAACAGCACGCTCATGCCGCGTCGTCCCATGGATCGGCGACCAGGCGTGGGCCGTGATCGGTCTTGAGCAGCGTCTGGTGCGGCGAGGCCAGCCACGAAGTTAGCCAATCCTGCAGCGCGAAGCCGCCGTGGCCGGTATCGATCTGCAGGTCGACGCGGCACTCCGCGGCTTGCAGCAGATCGCCCAGGCGCTCGCGTTGCGCGGTCGACGGCGCATGCGGCATGCGCACGACCAGATCGAGATCACTGTCCGCGTGCAGGACAGGCAGGCCGCTGGCGAGCGCGAAGCCTGCACCGCCAGTTGGGCCCCATGCCCAGCCGAGCGCTTCGAGTGACGCGGCCAGCGTGCGCAGGGTGCGCAGCGCGGCAAACGGTGCATCGGGCGCGATGGTTGCCACATCGGTTGCGAGGGATTCCGGCGAAGCCACGCGCGTGATGGCGCGGGCATCGATTGTGGCGGCGCAGCGTTCGTGCCGTGCACCGCCGCGCAGGCCAACCGGCACGGCGCCATCCGCTCCGCGCGGTGCTCGCCGCACGACCACGGGTGCGCCTTGCCGGCAGGCCGCGATAGCCCAGTCCGGCAGGGGCGCACCGTCCGTCGCCCTGGGCATCTCAGACACCCACAGCAGATCGTGCGCGCGCAGCGGTGCGGGTGTCATCGCACCAGCGCCTGTGTCGCCAGGAACAGCAGCGACGGCCCGAGCAGGCAGCCGAGGCCGGTGTGGAACGTCGCCACCAGCGCGCCATAGGGCACCAGGCGCCGGTCCGTGGCCGCCAGGCCCGCCGACACGCCGCTGACCGTCCCCGCCAGCCCGCCGAACACCATGGCCGCGCGCGGGTTGTTCAGTCCCAGCACCCCCGCAGCGAACGGCGTGCACACCATCACCAGGATCGCCTTGATGAGGCCGGTGGCAATCGACAGCGCCATCACATCGGAGCTGGCGCCCAGCGCCGCACCCGTCACCGGCCCGACGATGTACGTGACCGCGCCCGCGCCGATGGTGGTCATGCTCACCGCATCGGTGTAGCCGAACGCGCGCGCGATGCATGCGCCGACGATGAACGGCAGCACCGTCCCCAGCAGCAGCGAGACCGCGCCGATCAGCCCCGCCTTGCGCGCCTCCGTCACCTGCACCTCGAACGCGGTCGCCACGATGGCGAAGTCGCGCAGCATGGCACCGCCCATCAGGCCGATGCCGCCGAACAGCTTCAGGTCTGCCAGACCGCGCTCGCCGCCGGTCTGCACGCCGCCCCAGTAGGCCAGCATCAGCCCGATCATGATGGCGACGGCCGAGCCGTGCACGCGGCCGAAGGTCAGCTTCTTCGACAGCCACATCGACAGGCCCATGACGATGCCGACCAGCGCGAACGCCGTGACCAGCCCGTTGCCCTGCAGCACTTTCTCGAACATGGATAGCATGGCGGCCTCCTTATGCGCTGACCTGTTCAGACTCGGACAGCGGCGGCAGCGGCTGCCGGTCTTCCGCACGGCCGGTGCGGTTGATGAGCGCGATGCACGCGCCGCATACCACCACCGCGCCAATGGCACCCAGCAGCGCAACCGGGCCGCCGCGCAGCGCCGTCACCACGTTCTGCGTGGCTGCCATCGCCACCACCACCGGGATGTACATCGCGCCCCAGAACGAGACGCCGGCCTCCGTGGCAACCGGCATCAGCCCGCGCCGGTGCAGATAGAGGCGCGCGCAGATCAGCAGCAGCATCGCGATGCCCACGCCGCCCACATTGGCCTTCACGCCGATGGCCTGGCCGAGCAAGTCGCCCAGGAAGAGGCCGGCGAGATGACACAGCGCCAGCAGGGTCGTACCGTAAATGATCACGTCTTGTCTCCTGAAGAAGCGGCGATGGGTCGCCTGTAGTGGGTGTTGCGGTGATCTTGGTTTTAGAAACTGTTTGTGTTGATGGTCCATCCTGGGTTTCGTCCCCTGGCGGGGCCGACTCACTTTCTTTGTCTTGCCAAAGAAAGTAAGCAAAGAAAGGCGCGCCCGAGATGGCGAAAGACTCCTTGAATTTCTGTCGCAGGGAGGGGAAGGGGAAAACTCGCTTCGCTCAAACAGTTCCCCTTCCTTTTTCCTCCCTGCAACAGAAATTCAAGGCGTCATCTAGGGCAGGTACGGCCACACCGTCTGATGCATGGCTGGGCGCCCAGATGACATTCTTCTATGCGCTACGCTCCCTCTGTTTGTGCGTTCCATTGCGCGCGCAGGCGCGCGCGTACCTGTGACGAGGCTTGCCGCAGCGGCGCACCGAGCCGGCTCTCCAGCCCGCGCGATGGGTCTGCTGCGATGTCAGCCAGCGCGGTGGCCAGCGCTGTCTGGACGGTGTCGATGTCGCTTGCGTCCGGAGTCTGCGCATCCTTGACCTTCAGCAGACGCCACAGCAGCCCAAGCGACGCAAAGCTGGCGATGTCGTAGGCCATGGGCGGGATCTCCTGCGCGAGCCGTTCGAGGTCCGCCACCGAGCGCAGCGTGACGCGCGCAGCAGCGGCCTTGCCCATCGCATGCACCATCACTTCGGCATCGTCCAGCGCGATCAAGCGGTTGGCCTGATAGCCGTGTGCCAGCAGCGCGCCCGACATGGCGCGGCCGACAATCAGGCCGATCACCGGATGCCCAGCGAGCCGTGCGGCCGCATACGCATCCGCTGCCGCAGCGAGCGCCAGGTGGATACCGTAGGCCTCTTCGCGTCGGCCGTAGGCTTGGCTGGCGACATCGATCACGGCGACGATGGCGCGCTTCTGATCGCGGCCTGCGTCTTCGGTCATGGCATCGCGCACGGCACGTGCAAGCTGCCAGCCTTCGATCAAGCCGACCTCGCCGCTGCGCGCGCGGGGGAAGCGATTGGCGGCATCCGGTACCACGGCGATGTAGCGTGTTGGGCGGTCTGCGAGGGTGGCGTCGACGACTTGCAGCGTACTGCCATAGCCCGCGACGGGTTTCCTGCCGGAGAAGTTGGCGGTCAGCGCCCGCATCCAGGTCGCGCCGCGCGTGGAGAGTTCGGTCTGGCTCATGCTGGGTTCCCTGCTGCGTAGAGGGCGCGCACGTCTGGGGCGGTCGCCTGGCGCGTGGTGTCGACAGCGGCGAGCCGCTCGAGGTAGTGGGCGATCCGTTCGCTGCGTTGATGTGTCGGCGCGCCGGCGCGCAGCCACTCCAGCACCTGCGCACGGATCACGACGGAATCGTCTTCGACGCACACATCGGCCAGGCCGGTGGCAACGCGCTGCTCACCGCCGGTCAGGCTCCAGATGAAGGGGCGGTCGCGCGAGTCGTATTCTTCGATGCCGGCTTCCTGCTCGATCACCTGTGGGCCGTTCAGGCCGAGGCGCGCCTCGCGCGTCATCAGCAGGTAGCTGCACAGCCCGGCCGCGATGCTCATGCCGCCAAAGCAGCCGACCACGCCCGCCGTGATGCCGATCACCGGCCCGTACGCACGCAGCGCATGGATGCCCGCGTGAATCTCGGCGATGGCCGCCAAGCCCAGGTTGGCCTCCTGCAGCCGCACGCCGCCCGTCTCGAAGACGATCACGGCGCGCGTGGGGATGCCGTTGCGGTTGTCTTCCACCGCCAGCTCCAGCGCCCCGGCAATCTTCGCGCCGGACACCTCGCCCATGCTGCCGCCCTGGAACGCGCCCTCGATGGCGAGCACGACGGCCGGCTGTCCGCCCAGTGTGCCGCGCGCCACCACCACGCCGTCGTCAGCCTGCGTGACGATGCCCTGGCGCGGTAGCCAGGGGGAGGTCATGCGCTCGAACGGGTCGATGAGTTCTCGGAAGGTGCCGGGGTCGAGCAGGGCGATGGCCCGTCGGCGGGCATCGCGTTCGATAAAGCTGTCTCGTTCAATCGGGTTGCGCGACATGCTTTGCTCCTCAGGATTGCGTGAGCGTTTCGAGCGCCTGCTCAAGCCGCAGGCGCACTACCGCCGGTGTCGCGCCGAAATCGTTGATGGCGATCTTCGCGCCTGGCCACGCATGCGAGGCAAACACGCGCGCGAGCTGCGCCTGCCACGTCGCGGCCATGCCGTTGACGGACGTGGTGATGGCCACGTCGATGCGGCCGTCGCTGCCGGGGGTGAGCAGCACCTCCAGGTCGCCCGAGCCGACCACGCCTGCATACGCGCGCCGGCTGGCGGGTGCGCCGCCGGTGAACTGAAACTCAAGACTCTCCATGATCGGTTTCCTGATGAGCGGATTCGAGATCGGCGGCCATGCCTGCGTGTTCCCGTGCGGGCAGGCGATCGAGGAACAGCGCGGCGGCCAGCACGTCGGCGGCGCCACCGGGCGACACGTGGCGCGCCAGCATGTCCTTCTCAAGGCGGCGGAATGCGCGCCGGCCCTGCACAGTCGACAGGCCGCCCTCGGCGCGCACGGTGGCGGCGCCGGTCTGCACGGCGCGCAACGCATCGGGGCCGCCGCGCGCGAGCAGGCAGGTGTCGTCCAGCGTGGCCATGGTGGCGAGCAGCGCTTCCACGCGCGCGTGGTCTTCGCGCACGCCTGCCGCGCGTGCTTGGCGCAAGGCAGGCAATGCCACCTTGACCACGTGCGGGAAGCCCGCGCAGGCCTGGCCCCTGGCGCCGCCCACGCCGTAGTCGTTGCAGGCACGCTCGCCCTTGTGGCCGGTGGCGACCGGTGCGAAGCGGTCAGGGATATTGGCGAGGCGTGCCGCACGGTGGGCGACAGGCACCGCGCCCAGCGCATGCGGCACCTGCGCGGCGGCCGTCACCAGCAGGCCAAGGCTCCAGATCGCGCCACGGTGCGTGTTGATGCCGCCAGTGGCGGCAAGCATCGCGGCCTCGCCTTCGCGGCCCAGGCGGCCGATGCGTTCACGCAAGGCCAGCGGCGCGTCGATCTGCGCGCCGGCCAATGCCATGGCTTCAAATGCTGGGCGCAGGGTTTGTGCGGAATGCACCATCAGCGCCCAGTCGAGATCGTGATGCGCGCCGTTGCCGCGCACGTCCACCAGACCGGGTTTGGGCGACAGCGTGACTTCGTCGATCAGCGCGGACTCCACCAGCGCTGCGAGTGCCTTTGCGCGCGCCTTGGGGCTGGCCGGCAGCGGACGATTCAATGTCTTCTCCATCACCAGCTCCGGAAGCGTGCAGGCGGGTCGTACAGGCCGCCGGACCATTCCACCAAGTCTGAAATGCTCTTGGCGGCGAGCAACTCGCGGCTGGCATCGCTGCGGCGCACGTCGAGGTCTTCGGGCAGGGCGATCAGGCCGTCGCGGCGCATCTGCTCGGTCTTGGACGGGTCATGCCGCAGGCCGATCGACGTGACACCGGCCACTGCCGCGATCATTGCGCGCCGCTCTTCCAGTGAGCGCGCCTTGTACAGGTACGCGATGCCGTCTTCGGTCAGCAGGTGGGTGACGTCGTCGCCGTAGATCATGATGGGCGCGAGCGGCATGCCGCTCTGCTTGGCGACGGCCACCGCATCGAGCGTGTCGACGAAGGTCGGTTTGCCGCCTTCCTGGAAGGTTTCGACCATCTGCACGACGAGCTTCTTGCCGCGTTCGAGCATCGTCACGGGCTCGGTCATGTCGAGCCATGCGGGCGTGGCGTGGCGCCGGCCGCGCGGGTCGTGGCCCATGTTGGGCGCGCCGCCAAAGCCGGCCAGGCGCCCGCGCGTGACGGTGGACGAATGCCCGTCGCCATCGACCTGCAGCGTCGCGCCGATGAAGAGATCGACGGCGTACTGCCCGGCCAACTGGCACAGCATGCGATTCGAGCGCAGTGAGCCGTCGTGCCCGGTGAAGAACACATCGGGGCGCGCAGCCACGTAGCGCTCCATGCCCAGCTCGGTGCCGAAGCAATGGACGCTTTCCACCCAGCCCGATTCGATGGCGGGGATCAGCGTGGGGTGCGGGTTGAGCGTCCAGTTGCGGCAGATCTTGCCCTTGAGGCCCAGGCGTTCGCCGTAGGTCGGCAGGATCAGCTCAATGGCTGCGGTGTTGAAGCCGATGCCGTGGTTGAGCGACTGCACGTTGTGCCGCTGGTAGATGCCGCGGATGGCCATCATCGCCATCAGCACGTGCACGGGCTTGACCAGGCGCGGGTCGCGCGTGAACAGCGGTTCGATGTAGAACGGCTTGTCGGCTACCACCACAAAGTCGACCCACGAGCCGGGGATGTCGACGCGCGGCAGGTCCGATGCATCGTCGACGATTTCGTTGACCTGCACGATCACGATGCCGTCGGAGAACGCAGCGGGCTCCACCAGCGCGGGCGTGTCTTCGGTGCTCGGGCCGGTGTAGATGTTGCCGTCGCGATCGGCCTTGAAGCCGGCCACCAGCGCGACGTTCGGGATCAGGTCCACCACCAGCCGCGCATACAGCTCGATGTACGTATGGATGGCGCCGACCTCCAGCAGCCCGTCGGCCAGCAACTGGCTGATGCGCAGGCTCTGCGGCCCGGCAAACGAGAAGTCGAGCTTGCGCGCGATGCCGGCTTCGAACAGGTCCAGATGTTCGGCGCGGCTCACGCTGGGCATGATCATGTGCAGGTCGTGCAGCCGGTCCGGATTGACCTTGGCCAGCGAGCGCGACAGGAAATCCGCCTGCTTCTGGTTGTTGCCTTCCAGCACGACGCGGTCGTGCGGCGCCAGCAGCGCTTCCAGCGCGGGGACGATATCTGCGGTCGGGATGACCTTGCCGTTGGCGATCCGGCGCGCGGCGGACAGGCGCCGCTCTTTTTCGTCGCGCCGCCGGCGCCACTGGGGCGGGATGGCCGGACTGGCCGGGTTGGAGGACATCGCTTGCATGTGGGGAAGCTCCAGCCGTCATGGATTCGATGCCCTGTACCGTATGCCGGAAGCACACGCGCTTCAATCAACCTAGAAGCCGTTTCATTAACTTCAAGTTAATGAAACAATGGCCCGACGACGCGGCAAACCAACAAGACACCGCGCGCTTCTGGAGACGAGGCCATGGCCATCGACGAAGACATCACCCTGAAGAAGCTGGAGGTGTTCCAGTCCTTCATGACGCTGGGCAACATGGCGCGCGTATCGGAGGCGCTCGGGCAGAGCACCGTGAGCGTGCACCGCGCGCTGCATTCGTTGGAAGAGGGGCTGCGCTGCCCGCTGTTCAAGCGCGACGGGCGCAAGCTGATTCCGCTGTCGACGGCCTATGTGTTTGCCGAGCACGTCGAGCGCATCCTCGCCGAATGCGAAGCGGGCGTGCGACGCACGCGTGAGGCGGCTGGCTTCTCGTCGACGACGCTGAAGATCGGCGGGCTGTATTCGATGACGGTGGGCACGCTCCCGCGCGTGCTGGCCGGCCTGAAGACGCGGCGCTCGGCGCTCGACATCGAACTCACGCTGGGCTCGAACCGCAGCCTGCTGGCCAAGCTGGAAGACGGCCAGCTCGACGCTATCGTCATCGCGCTGGGTGAACCGCTGCGCAATCCGGAGCTGCTGACGGTGCCGATGTTCGACGACGAGATCCTCTTTGCCGCGCCGCTCGGCTCGCCGTATGCGGCATCCCCCGAGATTGATCTGCAGGCTGTGCGCGGCGAGAAGTTCGTCGCGCTTGGCGACGACTTCGCGACGTACCACGACTTCCTGGCTGCGTTCGACAAGGCCGGTTTTGCGCCGCAGATCGCACTGCGCGTGGGCGACATCTTCTCGCTCATGAACCTGGTGAGCGGCGGCATCGGCTACGCGCTGCTGCCACGGCGCGTGGCCGATTTCAGCCCCAAGGTGCAGTTGATTCCGCTGGCTGCGCGCTATGCGATCAGTCAGCACATCGTGCTGGTGCTGCAGCGCAATCGGGAGCGTGATCCGAACCTGCTGGCGTTGTCGGCTGAATGCCGTCTGCTAGGCGCGCGGTGAGGCAGGCGGGTCAAGTCACGATCAGGTGCGCGTTTCTGGGGGCAACCAGCCTCACGTGTGGCACACCATGCAGAAGCCTTCCTCTGCCGAGGGGGCGACAAAGTATTGCGTGATCGCATCGAACTCGGCATCGCTCGGCGTGAACGGATGCGTGCCGGCCGCATTGCGATCGTGCAAGCGTGCCTTGCAAATGGCATCGGGCACGTTCAAGTAGTGCAGGCAGTGTGCGACACCCGCGCGCTCGAACATGTCGCGCATCCATGCCCGTGTGGTTGGGGTATTGGCGGGGAAATCCAGCACCACAGACACGCCTGCCCCAAGCAGTGCGCAAAGGTGGTCGGTCAATGCGCCACGCAGCCGGCCCGCACATCGGGCGTAGTCCGCCACGCTCGTGATCTCGCCCGGATAGAGCTGCGCGAGCCAGGTGTCTTCACTCAGGAGCACGGTCGCCGGCGCAGAGGCCAGGCGTTGGGCCAAGGTCGATTTGCCGGCGCCGATTTTGCCGCACACCAGGTGCAGTGTGGGTGGGGTGGATGTGGCGGTGGGTGTCTGCGGTGGCTGTGGCATGACATGCTCCTGAGTGAGAGGGTTCAGGAGGCGGGCACGAAAAACCCGCCTCGGGGGCGGGTTTGTTCGCTACAGGCTGACGCGCGCTAACCCACCATTCCAGGAATGGTGCGAATAATCGACGCGATGCAGAACGTGTGGCGAGCCATGGCGGCAATCTTGGTGGATGGTGCGTGCGCTGTCAACGCTGGGCCACCGGCAGCATTCCATGCGTTGTCTCATGTCCGGTGCGGTTCAGACCGTTCATGGGAGATTCACCCATTGGGCAGCGAGTTCCCCACGATGCCATCCGAAGTCAGCATCGCCGCGTAGGCGCCATCTGCGTATTCCATGCACGTCCACAGGTATTCGGCCTGCCGCGTCTCGTCCAGGCGGCGGAAGTGGTCGAAGCCGCCGGAATGCAGCATGCCCAGCAGTGTGCGCAGCTTGGAGAGCTTGTCGAACAATTCCGCGTGTGCCTCGAAGCGTTGCGTGTCGACGGATTGGGGGATCGAGTGGGTCATCGGGCTTTCCTTTCTGGGATGAATGGAAGCGCGCCCAACCCCGGGGGGAGAGGGTGGGCGAGCACAGGCAAGGTGGAAAACCGATGTGTACCAGTCGGCACGGCCGAAGCCGTTCAAGCCTGGCCCGCCCCAGGAGGGAGACGAAGCCAAGCCATAGCGGTTGAGGACAAGAACCTATGCTCAGTTCTTGCCCGGTACACACGAGGTTTCCACACCTCGATCGCTTTCTCTATGGCACTGAAAGCGATGGCACCGAGTGTAGTGACCGCTGCTTCGTCAAAGCAAGGCCGGAACTATAAATCAGAATTGGCGTATGGCTGGGGGAGGTTGGTCACGCTTGGGGGGCGGAACCGAGCTTCTGCGAATGTCCCCACCTCGCTCCAAAGCGGTGGATATTCGTCGGTCGGCTCGTAGCACCCCCAAAAATTTTTTGGTGTTCTTCAGAGCGCATGCGGGACGCAATTCCCGAACGGTCGACAGACGATGGGCAACACGTCAATGCCGGCTTGCCGTACGGAAGCGGACACCGGACCGCAAATATTGAATGGCCGACCGCCTTCGTGGTTTTCGATTTGGCCTGCGAGCTCGCGATGCCGACCGCGCCTTCCAGGCAGGCGCCGGCCTCCGCGGTGTCATTCCAGCGCACCGGAGCGTGCAGCTGTCTCCCGCAGTGCACGCACTTCCTCTTCCAGCTGACGTATACGCTCGTCCTTCACTTCGAGGACCTTGCGTATGTCGTCCGCGTCGAATCGCTGCGGGATATGTTGCGGGCAATTCATGTCCCACGCCTCGACCGTGAACACGATCGCGCGCTGGGGCTGCGCCTTGTAATCCTTCTGTGCGAGCCGTTCGATCAGCTGCGGGTCTTCCGACACCGTCGCTGTTCCCCAGAACTTGAGCCTGCGACGGCGAGCGTAGTCGATCATGAAGAAATACGCCTTCGGGTTGTCTGCCAGGTTGCCGATCGTGATGAACTGCTGGTTCCCCGCAAAATCCGCGAAGGCAATCGTCTTTGCATCGAGCACGTGCAAAAAGCCTCGCGGGCCTCCGCGATGCTGGATATACGGCTGCCCAGCCGCGTTTGCAGTCGCAACAAAGATGCTCGTCTGTTCACCGATGAAAGCGGCGCAGTCGGGCGTGATCGTCGTCCGCCAGCCTCTGCCTTGCTCCATGCCCGCGTAGAGCTCGCGCGAGCCGTACCGCGTTTGCATCGCCTTCACGGAGGGCGTGAACGCGATGTCGCTCGGATACGCCATCTGATTCATGATCGCTGCTCCATTCAAAGCGGGAAGCGCCGACTGCATGCCGACGCTTACCGGCATCGGGTGATGCCTGTTCAGGCGGCCGCTTCGGCGCTCACGACAGGGAAGTCGATTTCCGTATCTGCGACGACGTTGATGTAGTTGGTCCAGACGTTCAGCGCGACGTTCTCCACGATCTCGATGATTTCGGCGTCGGTGTAGCCGGCCGCCCTGACGGCCACCAGTTCCGCATCAGCGACGCGTCCGCGCCGCTGTGCGACGAGCACAGCAAAGCGCACGGCGGCGTCGGCCTTCGGGTCGTTCGACTTGCCATGCCGGTTTGCGGTGATCTCGGCGTCATTGAGTTTCGCGACGTTTTTCGCGAGGTACGCGTGGGCGGACAGGCAGTATTCGCAACCGTTGACTTCGGCGACAGCGAGCGCGATCCGCTCGCGTGTCTGCGCGGACAGCTTGCCCTTCGCAAGTGCGCCCGAGAGGGCCAGATAGCCTTCGAGCGCTGCGGGACTGTTCGCGACCATGCGGAACAGGTTGGGCACCACGCCCAGCTGTTGTTCGACGGCTTCGAGCAGCGGGCGGGAAGCAGCGGGCGCGTCGGCGATCGTGGTGGGGGTCGGAATACGGGACATCTTCATCTCCTTGCGAGTGGGTTGCACAGCGACACTCGTAATGTAGGAGCTTCCGTGTCACAGGATAATGGGTTCGAAATGGGAATGATCCTTCCATGAAATGGTAGAGTTGCCGTGCATATCCTAGGTGCCCAAACCACAGAGGCGCCACGTTCCACACGACCATTCCAGCGAGACCTATGGACCGGCTCGAAGCGATGCAGGTGCTGTTATCGGTAGTCGACGCAGGCAGCTTTTCCGCTGCAGGCAGGCATCTCGGCATGCCGCTGACGAATGTCAGCCGCAAGATCAGCGAACTGGAATCGCATCTGGCGACGCGCTTGCTGATCCGCACCACGCGGCAGCTTTCATTGACCGAAGCGGGAGCGTCCTACGTCGCGAGATGCCGCAAGATCGTCGAGGAGATTGATGAAGCGGAGCGCGCCGCTTCGGGCGAATACGCCGAACCCCGTGGAGAGTTGTCGGTCACCGCGCCGCTCGTGTTCGGCCGGTTGCACGTCACACCGCTGATCGCCGAATTTCTCGCAACGCATCCGCAAATCGACGTTCGGCTTTCGCTGGTCGATCGCAACATTCATCTGCTCGATGAGCACGTCGATGCGGCGGTGCGGATCGGCGCCCTGCCCGACAGCAGCATGGTGGCCACGCGCGTCGGCGAGGTCCGTCGGGTCGTATGCGCAAGCCCGGCTTACCTGGACGCGCATGGCGCGCCTGCAACGCCGGCGCGGCTGAAGTCGCATGCATGTGTGACGTTCGATGCGCTGGACACTGCGCAAATGTGGACGTTTCCATCGCGGTCCACCAGAGGCATGAACATCGAGATCCATTCGCGGCTCGTGGTCAACACCGCGGAAGCGGCCATCGCCGCTGCAGTCGCGGGCGTCGGACTCACGCGCGTGCTTTCGTATCAGGTAGCCGATGCCGTTGCGCAAGGTTCGCTGCGCATCGTGCTGCAGCGCTTCGAGCCACCGTCGCTACCCGTGCACGTCATGCACGCGGGTCAGCGACCCTTGCCACTCAAGCTGCGTGCGTTTCTGGACTTTCTGATACCGCGACTCAGGCAACGGTGCACAGGGTTCTAGCGGTGCAGCTTTCCATGAGACGGCGTTGTGCGAGACGTTCGATGGGATTCTCGCGGGCCATCTCGCCGGACAAAAAAAAAACGCCAACCCGCGATGGGTTGGCGTTTAGCTTGGGGTACGACCAGGATCAGTGGAACTGATTCATGGTGTTGTCCTTACCCGCCGCCTTCAGGGCTGCTTCGCCGCTGAAGTATTCCTTGTGGTCGTCGCCGATGTCCGAGCCCGACATGTTCTGGTGCTTGACGCAGGCGATGCCCTGACGGATTTCCTTACGCTGCACGCCAGCCACATAACCCAGCATGCCCTGGTCGCCGAAGTATTCGCGGGCCAGGTTGTCGGTCGACAGTGCGGCGGTGTGGTACGTCGGCAGCGTGATCAGGTGGTGGAAGATACCGGCTTCGCGCGATGCGTCGGCTTGGAAGGTGCGGATCTTCTCGTCGGCGAGCTTCGCCAGTTCGGTCTGATCGTATTCCGTGCTCATCAGCGCGCCGCGCTCATAGGCCGACACATCCTTGCCTGCGGCCTTCATTGCGTCATACACCTGCTGACGGAAGTTCAGGGTCCAGTTGAACGACGGGCTGTTGTTGTACACCAGCTTGGCGTTCGGGATGACCTTGCGGATCTCGCTGACCATGCCGCCGATCTGGGCGATATGCGGTTTTTCGGTTTCGATCCACAGCAGGTCGGCGCCGTTTTGCAGCGAGGTGATGCAATCCAGCACGCAGCGTGCTTCGCCCGTGCCGGCGCGGAACTGGAACAGGTTGCTCGGCAGGCGCTTCGGACGCAGCAGCTTGCCGTCGCGCTTGATGACGACGTCGCCGTTGCCCAGTGCGTCGGCCGACAGTTCTTCGCAATCGAGGAACGCGTTGTATTGGTCGCCCAGGTCGCCCGGCGTGTTGGTCACGGCGATCTGCTTGGTCAGGCCGGCGCCCAGCGAGTCGGTACGCGCCACGATCACGCCGTCGTCCACACCCAGTTCCAGGAAGGCGTAGCGGATCGCGCGGATCTTGGCCAGGAAGTCCTCGTGCGGCACGGTGACTTTGCCATCCTGGTGGCCGCACTGCTTCTCGTCCGACACCTGGTTTTCAATCTGAATGCAGCATGCGCCGGCTTCGATGAACTGCTTGGCCAGCAGGTAGGTCGCTTCAGCGTTGCCGAAACCGGCGTCGATGTCCGCGATGATGGGCACCACGTGGGTGACGTGGTTGTCGATCTTTGCCTGGATGGCGGCCTTGGCGGCAGCGTCCTTGGCAGCGTCCAGCTCGCGGAACAGGCCGCCCAGTTCACGGGCGTCGGCCTGGCGCAGGAAGGTGTACAGCTCGCGGATCAGCGCGCTGACGGAGGTCTTTTCGTGCATCGACTGGTCCGGCAGCGGGCCGAACTCGGAGCGCAGCGCAGCAACCATCCAGCCCGACAGGTACAGGTAGCGGCGGTCGGTGCTGTTGAAGTGCTTCTTGATGGAGATCATCTTCTGCTGGCCGATGAAGCCGTGCCAGCAACCCAGCGACTGCGTGTACTTGGCCGGATCAGCATCGTAGGCGGCCATGTCGGCGCGCATGATCTTGGCGGTGTACTTGGCGATGTCCAGGCCCGTCTTGAACTTGTTCTGGGCGCGCATGCGGGCAGCGTACTCAGGGTTGATGGCATTCCACGCGCTGCCGTGGTTCTCTTTCAAACCGGCAACTGCCTTGATGTCGTCTTGATACTGGGCCATGTCAATTTCCTAGGAATGAAGCGTGTTTGAGAAGAAAGGGTTGCGTGTGCGGCGACGGAGTTCGAAGCAAGCAGCGTGGACTTATTGTAGGGCGATCTTGATGCGTCGCAGCAAGGTCTTATATAAGACATAAGAGTTAGTTTTCCTTTATTTTTCAAGGAGATAGGCTGCAAATTTTGCGATGCGGAACGCGTTTTCAACAAACGGGAAGAGTGCGCCGGGGAAATTCGGGGCGAATTCCGTAATGTGAAACGCGCTTTCAGTCGTCGGGGGGCGGGGCGAGCACGGATGGCTCGAGCATCGATCGCTGGGGGGATTTTGTGGACGTCTGTCGACGGACCGTGTCATGAGCCAGCGCAGCAACGCGTGGCTGTCTTCATGTGCGCTTTGGTCATTCGATCTCGAGCGATGATCGGCGGAAACTGGCCGAACGCGCTCAGTGATGTCTTGAATGGTCGGCGAGCAACTGCCGGTGGCGTGCCTCGGTTTCGTCATCGGCGGGGAACATGCATTCCAGGCGCAGTTCCTGTGCCGCAACGTTCTGCGGAGCGCCAACGGTCGTGACCATCGAGAAATAGTGAAGCACGACGCCCTCGCTGACGAAACCCATCGGAATGACAGGCATGGTGGGCGCGGCGGACGGCCCGTGATGCGTCTTCCAGTCGTGCGGCACGTCTGGATAGGCAAGTAGTTCTTCCAGCAGACGCCGGGTGCCGGCGTCGACGACGTGACCGACCGATTCTCGATACACGCGTTGTAGCAAGCTGCGCGCGACCGTGTCCCAATCGGCCACGAATGGACGCATCCCCTGCGGATCGAACATCAGATGCAGCATGTTGCGCGGCCCTTCGCGCGCAGCCATGTCGATGAAACAGCCGAAAAAGCGCGGCGCGGCGTCATTGGTCATCAGAACGTTCCAGTGGCGATCCATCACGATCGCCGGAAACGGCTCGTGCTGGCGAACGACCCGTTCGAGCGCGCGGGTGACACTCTGCATCTCCTGTGCGTTCCATGGCGTCACGGAATACACAGGCGCGTAGCCGGCGGCGAGCAGCAGGGCGTTGCGCTCGCGCAGCGGCACATCTAGCGTCTGTGCAAGCGTCAGCAGCGTGTCCCGGCCCGGCACGCTGCGCCCGCTTTCAATGAAGCTGATCTGGCGCTGCGAGACGCCGGCCTCGAACGACAGATCGAGCTGACTCACGCCACGCACGTCGCGCCAATAGCGCAGCAAGTCACCAAGCTCACTCGGCGGCGCTTTCGGATCGGGACGGGTGGCGCTCATCGGATTTCCCTCATCTAGGTGAGCGGATGGAGAGGGCTCAGGGTGCGGGCGCGTGCCAGGCAAACGCCTCGAACTGCGCTTCGAGTGATGGTTGGCTGACGCTGCTGGTGTAGTTCGTGATCGTCGATGCGGCAACCACCGCAATGACCTCGAGCACTTGCTCAACGCTGAACCCCGCTTCCAGGAAACGTCTCTGGTCCGATTCGGCCAGGCGGCCGCGCTTTTCGATCAGCGTGCGCGCCAATGCCGATAGCGCGGCCAGTCCGGCGTCATCGGGCAAGACGCCGTGCCGGATCGCGTCGATATCGGCGGGACGCCCCCCCTGCTTCAATGCAAGCGCTGTGTGAAACGCAACCGGCCATTCGCTGGCGTTTGCGACCGCGTTGGTCAGCAACACCGTCTGAATCTGCGGCTCGGTCAGACTGCTCGCATGCACACGTTCAAACAGGCCGATGAAGCCGTTGATCAGCACTGGCGATCCGGCCATCTTGGCCGCGATGTTCGGGATCAAGCCAAACGCCTGCTGCAGTTGCTGGAGCACGGGCTTGGATTGCGCAGGCGCGGATTCGATCGTGTATGCGGGATAGCTGGACATGGTATCTCCGTGGCGGTGAGCGCAACCGGAATGGAGGCGCGACAGCCAAAGCGTAGAAGCAGTCGTTGCTTGCGCCAATTACAGCCCATGTAATCACCGCGCGGCGAAGTACTGCCCGCTGCAAGTGCGCAGACCGTCCGCATTCGTCCCCCAGTTGCGCCGGCCGGCATATCGGCCGCTACGGCCGCAGACCAAACAACCCGTGCCAGAACGCCTCAAACGCGCTGGGATGACGCCGGGGCACCGTCGCCTCGTCAGCCTTCGCGGTCACCGCCTCGTCTGGCATCGGCGCAGCCTCAGCGTCAGGCGCATCCGCAGCAGACACACTCACCCGCCGCGCCTCCTGCAACGCCCACACGCTGTTCGCAATACGCGCCGCGAGTTCCGCATCGCAGTCCCGGCCGAGCAGCACGCCGAACAGGACATCACGGATGTGGCCGTCGTCGGCAAAGCGCATCGCGACGGCGACCATCTTCTCGTAGTGCTCCTGCGCAATGCGCTCACGCTCGCGTTGCGCGGCGCGTTCTTCTGCTTCCTGCGCTTCGCGCTCGGCCTCCCAGCGCTGCATTTCCTGCGCGAACACCGCGTCGTAGACCCGGCGTTGCTCAGCGTCGGAGAGGATGGCGTAGGCTTCGCGGATTTCCTGGAATGCCGCGTACGCCTCGGCCTCGCGGCCAGGGTTGCGGTCGGGGTGCCACTTCATCGCGGCGCGGCGATAGGCGCGCTTGATGTCGTCCAGGGTGGCGTCCGGCTGCACGCCGAGGGTCGCGTAGATGGTCGTCATGGGCGGAGGGGGCGGCTGCCGGGGGAGCGGTCATCCTAGCACTAGCCTGTGGTCGTTTGCGCCTTCGGGCCGATGCTCCGTTCGTAGCCGGTCTCGGTCGCGCGTGCTCGTCTCTTCGAATGAGTCATGTTGACCCTAGGCGGCGGCACAGCGCATGCTGCTATCGAGTTGTCGCCCTCCGGGGGTGCGTGCCGTGGCAGCGAAATCATCCGGCCTGGTAAAAGCGGTCGCCAACTGCTGGCACGCTGTGCGACCTGCGCGCTTGTCTGCGGGTTTGGGCCGCGATGGCACCGAGGGCCGCGACCAGACCCTGCTGTATTTCGGCGGGTTGACCTTGTTGCTCTCGCTGGCAACGCCGGCCGGTTATCTGCTGGATATCCAGACGTCGTACCTGCTCAAGAACCAGCTGCACGCCACGGCAACGCAGATCGCGATGTTTCGGCTGGTGACGGGCATCCCCGTGTACCTTGCGTTCGCTTTTGGCCTCGCGCGTGACCAATGGAACCCGCTCGGGCTGCGGGATCGCGGCTTCTTCCTGATCTTCGCGCCCGCCACCGCGCTGGCATTCATCTGGATGGCGCTTTCCGGGGTCTCGTATTCGGGGCTGGTCGTCGGGATGCTGCTGGCGATGCTGTCATCCCGGTTTGTTGCCGCCGCCTATCAGGGGTTGATCGCGCTGGTGGGCCAGGAGCAGCACATGTCCGGGCGGCTGAGCGCGCTGTTGAACATAGTCGGCTCCGTCCCGGTCGTGGCGGGAGCGTTTGCCTCCGGCTATGTCTCCGATCATCTTGGCCCGAAAGAGGCGTTCTTCCTGGCGGCGGTGTTTGCATTGTTGATCGCGGTGTCAGGGCTCTGGAAGCCTGTTTCCGTCTTCGGCCACCTCTACGAGACGCCGCAAGCCAGGGGCACCGATTTCGTTGGGAATGTCCGGCGGCTGGTGAGGCATCGCGCCGTCTATCCAGCGGTGCTCATCTGCTTCCTGTGGAACTTTGCGCCAGGCGCGGCCACGCCGCTGCAGTTCTACCTGACCAACGAACTGCATGCATCGGATTCTGTTTACTCGTACTACAACGGCATTTTTGCTGCTGCGTTCATCCCGACATTTCTGCTGTATGGCGTGCTGTGCAAGCGGGTTTCGCTCAGCAAGCTGCTGTGGTGGGGAACCATCGTCGCCGTGCCGCAGATGATTCCGCTGGCCTTCATCCACTCCGCCAATCTCGCGCTGGTGTTGGCGGCACCGATCGGGCTCATGGGCGGTGTCGCCACCGCCGCGTACTTCGACCTTGCCATGCGGTCCTGTCCGCCGGGTTTGCAAGGCACGTTGATGATGCTGGTGGATGGCGTGCTTGCGCTCTCGGCGCGCGCCGGCGATCTACTGGGCGCGCGCATCTATAACAGCAGTCCAGCGCACGGATTCACCTACTGTGTGATCGCGACAACCGTGGTGTACGCACTGATCCTGGCCTTGATCCCGCTGGCGCCGAAAATGCTGATTGCGACCAAGGACGGCGAACCCAATCCCGAGATCGAGGCCGAGGTGGCGAACAAGACCGGGGAAACTGCGCCTAATCTGACAGGCCAAGATCCTGCAATGTGATCGATTGAAGTTGTCTTGGCCATCACGGATGCCGATGCTCGGCGCTTCAGGAGACACGCATGAACAGCAAGAACACGATCTGTCTGTGGTACGACGGCGGCGCCCTTGCCGCCGCAAACTTCTATGCCGAAACCTTCCCCAACAGCGCTGTCGGTGCCGTCCTCCGCGCGCCGGGCGACTATCCCGATGGCAAGCAGGGCGATGTCTTGACAGTCGAGTTTACCGTTGCCGGCATTCCCTGCCTCGGGCTGAACGGCGGCCCGCATTTCAAGCACAGCGAGGCCTTCTCTTTTCAGATCGCGACGGACGACCAAGCCGAAACCGACCGTTTGTGGAATGCGATCGTCGGCAATGGCGGCCAGGAAAGCGCCTGCGGCTGGTGCAAGGATCGATGGGGAATATCGTGGCAGATCACCCCGCGCGCCCTCACTGCGGCGATATGCGACCCGGATCGCGCGGCGGCCAAGCGCGCATTCGACGCGATGATGACGATGGGAAAGATCGACATCGCGGTGATCGAGGCGGCGCGGCTGGGCTGAGCGCCGTGCTCAAGTGGATGCGTGTGTCGCGCACGTACCCGCTGGTTCAGGCCATCTCTGCACATCACGCCCGCCCGTCTAGCGATGGCACGCGCCCAAGGGTGGCGTGCCCGTAACCATCCCCTGAAGTTGCGTATCCCTCGCTGCATGCCAGGGGATGGCTTTTCTCGCGCATCTCTATTGTGTTGGAATTGAAATCCAATATACTGGAGTCATGAATGTCGACCACCTGATTGCCACCCGGGTGCGTGACCTGCGCAAGGCGCGCGGCTACACGCTGGATGAACTCGCCGACTTGAGCGGAGTGAGCCGCTCGGCGATCTCATTGATCGAACGTGAGGAAACCAGCCCGACCGCCGTCGTGCTCAACAAGCTGGCTGACGCGCTGGGCGTCACATTGGCCGCCTTGTTCTCGGATGCGCCCGGCGCTGCGGCAGAACAGCCGCTTGCGCGGCTGTCTGAGCAACAGATCTGGACGGATCCCGGGTCTGGCTACATTCGCCGCAACGTCTCACCCAGTGGATACGCATCGCCCATCGAGTTGGTGGAGGTGAGCTTTCCAGCGGGCAAAAGCGTCGCCTTCGAAAACGTGACGCGCAACGTCGTGGCGCATCAGCAGGTTTGGGTGCTCGAAGGCGAAATGGAAATCACCGTGGGAGACCGGACATGGCAGCTGCAGGCGGGGGACTGCCTCGCCATGGTGCTTGAGCAGCAAATCGTCTTTCGCAACCCGGGCCGCAAGCCGGCGCGCTATGCGGTGGCGCTGACGACCGTTCCATTCACTTCAAGGAGAACACGGTGAGCGAACACACCATCGCGCAGTGCACCTTTGAGGGCCATGCGGAGGCGATCCTTGCGATCTTCAACGAGGCCATCCTGAATTCCACCGCCCTCTATGACTACAAGCCGCGAGCGCCGCAGAGCATGGTGGCTTGGTTCGAAGCCAAGCGCGCTGGCGGTTTCCCGGTGGTCGGCGTTGAGGGCAACGACGGAGCGCTGCTCGCTTTCGGCAGCTATGGCACGTTCCGGGCCTGGCCGGCGTACAAATACTCGGTGGAGCATTCCGTGTACGTGCACAAGGACCACCGTGGCCGCGGCCTTGGCCGGGTGGTCATGCAAGAACTCATCGCCGCAGCCCGAAAGAATGACGTCCACGCAATGATCGGCGGAATCGATGCAACGAACGCCGGGAGCATTGCCCTGCATGCGCGGCTCGGATTCAGGCACGTCGGCACGTTGCCGCAAGTCGGGTTCAAGTTCGGTCGCTGGCTCGATCTGGCCTTTTATCAGTTGCTGCTGGAGACCCCCGCGCATCCGGTTGACGGCTAGTTTCTGGTGAACATGCGATCGGCTGAAACTGGCCGATCTTGGCTGTGCCGACACCAAAAGAAAACGCCCTGAGAAGTCAGGGCGTTTTGCCGTGTGAGTCACGTTCGCTTCAGGTGACGGTCAACGTGCCATTCATCGTCTCGTGCCCCGTGCCGCAGAAGATGTCGCACAGGAAGTCGAACGTGCCGGTGCGGTCGGGCGTGAGTGCCAGCCGCACGGTTTGCCCTGGCACCACGTCCGCGCGCACGTGAAAGTCCGGAATCGAGAACCCCATCAGGATGTCCTGCCCGGTCAGCTCGAACACCACGGGCACGCCGCGCTTGAGCGTGATCTGGTCGGGCGTGAAGGTGAACTTGCGCGCGTGCACGCGGATCACCTGCGGTCCTTCGCCGTGCGCAACGCACGCCAGCGCGGCGCCGGCCGCGAGCACGGTGAACTGCCGCAGCGCCAGGCGCCGCTTGCGGTCGTGGGCAATGGTCAGGTTCATGATCAGGTGGTCTCCGGGGTCTTGGCGGGGGCATCGGCGCCGCTGTTGACCTGAATGGGCTGTTCGGCCAGCGCCCAGGTGGCGGCGTCCTGCTTGCCGTGCTCGGCGATGCTGCGCCAGCCGAGACCGCGATATGGCTGCGCGGCATCCCATGGGAGCGGGTCGCGCCTCGGTTGCGAGCCCGGTGCCGGCAGCGGGAACATCAGCGAGCGCGCCGAGTGGTGCGCGATATGGCCCGTCATCTGGTGGTGTTCCTGGTGGATGTGCCCATAGAACACCGTCACGTTCTGGTGCGGCATCAGCAGGTCGATCACCTGCTGGCCGTCGCGCGTGGCCCAGTCCCACTGCGGATACAGGTCGAACAGCGGCCGGTGCGTGAACACCACGATGGGCGTGTGCGCCGGAACCGAGCGCAGGTCCGCCGCCAGCCATGCCAGTTGCGCCTCGCCCACTTGCGCGCGCGGGTCCGACACGTTGTCGATGGCGATGAAGTGCACGCCCTTGTGGTCGAAGGCGTAGTGCGTGCGGCCGAACAGCGCGCTGTAGGCCTCGCCGTTGTCGAGCGATGCATCGTGTTCTCCAGGCATGTAGTGCACCACCGGCACCTTCAGTTGCGCGGCGATGTCGCGGAACTCCGTCAGGCGCTTGCGGCGCTCGTCCACGTTTTCGGTGATGTGGGTCAGGTCGCCGGTAAACACCACAAAGTCCGGCGCGGGTGACAGCGCGTTCACCGCCGCGATGGCCTTGGGCAGCGTGCCGCGAGCGTCCGGGTTGGGCGCGCCCTTGAAGCCCCAGTGGCAGTCCGAGAGCTGGACGAAGTAGAAGTCATCCTGTGCGCGGCCGGTGGTGGCCGCCATGGCCTGCCAGCCGCGCAGGCCGGAGGCGTACACCAGCCCGCCCACTGCGGCCAGCTGCATGAACTGGCGTCGTCCGGGTTGCTTGATCATGGGAATCCCCTGCAGTCAGGTTCGTGATCCGGCCCCGGGCGGGCACAAGGGGTGTGCCGAGCGTGCGGGGTGGTCCTGCCTGTCATACCGGGCGAGCGGCCGGGTTATTCCACGAAATCCGCCCGTTCGCGAATTTTTTACACGGCGGGAATAAACTGGATTGCGCCGCGGTATACGAAGCAACCCCAACTTCCGGCCACCATGCCCGACCCGTCTGATCCGACCATCGACGTGCCCGCCGACGCGCAGCGTTTTGCCCAGGCCGTGCTGCCGCATGTGGATGCCGCCTACAACCTGGCGCGCTGGCTCTCGGGCGACGCGCAGGACGCCGACGACATCGTCCAGGACGCCTGCCTGCGCGCGTTCCGGCTGTTTGGCGGCTTTCGTGGCGGCGATGGCCGGCCCTGGCTGCTGGCGATCGTGCGCAACACGTGGTTCTCGGAATGCGCGCGCCGCAAGCAGGCGCGCACGCAGCCGTGGCAGGACGACGGCACCGACCCGCAGGCCGAACTGCCCCCGGACGACGAGGCCATCGCCTACGGCGCCGACCCCGCCGCGCTGCTCGCCCGCGCCGATGACGTGCGCCGCATGCAGGCTGCCCTGGCGCGGCTGCCGCTGGCGTACCGCGAGGTGGTCGTGCTGCGCGAGCTGGAAGACCTGCCGTATCGGGACATTGCCGCCATCGTCGACGTGCCGGTCGGCACCGTGATGTCGCGGCTGGCGCGGGGGCGGCAGCAGCTCGCGCGCCTGCTGATGGAAGACGAGGCGGCGCCCGCGCGGACCAAGGTCACGCCAATCCGCGCCTCGGGCAATGCAGGCAATGCGGGCAACACCGCGCACAAGGAGCACCACGATGAACTGTGACGACATCCGCGCCCTGCTGGCCGCGCGCGCCGATGGCGAACTGGGCGCGGCCGACAGCCTGCGCGTCGAATCGCACCTGGCGACGTGCGCTGCCTGTGCGCAAGCGGCGGCGCGCCACGATGCCGCGGTGCGCGCCTTGCGGCAGGGGCTGCGTGCCCCTGCGCTCTACGCGGCGGCGCCGGCCGGGCTGGGAAATACCAGAAGCCCGACTTCGTCGCGATCGTGGCCGGCGACCACGGCGTCCTGAAT
>CAJXMR010000016.1 GCA_913056305.1 uncultured Ralstonia sp.
CCGATCGCGGCCAGCTGCGCGAGATCATCGAGCGCCACGGCATCACGCAGATCTACCATCTGGCGGCCGCACTGTCGGCGGCGGCCGAGCAATCGCCCACGTGGGCGTGGCAGCTCAACATGAACGGCCTGCTCAACGTGCTGGAGGCTGCGCGCCAGCACAATCTCGAGCGCATCTTCTGGCCGAGTTCGATCGCCGCCTTCGGCCCCACCACGCCTGCCGACAACACGCCGCAGAGCACGATCATGGAGCCCAAGACCGTCTACGGCATCTCCAAGCTGGCCGGCGAGGGCTGGTGCCGCTGGTACTTCGAGAACCACGGCATCGACGTGCGCAGCCTGCGCTATCCGGGGCTGATCTCGTACAAGACCGCGCCGGGCGGCGGCACCACCGACTACGCCATCGACATCTTCCACTCGGCGGTCAAGGGCGAGCGCTACGCGTGCTTCCTCAAGAGCGACGAGGCGCTGCCCATGATGTACATGCCCGATGCCGTGCGCGCCACCATCGAGCTGATGGAAGCGCCCGCCGCCAGCATCGCTGAACGCGGCAGCTACAACCTTGCTGGCGTCAGCTTCACGCCGGCCGAACTGGCGGCCGAAATTCGCCGGCATCGCCCGTCGTTCGAGGTCGCGTACGAGCCGGACTTCCGCCAGGCGATTGCCGCCAGCTGGCCCAACTCCATCGACGACTCGGTCGCCCGCCGCGACTGGGGCTGGCAGCCCGAGTACGGCCTGGCCGAGATCACCGCCGACATGCTGAAGAACCTGGCCTACCTGGCCACGCAGGGCGAATCGCACGACAGGCACTGCACGCACTGAGCATCGCCTCGCGCGGCTTACTTGCTGGGCAACGCCTTGCTTGACGCCGCGGGTGTCGCCGCCGCTACGGCAGCGGCCCCTGATTCGTGCCAGCCGCCGCCCAGCGCCTTGTAGAGCGTCACGCGGCTGGTCAGGCTGGCCAGCTTGTAGGTCACCAGCGACTGCTGCGCCGCAAAGAGCTGGCGCTGCGCGTCGAACACACCAAAGTAGTCGTCCACCCCATTCTGGAAGCGCATCTCGGCCAGGCGCTTGGTCTCGCCGGTGTCGTGGATCAGCGTCTCCTGTGCCTTCACCTGGCGCTCGTAGGTGGTGCGTGCCGCCATGCTGTCGGCCACCTCACGGAAGGCGCTCTGGATGGTCCGCTCGTAGTTGGCGACGTTGATGTCGCGGCGCACGTTCGCCAGGTCGAGGTTGGCTTGGTTGCTGCCCGCGTTGAAGATCGGCAGCGTGAGCTGCGGCGCGAACAGCCAGGCCATGCCGCTGGAGAACAGCCCGGCGAGGCTGGCGCTCGCCACGCCCAGCGCGGCGGTGAGCGTGATGCTCGGGAAGAACGCCGCACGCGCCGCGCCAATGTTGGCGTTGGCGGCCATGAGCTGGTGCTCGGCGGCCACCACGTCGGGGCGGCGTTCCAACAGGCTCGAAGGTAGGCCAGTCGGAAACTCGGCCAGCAGGGGTTGGTTGTCCAGTGGTGCCGCGCTGGCCACCGAGGCCGGCAACGGCCCGCCGCTCAACAAGGTCAGCGCGTTCTCATCCTGCGCCACCTGCCGCGTGAACTGGTCCACCGCCACCTGCGCGGTCTGCACCTGGGTGTCGGCGCGGTGCTCGTCGAGCTGCGCCATGGCGCCGGCGCGCTTGCCGCGCTGGACCATCTCGGCGGTGTCCTGCTGGCTCTTGAGCGTGTCTTGCGACAGCTTGAGCAGCGCGCGGTCGGCCAGCAGCGTCAGGTACGTGTTGGCCACCTCGGCCACCAGGCTGATGTGCACGCTGCGCCGGGCCTCTTCGGTGGCCAGGTATTGCTCCTGCGCAGCCTGGCTCAGGCTGCGGACGCGGCCAAACACATCCAGCTCGAAATTGGTCATGCCAACGTTGGCGCTGTAGGCATTGGTATGCGCATCCTGACCGGTCGCGCGTAGCGCCGAGGGCAAGCGCTGGCTGACCAGCCCGGCGCCGGCGGTAATGGCGGGAAACTGCGCGGCGCGCTGGATCCGGTACAGGGCGCGCGCCTCGTCGATATTGAGCGTGGCGATGCGCAGGTCGCGGTTGTTGGCCAGCGCCTGCGCGATCAACTGCTGCAACGCGGGGTCGGCAAAGAAATCGCGCCAGCCGAGGTCGGGCGCCGCCGGGCCGGCCTGGGGCGCGGCCGCACCCGGCGTGGAATAGGCCGGCCCGTTCGGGTAGGCCGACGGGATGGGCGCGTCGGGCCGCTTGTAGGTCGGCGCCATGGAGCAGGCGGCGAGCGCCACCGCCAGCACGGCGGGCAACAAGCGCGGTAGTGGACGCATCGGAGGCATGGGAGGTGAGGGGAACGGCAGGCTACGCATAGTCGAGGGTTCCAGAACGAGAGGATGAATCGGCAAAGGGGCGATGGCGTGGCGCGTCGGCTCAGCCCGACAGCGCGCGCTGCATCAGGCGCGAGATGGCTAGGCGCGGTTGGCCCTGCGCCGCGATGTTGTGCGGTGGGTCGCCAAACAGTGTGCGGATCAGGCAGTGCCGGGCAGCCATGTCGGTGTGCAGCGCGATGCCGAGCAAGTGGCCGTGGCGGCGCACGATGCGGCACGGAATCCAGCCGGTTTGCTCAAGCCACAACGCGCCCTCCGCGTCCACCGGCAAGGCTGGCGCCAGCGGGGTGGTCACGCCCACGCCGTTGCACGACAGGTCGCGCGTGGTGACCGCAATTTCCTGGGTGCCCAGGCGTAGCCGGGCACGCGCGCGGTGCGGGAAGCGCTCTTCCTTGCGCGGGCGTGGCAGCTCCACGCACACCAGCAGCGAGGCGAGATAGAGCGTGAGCGAGATACCCGTCCACACCGTGTTGAAGGCCAGCCCCGACGATGCCGGGTCGACCACCAGGGCACGCCCCAGCCCCAGCGCCGACAGCGCCAGCAGGCCCGCATACAGCGCCGCGAACTTGCCGTGGATGATGAGCTTCGAGCGGTCCAGCCCCTTGTTCGTCACCTTGAAGGGCCGCCCGAACGGCCGCAGGATGGCGCTCGCCAGCGATGCGCTCACCGCCAGCGCGCAGACGATCTGCGTGACCTCGGTAAAGATCGGCAGCGCGCGCCGGCCGGTGATCCACATGCTGTAGCCCCAGTAGGCGATGAGCGCGGGCAGGCCGTAGGCGAGGAACTGCAGCGGCTCGCCGTAGAGCGTGGGCACGTTGAAGTACCAGTACAGCAGTGGCCCGAGCAGCAGCATCAGCGTGAAGGGGCGGCTGATCCAGTGCAGCATGCCGTGCAGGTAGTGCAGGCGCTGGGTGAAGGTATAGCCGCGGCCGCGGAAGGGGCCGTCCGCCGTGAGCGCGACCTGGATCGTGCCCAGCCCCCAGCGGCTGCGCTGGCTGATGTATTCCGCCAGGCCTTCGGCAGAGAGCCCCACCGAGAGCCGCTCGTTGAGCCAGCGCGTGACATAGCCGCGCGGCATCAGGCGATACGTCAGGTGGATGTCTTCGGTGACGGTGCCGGTGGGGAAGCCGCCGATCAGATCGATCAGGTCACGCCGCACCACGAACGAGGTGCCGATGCAGAACGCCGTGCCCCAGGCGTCCTTGGCCGGCTGCATGACGTCGAAGAAGGCGCGCTGCTCGTCCACCCAGCATTCGGTCGAGCGCAGGTTGTACTGGATCGGATCGGCGTTGTAGTAGAACTGCGGGGTCTGCACCACGCCCACCTTGGGGTCGGAGAACAGGCCGACGGTACGCAGCAGGATGGTCTTGTGCGGGGCGAAGTCCGCATCGAGCACCATGATGTAGGGCGCGCCGCCATCTTCGCTCTGTGCGCTCTTGAGCAGGCCATTGTTGAGGTTGCCGGCCTTGGCGTGCGCATTGTCGGGGCGGGTCACGTAGTGCGCGCCAACCTGCTCGCAGAACGCCTTGAGCCAGTCGCGCCGCGTGTCGTCCAGCACCCAGACGCGGAAGTCGGGGTAGTCGATGGCGAGCGCGGAGACGATGGTCTTCTCCAGGATCTCCAGCCCCTCGTTGTAGGTGGCGATGAAGATGTCGACGCGCGGTACCTTGGCCGCGCGCCGCAGCGCCGCCTCGCCGGCATCGGCCGCGCGCGAGTGGTTGGTGTAGCGCGAGAGCACGACGATGGAGATGAGCGTGTACGCCAGCGTCACGCATTCGAAGCCGAAGAAGACGTGCGACCACACGCTGGCAAAGTCCATGCGGAATTCGGGCAGCGTCTGCCCGGCGCGCCAGACCAGGTACACCAGCAGTAGCGTGGCGGTGATGCCGCCAAACAGGATGCGGTCGACCATGCGCTCGCGTTTGCCCAGCAGGGTCAGCACCAGCACGATCAGCAGCACGCCGCCGTTGATATCGAGCAGGTGCCGGTTTTCGAGAAAGAGATCAAACATCGTCACTCCTGGAGGATGGACTAGGAGGTGGGGGCAGCGGTGCCCGGGCACCCGGCGCTGCCCATGCTCAGGCAGCCGCCGGGACGAAACGGGTTCCACCCCGCCGCCGCGAGCACGGCCCACGCGGTGGCGCCCAGGTGCGGCAGGTGGAAGTAGTCAAAGTCTTCCGTGGTGGAGGTCGGGCCGATCGACAGGCCGGTGCGGATGCGCGCCTCCGGCGTGGCGTAGAGCAGGCCGGACGGCGCGCGCTGTGCCAGCAGCAGCGCCCACAGCGGGCGGGCATCGTCCTCCCGGCCGACCGCCTGCAGCGTGAGCGCCGCCTGGCCCGTGCCTTCGGTCCAGACCCCATCGGGATGCGCGTTGAACCCGTAGCCGCCGCCCGTGCGGTGCATGCGATCGACCCACGCTACGCTGCGGCGCCAGTCCGCCGGTGCGTCGGGCACCGCCAGCAACGGCCACAATGAGGCATCGAGCGCCGAGGGGTCGGCATTGGGGCTGTGCCCGTCGTCGCGCGTGCCGATCAGGAAGCGGCCTTCGCGCGCATCCCACATGGCCGAGACGAAACCGCGAGCACGCTCGGCGGCGGTGCGCCAGCGCGCATCACCTGTGCGGGCGGCAAGCCAACTGAAGACGGCGTACGCGTCGACGTTGTGCTCGGTGGATTTCCAGCCCTGATGGATCGGCTTGGGCTCGTGCCCGAACTCGCCGCCGATGTAGCCGGCGGGGGCGGTGGTATCGAGCCGGCCGGGCTCGACCCAGCGCATCAACGCGGCCGCGCCGTCGAGATAGCGCGCATCGTGCGTGGCCTCATGCACGGCCAGCAGCATCAGCGCGGCCCAGGCGACGTTGCCGGTGGCGGTGCCGGCCTGGTAGGCATCTTCAAACCAGCGCTTGGCTGGCGCGTCCCACCAGCCGGGCAGCGGCGCCGGGCCGGCCGGCAATGCACCGGCGCGGTAGGCATTGCGTAGGCGTGCATCGTGGTAGTGACGGTCCTGCTGGCTGGCTTGCAGCATGGCATCGGCAATGCGCCGCGCCGCGTCGGTGCGGCGGCAGGCCACCAGTGCGATGCCGGCGGCCGCATTGTCGTAGACGAACGCCGCTTGGCTCAGCGCAGGTGCGAGCGCGCCGCCCGGCGCGGCCTCGTAGCTGCCGAGAAAGACCGGCCCGGTGCCCGGCACCGCGTCAACGCGCTCGGCCAGCGTCTTGCATCCGGCCGTCAGCAGTTCGGCGCGCTGCGGCGGGGCGTCGGCGGCGTGGGCGGCTTGGGCAGCCTGGGCGGGGGTGACGGGCAGCACAGACAGGGCGAGCGGCAACATCAGCACCGTCGGCAACATCGCCAGCTGTGCCACCTTGCGCAAGAAGCGCGTGCTTGGAAGACGACGCATCGGCACGTGTTCGCAGCCGTCGTCAGATCAACGACTTGATGTGGCCCAGCCACTGCTGGCCGCGATCCGCCGCCGACTTCAGGTCCAGGTTGTTCACCCAATCCAGGTCGAGGTGGCCCAGCCCCGCCAGGTTGCCGCCCACCCAGCCCTGGTCAAGGCTGACCTTGGCCCAGCGGCCCATTGCGCAGCGTCCCGCTGCATCTGCGCCCAGGTTGCCGGGCAGCGACGCGAGCGGCTTGTCCAGCTTGGCGATCACGTAGATCTCGTTTTTCTCGATGGGCGGAAACGGCACGAAGTAGCGCGCCTGCTCGCCCTCGGACGCGGTCGGCAGCACCTCCGCCACCGAGGCGGGCACGGCGAGCGGCACGCCATCCATGCGCACCCGCAAGCGGGCGCCGGGCAGCAGGCTGTCGCTCAGGCTGCGCGGGAACACCGCCACCACGCGCGATTGCGTGCAGTTGCTGGCGCGGATCAACGTGGCGCCGGCGGCCACGCGCGTGCCGGTCGGCGCCAGCACGTCTTCCACCACGCCCGGCTCGTTGGCGCGGATGTCGAGGTTGGTGAGGCGGTCCAGGCGCTGCTTCTCGGCGTCGATCAGCTTGTCCACCGATTGGCCGTAGGCATCGAGCTGCGTCAGCTCGGCCTTGCGCTGCACGATGTCGGCATTGAGCAGCCGGCTGCGCTGCGCCAGCGCCGCGACCGGGCCGTCGGCGGCCGAGGTGTAGACCTTGTTGCGCGAGGCGTCGCTGGTGCCGATGGCGCTTTGCAGCTCGGCGGCGGCAGCGGCCTTGGCATTGGACAGCACCGACAACTGGTGGCGCGAGGCGTCGGTGTAGGCCTGGCTCACGGCGCCGGCCCATTGCATGGACTGGTTGCGGTTGACCACCTCCTCCTGCTGGTCCACCTGTGCGCGGGCCGCCGCCACACGTGCCTCCAGCGCCTGGATGCTGGCCGCATGTTCCTTTTGCGATGCGGCCTGATAGCGCTGCACGTCGTGGTCGGTGGCGGCCAGTTGGTTCTGGTCGCCTGCGAGCTGGGCTTGGGCGGCATCGCGCCGCTGCTGGTTGTCGAGCTTCTTGCCGGTCAGGTCGATCAGCAGGGCGCGGTCGATGTTGGGGTTCTGCACCGTCATCAGCGGCTGGCTGGCATCGAACGGCTTGCCGGCGGCCACGTGCTGCTCCGTCACCACCCCCTCCACCGGAGAGGTGATGAGGCTCACCTGTCCGTTGACCACCGCCCGTTCGGATGAGCGCGTGAAGATGGTGGGAAACATGATGGTCAGCACTGCCCACGTGATGAAGAGCACCACCCCGTAACCGGCCGCGCGCGGCACGAGGTGCCAGAGCGGGCGCCGCACCGCGAGCTGGCGGCGTTCCACCAGCTCGTCAGGTGCCAAATGCGGTGGCAAATGCGGCGCAGGGTCGGGCCCCAGGTGGGGCTCAGTCCGGCGATGGTCGAGTTGCTGATCAGACATGACGTTCTCCTGCATGGCAAAAAGCGCGAATAAAGAGACAACGGTTCCCCGCCAGCCCAGTGCTGCCAGTGAGCTCCGTTGGTTTGCAGGCAAAGCCAGTCCCTCACGCATGAGCATTGGCGTGCGGCTCGACCTGCATGTCCCCTAGACGCTAGTTGTCTGCAGTGCATCGCGACCGAGCATCCGTCGAGCCGGCGCACTGTGTGAGTGGACCGGCGGCACCGGTCCGTTTGTCAGCCCCGCCATGGCGGGGCTTTGATGAATGGTCTTAGAGCCTGTTTGGCAATGAACCACGATGGCACCCGCGGTCATGCTGCACCTGCAGCACCGCCGCGAGTTAAATTCAGGCTAGTGAAATCGCCCGAATCTTGCTGTAAGAAGATGTAAGGGCAGCTTTTATCACTCTTTAAAGTTTTCGCATGCGGTGATTTGATGTTTTTTCAAACCGCTTGTTATTTCTTCAAACACTGGCTTGACCGACCGGCCGGTCATCGGTGCCTTTCGGTTCAGGTTGGCCCGCGCCGCCCCCCAATAAGCGGGCCCTCGCGCCGAAAATGTAAGCGGATGTTGCGCTGCACGATCCTGGCCCGATGCTTGCTCTACCATGCGCGGTCAATGCCCGCTGGCGAGGTCGTTCTTGCCGACTGCCGGGCACTGCGCTTCACACACATAAGCGGATTCGCAACACATTGACGGATTCCGCACCTCGCGCGCCTGCCGCCACGTACCGGCAGGCGACGCGCTTCGCACAGACGGATTCTGGGGTTTTCGACGGTCGCACGCCGTGCATGCGCGCCGCAGTTGGCGCGCGGCAATTGACGCGCTGCAATTGACGCGCTCGGCCGGCCGCGTTGTTTGACACGAGAACGAGGAAACCATGAAGGCTGTCCTGCTGGAGAATCATCCGCTGCTGCGCGCCGGGCTTGCACAAATGCTCGCGCACCCCGCGCTGGGCCTGGACGTCAGCGCCCCGGAATGCCAAGACTGGTCCCAAGAGGCCCCCCAACTTGCTGATCTGCTCGTCATTGGCGTGGACGAAGCATTCGGCACGCTCGATGCCGCGCGATTGCGTGACGTCGTTGCGCGCAGCACGGCACGCCATGTGGTGGTGCTGGCCGCGCGCGTGTCGCCCGAAGAGGCGCATGCCGCCATGCTGTGCGGCGTGGATGCCTATGTCGCCAAGGCGCAATCGCCGCAGGTGCTGCTGGCCACGCTGCAGCTGGTGCTGGCGGGCGGGCAATCGTATCCACCGCTGATGCCGCGCGCCGCGGTGCCGACCGCGCCGGTACCGATGCAGGCCATCGATGCGGCCGAGGCCGCGCAGCGCTTGAGCGTATCGCAGCGGCAGTACGAGGTGCTGGTGCTGCTCTCGCGCGGGCACTCGGTCAAGGGCGTCGGTCGTCTGCTGGGCATTTCGGAAGCCACCGTCAAGACGCATGCGTGCACGCTGTACCGGCGCCTGAACGTGCGCAACAAGAGCGAGGCCGTCTACGCCGTCATGCGCCTGGGCATCCCGCTGGAGCTGCAAGGCGGGCCGGCCGCGACAGCGGCGTTTGTCAGCGTCGATTCGCCCGATGACGCTGCGTGCGACGCGAGCGGCGATGTTGCGCCCGCTGCCGTTGCGTCGGCCCATGCGCCGGCGGTTGTCTCGCCACGGTTTGCTGCCAACGACCACACAGCTCAATCCCGCTGGGCCGCAATGACGCGGGCCTTTGGCATGAGCGGCGAGCCGGTGCGCGTGGCCAACGGCACGCGCCGCTCCGGCATGGTCTGAGTGCGCTGACCGCGCCAACACGCCCGAGAATCATGGCGCGGGGGAGCCGAGCAGGCGGGTATCGATGCATCCGCCGGGGCTGGCAGCGGCCCGGCGAATGCGGTTTTGCCTCGACTACCGCTCGCCCGGGAAGGTATTGCCGAACATCGGATGACCGCCGGCCGATTCGCTGCGCGTCGGTTCGTCCTGCAACACGTCCCAATGCTCGACGAGCTTGCCGTCTTCGATGCGCAGGATATCCAAGGCGATCATGGCAGCGGGTTGGGCCGAGCTGGTGTAGCGGCTGTGCACCCAGACAAAGTCGTCTTTGGCGATGACCATGTCGTACTCGAAACGGATGTTGGCCAGCGTACGGACCAGGCCGAACAGCCCGTCGCGCCCGGCCGGGACGTGCCGGCTGTGCTGGACGTAGGCATCGGACCAGAACTGCGCCGCTTTGTCGTAGTCCTTCTGGTTGAACAGCGTGTCCAGCGCTTCCAGAACAAACGCTGTGTTCTTCTCTTCAAGTGTTGCAGTCATGACAGAACTCCGGTGATGTCTGACGTCGTGCCGCCTTTATTCAACGGGAATCGGGTTGTCGACGATGAACTGGTTGAACTGTTCGACAAACGCATGCTCGTTGGGCCCGGCGTTGTCGCGCAGCGGCTTGGCGGCGTCGACGACGACTTCGGTCGTGGCGGTTTCCAGGCGCGCCATCGTCTCGGCAATGAACGCGTCGAGCGGCATGGCGCGCGGGTCGCCGCTCTTGTGGATGAGATCCGTGTCGACCCAGGGCGGTGCGATCTCGAGCACGCGCACGCTTGTGTCGCGCAGCATGAAGCGCTGCGACAGCGTGTATGAGTGGATCGCGGCCTTGGTGGCGGAGTACAGGGCCGTTTGCGCGATCGGCACGAAGGCGAGCACCGAGCTGTTGTTGATGAGGGTCGCCTCGGGCTGCCGCTTCAGATGCTCGATGAAGGCGCCGCTCACGCGCACGGGGCCAAGCAGGTTCGTGTTGACCAGATGGACGGCCTGCGCGTCGTCAAGCGGGCCGCCGGCATCGTCGAACGGCATGATGCCGGCGTTGTTGATCACCACGTTCAAGGCCGGGTAGCGCGCGATCAATTGCGCGGCGACTTCGCGAATCTGCGCGGCGTCGCCGATGTCGAGTTCGACCGTATCGATGCCGGGATGCTGCTTGGCGATGTCGTCCAGCAGTGCCTTGCGCCGCCCCGCGACGATGACCTTGTTGCCGCGCGTGTGGAAGGCTTGCGCCAGTGCGCGGCCGATGCCCGACGTACCGCCGGTGATGAATACCGTGTTTCCGCTGAGTTTCATGATGCGTGCTCCTGATGAGGATCGTTTGGGTGCAGGTTCGATGGCCGGGGCTTATCGCCCCGTTGCCGCCTGCGTCGCATACCGCGGTGCAGGGGTGTTGGTGGACAACTGCGGGGACATGGCGCGCCGTGCGGCGTCATAGGCTTCCCACGCATCGCCGTCATGCAGCGACGGGATCGTCACGAGTTCGCGGCGGTCGAAACCCGTCAACGCGGCGTCGACCATGTCGGTGGCGGACATGACGATGTCCTTGGGCAGGTGCTCGAGCGGGAGGCCGCCGGTCTGCCAGAAATCGGTGGCGGTGGCGCCGGGCAGCACGGCCTGCACCTGTACGCCCTTGTCGGCGAGTTCGTGGTGCAGCGACTGGCTGAAGGCCAGCACGAACGCCTTGCTGCCGCCGTAGACGCCGTTGAGCGTCTCCGGCGAGATCGCGGCGATGGACGAGATGTTGATGACGGCACCCTTGCCGCGTGCGACGAAGCCCGGGACGGCGGCATACGTGAGGCGCGTGAGCGCGGTGACGTTCAGGTCGATCATCCGCGTCATCGCATCCGCGTCGCTGTCGAGCAGCGGCGTGTGCGTGCCCACGCCTGCGTTATTGACCAGCAGCGTGATGCTGGCGTCCTGTTTCAGCTTGGCTTCCACGGCGGCCAGCGCCGCGCGGTCGCCCAGGTCCGCGTCGACGATTTCGACGCTGCGGCGCGTCTCGGTCGTGATGCGGTTGGCCAGGGCGATCAGCCGGTCGCGGTTGCGCGCGACCAGGATCAGGTCGTAGCCACGCCGTGCCAGCCGGTCGGCGTAGACTGCGCCGATACCCGACGACGCGCCGGTAATCAGGGCAGTCCCTTGATGCGATGAGGTCATGATGTCGCTCCGTTTCGAAGGGGGTGTTGAATGCGTGAATGCATTCTGGCTTCGATTCGGTGCGACCGAAATGACGTTTATAGGTATGATTCAGGACGCGGCCTGACCGAAAACAGCGGGAGAACGGACATGCATCGGATCGGCTTTCTGATCAGCGACGGCTTCCAGATCATGGCGCTCGCGTCGCAGTCGGTATTCGAGTACGCCAACATGACGGCGGGCGAGGCGTTCTACACGCTTGAGAATTTCTCGGTGGCCGGTGGCGAGGTGCGCTCGTCGCTCGGCATGGCGGTGAACACGCGGTCGTTGCGTGGGAAAGCCGAGGTGGACACGTGGTTTGTCGCCGGGGTCAATGATCCGCTCAGCTCACCGGCGCCAGAGAAGATTCTGGCGTTCCTGCGCAAGGAGAGCACGCGCGCGAGGCGCATCGCCGGCATCTGCACCGGCGGGTTCGTGCTTGCGGAAGCGGGCTTGCTTGCGCATCGGCGCGCCACCACGCATTGGTATTTTGGGCGCGAGATGCAGAGCCGATTTCCGGATATCCGCGTCGAGGAAGACCGCATCTATATCGTCGATGGCCCGATCTGGACGTCGGCCGGCATGACGGCCGGCCTCGACCTGGCGCTGGCGATGGTGGAAAAGGATCTGGGCGCGGAGATCGCGCGTTCAGTCGCGCACAAGCTGGTCATGCATCAGCGGCGCGCGGGCGGCCAGTCTCAGCATTCCGAAATGCTCGATCTCGCGCCCAAGTCCGATCGCATCCAGAATGCGCTGAACTATGCGCGCCAGAACCTGGGCCGTGCGCTGACGGTGGAAGAGCTGGCCGAGGCCGTTCACCTGAGCCCGCGCCAGTTTAGCCGCGTGTTCACGCTCGAGACGGGGCAGTCTCCGGCCAAGGCCATCGAAGGCCTGCGTCTGGAGGCGGCGCGGCTGATGATCGAACAGAGCCGGCACCCGCTGGATGTCATTGCCAAGGAAACCGGTTTTCGCGATCGCCGCCATATGCGCGAGGTGTTCATGCGCGGGTTTGGCGTGCCGCCCCAGGCGGTCCGGCGTGATGCGCGCATGGAGCTCTGACGCCCCTTCCAGACCGGCGTGCCCCCATCCCCATTGGGCGCCACGCGTTCTCGTTGGCCGGGCGGTCGGGCAAACGTGCTAACCCGAAAGGTTGGATGCGGCACAGCATGGACTGCGCAATCGTTGCCGCCCGCGCGCCGGTCCACACGGCAAACGTATGTTGCGCTGCGAAGCGCGTGCGGCCTTCAAGCCTCCTGTCGGCATTGCGCGCTGACCCGGCGCGCGATCGCCTTGATTGGTACCGCGCGCGCGCCTATGCTTCGTTTTCCTGCAAGCAGAAGGCGCCCCGATCTCTCTCTCATTCGCCCTTGCAGTGCTCATGTGTCAGTGAACCAAGCCGACCGTCACGGGCATCCGTCCGCGACCAACCAAACATGCTGGAGTCGACTGTGCTGAGTCCCCATGAATTTGCCGTCCTGCTCTTGGTCAACGAGGGTGCCGAAGCCGCGGAATTGGACCGCGCGGATGTCGAGGCACTGATCGAGCACCAACTCGTCACGCTGGAGCGTCGTGGCCCCGACCGTTGCTACGTGCGTGTGACCCTCCAGGGGTATGCCTTTCTCAAAGCTTCCGGGCACGTTCGCGCAAGCGGGCAACGCGCGGTGGCCGCCGTGCATTGAGCGCATTGCCCGTCGCAAGAACGTCCCTGCATCACCCGTGTTGAGGCTGGCCGCGTCTTTTGCCTCGGCCCTGGTGTGCGCCGCACTCACCGTAGGGTTGGCGCAGGCGCAGCCACCGTCGTTCGAATCGTTCACCGTCCCGGCCGGCAGCGCGCCGCACGACGTTGCGCCGTCGCCTGACGGCACGGTGTGGTACACCGCGCAGGCGCAGGGTGCGGTCGGGCGGTTGGACCCGCGCAGCGGCAAGACCGACCGGGTCCCGCTCGGCGCTGGGTCCGCACCGCACGGTGTGATCATTGGCCCCGACCGGGCGGCATGGATCACGGACGGCGGTCTGAACGCGATCGTGCGCGTTGATCCGAAGACACTGGTTGTCACGCGTTTTCCATTGCCGAAGGACCGGCCCGGCGCCAACCTGAACACCGCGGTCTTCGACCAGCGCGGGCACCTGTGGTTTACCGGGCAAAGCGGCATCTACGGCGAGCTCGACCCGGTGCGCGCCAGCCTGCGCGTGTTCGATGCGCCGCGCGGGCCGGGGCCCTACGGCATCTGCTTGACGCCTGACGGCAGCCTGTACTTCGCGTCACTGGCCGGCAGCTATCTCGGCCACATTGACCCCGTGAGTGGCGCGGCGCAGGTCATCGAGCCGCCGACGCCGAAGCAGGGCGCTCGCCGCGTGTGGGCCGATTCGAAAGGGCGCGTGTGGGTGAGCGAGTGGAACGCCGGGCAGGTCGGCATGTTCGACCCGGCCACGCAGCAATGGCGCGAATGGCGGCTGCCCGGCAGCGACCCGCATGCATACGCGATCTTCGTCGACGACCAGGACATCGTCTGGCTCAGTGAATGGAGCGCCAATGCGCTGGTGCGCTTCGACCCGCGCGCGGAGCGGTTCGAGGTGCTGCCGCTGCCGCGCACCCACGCGAACGTGCGCCAGATGATGGGCCGCCCCGGCGAACTCTGGCTGTCCGAATCCGGCACCGACCATCTGCTGCGCTATCGGTCCCGCGCGGCAGATGCCAGCGGAAACTGAGCAACGCGTTGACCCTTGCCGACTAGCCGCGGGCCGAGGCCTTGTTCACGGCGACTGCCGCTCGGATGAGCGCCTTGAGCGCCGCCGCGTCCACCGTGTCGCCGTCATGGAAATCAATGGCGCGCCGGGTGTTGCCTTCGAGGCTGGAATTGAACAGGCCGGAAGGGTCCGCCACCGCGGCGCCCTTGGCGAACGTCATCTTCACGGCCTTCTTGTAGGTCTCGCCGGTGCAGAGGATGCCGTTGTGCGACCAGACGGGAACGTTCCACTTCCATTCCTCGACCACGGCGGGCTCCGCCTCCTTGATCAGGGCGCGCAGGTGGGCGAGCATCTCGCCGCGCCAGTCGCCAAGCTCTTCGATTCTTGCGTCGATCAACTCGGCTGCGGATGCAGCTGTCTCCGGCGGGCTTGTCTTCATGCGAACTGCCTCCTTTGGGGGCCCCGCGCTCGGGGCGTTGAACGTGGCTGCGCTCAACGCAGCCGCCCTCTCCGCAAATACGTTCGCGGGCCTGGACACCTGCGCGGCGGGCTCAGCCGAGCGGGCCGGGTGAAGTGGCCCTGCAATTGTAGGTACGTTCTCTGGGGTCGCCAGTGTCCGACCCCCCGAGCCGCAGAGAGAAGACGCTGCGCCGACCGCGCTAGCGCGGAACCCGCTGCGCCATCCACCGTCGATACCGCCGCGTCTCGCAGACGGTGGTCAACTGCTGCAACAGCAGCGCCCTGAGCGGCGACACCTGCGGATGCGTGCCGCGCCCCTCGCTGAGCCGCTTGAGCTGGAACTTGACCACCGCCATGTTGGCCACCGAGCCCAGCACCTTGTTCTTCCACGTGATCGGGCGCAGCACCGGCGCGTTGTTCTTGCCCGCGCGCCAGTCGCGCGGCAGGTTCGGGTCGATGGAAAGCGCGGTGGCAATGCCGACCATGCCGATACCGCTGTCGACCACCTGCTCAGCCACCGCGCGCCGGCGGATACCGCCCGTGACCATCAAGGGCATGTGTGCGACCGCCGCGATGTCGCGCGCGAACTCCAGAAAATACGCCTCCCGCGCGAGCGTGCGGCCATCACGCGCCTGCCCCTGCATCGCGGGGGCTTCGTAGCTGCCGCCCGACAACTCGACCAGGTCGACGCCCAGCGGGTTGAGCAGCTCAACCACGCGCTTCGCGTCATCGGGGCTGAAGCCGCCGCGCTGGAAGTCGGCCGAGTTCAGCTTGACCGACACCACGAACTGCGGCGACACCGCACCGCGCACCGACCGCACGATGTCCAGCAGCAGGCGCGCGCGGTTCTCGATGCTGCCGCCCCATTGGTCTTGCCGCTTGTTGGTGATGGGCGACAGGAACTGGCTCAGCAGGTAGCCATGGGCCGCGTGGATCTGCACGCCGGTAAAGCCGCTGCGCTCGGCCAGAAGCGCTGCGCGCGTGAAGCGTTGCTGCACCTCGGCGATGTCGGCGTCCGTCATTTCCCGGGGCACGGGAAATTGCTTGGACAGGGCACCCAGGTCCAACGGAATGGCGGAAGGCGCCAGCGTGGTCTGGCCGAGCGCCGCAGGCATCTGGCGCCCGGGGTGGTTGATCTGCATCCAGACATGCGCGCCGTGGGCCCGCGCGATCTGCGCCCAGCGCTGGAAGCGGTCGAGGTGCACGTCGTCTTCCAGCACCACGCCGTTCGGCCCGGTCATGGCGCGGTGATCCACCATCACGTTGCCGGTCAGGATCAGGCCGGCGCGGCCGTTGGCCCAGGCCTCGTACAGGCGCAGCAGCGCGTCGGACGGCGCGTGGTCGGCGTCCGCCATGTTCTCTTCCATGGCCGCCTTGGCCAGGCGGTTGGGGATCACTGCGCCATTGGGCAGGGTCAGGGGCGTGAACAGCTTCATGGGGGCATCCTCGGTTGACGACACCGTAACCCTAAGCTTAAAGTTAACTTGAATGTCAAGCGCTGGGAGTGCGCAAATGAAGATTGGTGAATTGGCCCGGCTGAGTGGCGTGGCCGCCTCGCGCATCCGGTTTTACGAGGCGAGCGGCTTGCTGCAGCCCGCGCAACGGCAGGCCAACGGCTATCGCGAATACGCGCCCGACACGTTGACCCGGCTGGAGATCATCCTGCGCGCGCAATGCGCAGGGTTCTCCTTGGAGGAGATCCGGGCGATCCTGCCGCCCGATCTGGACAACTGGCCGCACGAAGAGCTCCTGCAGGCCCTGCAGGGCAAGATCGACGAGATCGAAGTGCTGGAACAGCGCCTGGCGCAGAGCAAGCGCCACCTGAGCGCACTCATGGATGAGATCGGCAGCCAGCAACCCGGTGAAGACTGCGCGGGCAAGGCCAAGCGCATGCTGGACAAGCTCACTGAAAACGTGCCTGGACAAGCCCCGGTGGATCTTCAGGCGCGGCCTGCGAGAAAGCGCGCTTGATTCGCGCAGGCCCTAGGCCACCAACCGCGCCCGCCCCGATCGACCTGAGCGCCGCACCGACTGCGGCGGCTGCCCGAACACCCGGATGAACGCGCGCCGCATCCGCTCCGGGTCGGCAAAGCCCACCGCGCGGGCAATCCCTTCCAACGATTCGTCGCCGGCCTCCACGCGGGGGCGGGCGGCTTCCGCACGCAGCTTCTCGATGGCCTTGGCGGGCGTCTGGCCGGTCTCGGCAGCGAAGGCGCGGTCGAACTGGCGGCGGCTCAGGTGGGCGACCTCGGCCAGACGGTCGACGTCCAGCATCTCGTGCAGGTGTTCGCGCGCATAGCTCAACGCGCGGGCGATGCGGCTCGAGGCCGGGTCCAGCTCCAGCAGCGCCGAGAACTGCGACTGCCCGCCCGGCCGGCGGTGGTACACCACCAGCTCGCGCGCCACGGCGCGGGCCACGTCCACGCCCAGATCTTCTTCGATCAACGCCAGCGCCAGGTCGATGCCGGCGGAGATGCCCGCCGAGGTCCACACCGGCCCGTCGTGGATGAAGATGTGATCGCTCTGCACCTTGATGCGCGGGTAGCGCCGCTGCAACTGCGCCGCCATGCGCCAGTGCGTGGTGGCGCGGCGGTCGTCCAGCAGGCCCGCCGCCGCCAGCGCAAACGCACCCGAGCACACGCTCGTCATGCGCCGCGTGTGCCGCGCGGCTCCGTGCACAAAGGCGATCAGCGCGGCGGAGAAGGTGTCCTCGCGCGGCTCCGTGCCCCCGCTGATGATGAGCGTATCGAAGGCCGGGTCGCCAAGCCCCTGCGTCTGCATGACCAGGCCGGGCGCGCTCTGCACCAGCGCGCCGCCTTCTGACAGCACTTCGATGTGGTACGCCGGCTGCGACGCGGCCCGGTTGGCGACGTCGAAGGCCGTCAGCGGGCCGGTGAAATCCAGCAGGCTGCAGCCCGGAAACACCAGAAAGCCGATTCTGCGCATGATGTCCTGAAACGAGGGAATAACGTCATTTAGGACCGATCATCCTCCGCGACACTGCCGCTGTCAAACGCATTCCTGGAGCGAAGATCATGACCACCTTGGCGCTTTCTCCCACACCTGCCGACGCTGTTTCGCGCCACCACCGCTGGAAGGTGCTGGGCGTCGGGGTGGCGGCCAATGCCAGCTTTTCGGCGGCGTTCTCGGGCATTCCCACCACGGCGGTGTTCATCCGCTCGGCGTATCACCTGGGCAATGCGGAGCTTGGCGTTGCGCTCGGGTTGCTGGGCCTGGGCATCGCCATCAGCGAACTGCCGTGGGGCCTGCTGACCGACCGCTGGGGCGATCGCACGGTGCTGCTGGCGGGCCTGGGCCTGACGGCGCTGGCGCTGTTGGTGATGGCCTGCTTCGTGGCGCCGCTGCATGGCAATGCGCCGCCGCTGGCGTGGCTGGCGGCGGGCATGTTGAGCGTCGGTTTGCTCGGCGGTAGCGTGAACGGCTCCAGCGGCCGCGCGGTGATGGGCTGGTTCCGCGAAGGGGAGCGCGGCCTGGCCATGAGCATCCGCCAGACCGCCGTGCCGCTGGGCGGCGGCATCGGCGCGCTGGTGCTGCCGAGCCTGGCCGCGCATGCCGGGTTTGTGGCGGTGTACGGCGTGCTGGCCGCCGCCTGCGCACTGACGGCGGGGCTGACCTGGCTGTGGGTGCATGAGGCGCCGGACGTCGCGGCGCCAGTGTCAGGCGCCGCTGCCATACCTGCCGGCCCCGGCCCGCTGCGCGACGCCAACCTATGGCGCATGGCGCTAGGCATCGGTCTGCTGTGCGTGCCGCAGGGCGCGGTGGTCGCCTTTGCCACGGTGTTCCTGCGCGATTTCGCCCACGCCAACGTGCTCACGCTCAGCCTGACCATGGCCGCCGTGCAGGGCGGCGCCGCGGTGACGCGGGTCTGGAGCGGCCGCTGGACCGACCGCCACGGCAATCGCCGCGCCTATCTGCGCGTCTGCGCGCAACTGAGCGCGGTGCTGTTCGTCGTGCTGGCGGGCGTCGCCTGGGCCACGATGGCGTTGCCGGTCGAGCTGTCGATCATGCGCGGCGTGCTGATCGCCGCGCTTGTGGTGGGCGGGATTTGCGTGTCGGCGTGGCACGGCGTCGGCTATACGGAACTGGCCACGCTGGCCGGTGCGCAGCGCGCCGGCACGGCGCTGGGGTTGGGCAACACTGGGGCCTTTACGGCGCTTGGGCTGACGTCGCTATGTCTGCCGCATGTGCTGGCGTGGTCGTCGTGGCCGGTGGTGTGGCTGGTGGCGGCGGGCAGCGCCGTGTTGGCGTGGCGCGTGTTTGCGGCCGTACAGCGCTAGCGCTTCGTTGCGTACGCCAAGCAGGACAGCAGTGCGAGGACGGCCGTTCACGCGCAAGGGACGGTCTGATCGACGTCTATGACGCGAGCGGCACGCTGAAAAAACGCTTCGCGACCGGCGATGTGCTGAATGCACCATGGGGTATCGCGTCCGCACCGTCGGACTTCGGACCGTTCAGCAACAAGCGCATTGTCGGCAACTTCGGCGATGGCACGATTCATGCTGCCAGTCCTCGGGCCGGTGCTCTGGTGGGTACGCTCACACAAAAGTGCGGGACGCCGATCACGATTGCAGGTCTGGGGGTATCGGCTTCGGCAACGGGCTGAACGCGCAGCAGACCAATGCGCTATTCTTTGCGGCTGCCCCGAACGGCGGTACGAACGGCCTTTACGGTCGGCTTGATATCGGCCAGTAACTTTTACAAGCGTACAAGGCGAGGCCAAAGGCGTTCGCGACCGGACCGTCGGTGTTGCGCTGCCGGGGTGTGGTGCATGCTGCGCCTTCAGCGGCCGGCTAGAAATGCCATATCGCCTGGCCCACCCAGTGATTGTCCAGCGCCCCCTGGAATAGCGACTTGGCTCGCCCGACGGTGCCGATGTACCTATGGCGCGAAACCATCGCCTGTGCGCTCCAGCTCTCGTCGAGACGGCAGCCGTATCCCGCATTGGCGACGACTTCGGCACTCGTGGGCGTGGAGCGGTCGGGCAGTGTGAGCGACGAACCGCAAGGCCGGCAAAGAAGCCGGAGCCCAGGTACCGGCTCGCGGCTGCCTCCACCGACGGGCGGCCGTGGCTGATGTCATCGCCCGCCTGACCTTGTCGCTTGCTGCGCTGAGCGCGAAGCGCCACGCGTCGGACCCCGGAGGCCATCGCCAGCCGAGGAAGGAGGAACCGGGGCCGCGGCCACCGGTCACTGAGAGACCGGATATGAAAGGACGCAAGCGGGCGAATCAGCGGGCCAATCAGCGGGCGAATCGAAGCGGCCGATCTTGTGATGCGACGTTTCAACCATGGGTCAGCCGCCGTTTGCGCTTCGGCCGCCACTTGGTTTCCTTGGATAGCGGATGCCACATGAATCCGGATGACTTGAGCGCAGACCACAATCGCATAGCGCGTGACTTCAACCCTCGACCCATTTTTCTTCTTGCAGACATTTCGAACTTCGGCACAAGCATGACGACACCAGCCAATACCGGCCGTTCGCAGTCGGCCGCACGCTACGGTGGCGTAGCGATCATTCTCCACTGGACCATCGCTGCGGCGATCCTGTGCAATGTCGCACTGGCGTGGTGCGTGGATGCTCTGCCCGACGACTGGGTACGCCCTGCCATCGACACGCACAAGTCGATCGGCATCACCGCGCTTGGCCTGGTCCTGCTGCGCATTCTGTGGCGCATCTCACATCAACCTCCGCGTTTGCCTGACGCCTTTCCCAAATGGGAGCGCACCGTGTCGCATATCGCGCACGGGCTGCTCTACCTGATCATGCTCGGCCTGCCGATATCGGGATGGCTTCACGACTCGGCATGGAAAGACGCCGCCAGTCATCCGATGACGCTCTTCCATCTCGTCCCATGGCCGCGCGTCGGCTTTCTGACGCACCTTGAACCGCAGTTGAAAGAGCACATGCACGACGTGCTCGGCGCGGTGCACGCGTGGTTCGCATACGCGCTCTATCTGCTGCTGGCGCTGCATCTGACCGGCGTACTCAAGCACGCGCTGCTCGATCGTCAATCCGTCTTGCGACGCATGTGGCCATGAGTTCGGTGCTTCGTCCTGTCATGCCCGCAAAGCGCGATGGCGCGGGCAATCATGCGTCGTATGCCGCCGCGCTTTCCGAAGACGCGTTGAGCGATGCTTTCGCGAACGCATCCCCGCGCATCTCGCCGCGCGGCACGCCTGCCGCCGCGGTGCTGATTCACGGCTGCGTGCTTGCCTTGTGGATTGTGCTGTTCGCGCGGGCGTTCTTCCTGAGCGGCCTCCTGGCGTGGTCTGTCGGCATCGCCTACGTCATCTACGATACGTTGCTGCTCACGTTCGTCGCGCTCAAAACGGTGTCGCTGCTCAAGCCGCTTCATGAGCCGCCTGCCAAAGGGCCATTGCCGACGCTCGGTGTCGTCGTGGCCGCGTACAACGAAGCGGCGGTGCTGCCCGTCACGCTCAAGGGTTTGCTTGAGCAAGACGCGGCACCTCAACAGATCGTGATCGCCGACGACGGATCGACAGACGGCACGGCTGCGCTATTGACGCGCGAATACGGCCTGATCGAGCCGCCCGAAGGGCAGTCGAGTGCGCCGAGCACGCGATATCCGAACCTGGTCTGGCTGCGCCTGCCGCATGCCGGCAAGGCGCGTGCGCTGAACGCCGCCATTGCGCTGCTCGATACCGACACGGTGCTGACGGTCGATGCCGACACACGTGTTGCGCGCGACGCATGCTCAGCCATGCGTGCCGCTTTCGCGCGCGATCCGGAGCTTGTCGCGGCCACCGGCATCATGACGCCGATCTGCGCGAGAACCGTCACGGGCCGATTCTTTCAATGGTTCCAGACGTACGAGTACATCCGCAACTTCATCTCGCGCTTCGCGTGGATGCGCGCCGACAGCCTGCTGCTCGTTTCGGGTGCGTTCGCGTGCTTCAGGCGCGAAGCGTTGGTGAACGTGGGCGGCTTCGATCCTGAGTGCCTGGTGGAGGACTACGAGCTGATTCATCGCCTGCACCGCCACGCCGTCGAACATGGCAAGCGCTGGCGCGTTCGCGTGATCGGCGCAGCGCGGGCACAAACGGACGCACCGGGAACGCTGCCAGCGTTCTTGCGTCAACGGCGCCGCTGGTTTGCAGGCTTCCTGCAAACGCAATTCTGGAATCGAGACATCACGGGAAATCGCCGCTACGGCGCGCTCGGGCTGCTCATGATGCCGGTCAAGGCCATCGATACGCTTCAGCCGGTGTACGGGCTCACCGCGTTCGCGCTGCTGCTGATGTTTCTCTTCACGGGACGGTTCTCCACTGCGCTGCCGGTGTTCGGCGTCATCGTGGCGAAGATCGTCGCCGACCTCGCGTTCCATCTCTGGTCCGTTCACCTCTATCGCCGCTGGACGGGCGATCGCCGAAGCTCGCGTCTGCCGATGGCGGTTCTCGCCTGCATCGTGGAGCCGTTCAGTTTTCAGCTGTTGCGGCATACCGGCGCGGCACTGGGCTGGCTGCACGCGCTGACCGCGCGGAAAAGCTGGGGCGTGCAGGAGCGGGCAGGGCTCGTCGATATGGATCGCATTTGAGCTAAGCGCGCTCGTACCTCGGCTCAGTTTCTTCCTATAGTGACCGGCATGCCGCCAAGCGTTATGGCTGCCGATCATCACAAAAGACGAGGGAGCCGCCATGCCAGGGCTGAACGCAATCGAGCACGTGGTCGTGCTGATGCTGGAGAACCGGTCGTTCGACAACCTGTTCGGCACGCTGTATCCGAAGAGCGCCGAGTTCGACGGCCTCTCGGGCGAGGAAACCAACCCCGACGGCAGCGGCGAGCCCGTCCGCGTGTGGACCTCGCCCACGCCGGTGCCGCCCGGCACCATGATGCTGCCCAGCCCCGACCCCGGCGAGCTTTTCACCGACATCAACCAGCAGCTCTTCGGCGCACAGGTGCCCGGCCAGCAAGCGCCGGGCATGCAGGGCTTCACCACCAACTACGCCAAGAACGGCGGCGACCCGCGCAACATCATGCATTGCTTCGCGCCGGAGCACGTGCCGGCGCTCACCACGCTGGCGCGCAACTACGCCGTGTGCGACGCGTGGTTTGCCTCCGCGCCGTGCCAGACCTGGCCCAACCGGTTCTTCATGCATACCGGCACGGCGCATGGCTATCCGAACAACTCGCCGGTGCATTTTCCGTATCTGATGCCGACGCTGTTCAACGCGCTCGACGGCGTGGTGCCCGACGGCTGGGCCATCTACTACCACGACTTCCCGCAGTCGCTCACGCTCACGCACCTGTGGATGCACTCGGACCACTTCCACCTGTTCGACGACTTCCTCGACGACGCGGCGGGCGGCAAGCTGCCGTCGTACAGCTTTATCGAGCCGCGCTACTTTGCCGATCTCGACTGGCCCAACGATATGCACCCGCCGCACGACGTCGGCTATGGCGATGCGCTGGTGGCGCAGGTCTACAACGCGCTGGTGCAATCGCCGCAGTGGCCGTCGACCATGCTGATCGTCACCTTCGACGAGCACGGCGGCTGCTTCGACCATGTGCCGCCGCCGAATGTCGTGCCGCCCAGCCCGCCGCAGCCTGGCCAGTTGTTCGCTTTCGACCGGCTGGGGGTGCGGGTGCCGGCGGTGGTGGCCTCGCCGTGGGTGCCAAAGGGCACGGTGTTCCGCTCGCAGGGCGCGCAGCCGTATGACCACACAGCAATCATTCGCACGCTGCGCAACCGCTACAACATCCAGACGCCGCTGACCGCACGCGATGCTGGTGCGCCGGATCTGGCCCAGGTGCTGTCGCTGACCGCGCCGATGCTCGACAACCGCGACGCGGTGGCCGCCCGCGCCATGACGCCCGACCCCGACGGTCTGCTGGTCGCGCGCAACGCGCCGCTCAACGATTTCCAATGGGCGCTGCATGAGGCGGCGGCCTTGCTGGCGCCGCTGGGCTCCGGGGTCTCCATCGACGACCACGTGCGCGACCTCTCCACCGACCAGCAGCCGCCCGTGCCCGCCGCGCAGAATGCCGCGCAGGCTGTGCAGCACATCAAGACCGTGCTGGATTCGATGAACATGCCGTATTCGGGCCAATAAGATGCCGCCCGCCATGCACATCCGCCCATTCCGCCCCGGCGACGCCCCGGCCCTGCACGCCATCTTCTATTCCGCCGTCCACCAGCTCGCGAAAGGTCATTACACCGCGGCGCAACTCGACGCGTGGGCGCCAGCAGACTACGACGCGCGCCAATGGGCAGAGCGAATCACCCGCAACCGGCCTTTCGTCGCGGAGATCAACGGCGTGCCGGTGGGCTACGCCGACCTGCAGCCCAACGGTTACATCGACCACTTCTTTGTGGCCGGCAACCATGCGCGCCAGGGCGTTGGGCAACGCCTGATGAATCACCTTATCGAGCAGGCCGCCGTGCGCGATATCTCGCGCCTGGAGGTGCAGGCCAGCCGCACGGCTGAACCTTTCTTTATCCGTAACGGCTTTACCGTGGTGGCTCGCCAGCAAGTGACGGTGCGCGGCGTGTCGATGCCCAACGCATTGATGATCCGCGCGCAGGTCTGAACATCGGTTTCGCTGCTGCCTTGGGCCCGCAAAGCTTTGCGGGCCGGTGGGGTGCGGTCTCGGATGCCCGCCCTGGTGCTGCTGCGATTAAAGAACAAATTCAATCTGTCGTTACCTCTGCTTATATCGGCGCCTTGCTGCGCCGACGAAGAGATTTTCCACTCGGTGTTGGCAGAGATATGAAGACGCTTTCCATCAAGGCCCGGCTGGCGCTGGTGCTGTTTGTTCTGGCAGTGTTCCTGGCGGGCGTCGGCGCGCTGGGGCTGGTCGGCAACCTGCGCTCCAACGCGGCGCTCAAGGAGACCTACAGCAACCAGCTCGCCTCGGCGCGTGCGCTGGGCCAGGCGATTGCTCGGGTGGGGCAGACCCGTACGGCGCTCGATCGTGCCATCTATGAAACGGACGACGCTAAGCGCGCGCTGCTGCTCAAGGCCGCCGAGGACCGCTACAAGGAGGGCCTCGCCGCCTGGAAGGCCTACAACGACCTGCCGTTTGCCACGGCGGAAGAAGAGCGCACCGCAGGCGAGGCCAAGACCGCGCTCGACGCGTTCATGAAGGACGGCATGGAGCCGACCTTCGCAGCCTTCCAGCGCAATGACATCGAGGGCGCCAAGCCCTTTGTGCTGGACAAGCTCTATACCCTGTCGGCGCCGTACCTGGTCAAGCTGGACCGCCTCGATGCGATCCAGTCCGAAGTGTCGTCCGCCGCCTACGCCGACGCGCAGTCCTTCTTCACCAAGCTGGTGTGGGCGTTCGTGATCGTGATCGGCCTGGGCGTGGTGCTCGCGGCCGGCTGCTACGTGGTGCTCTCGCGCGCCATCTCGCTGCCGCTGGCCGAGATGCTGGTGCACTTCAAGGAAATCGCCGCCGGCAACCTGACCACCGAGGTGCGCATCCGCTCGCGTGACGAGATGGGCGTGCTGATGGAAGGCCTGCAGCAGATGCAGGGCAAGTTGAAGGAGACCGTGGTGACGGTGCGTCGCGGCAGCGAGTCGATCGCCTCGGCCACGCAGCAGATCGCGGCGGGCAATACCAACCTGTCGCAGCGCACGGAAGAGCAGGCCAGCTCGCTGGAGGAAACCGCCTCCAGCATGGAAGAGCTGACCAGCATCGTGAAGCAGAACGCCGACAACGCGCGCCAGGCCAGCACGCTGGCGGTGAGCGCGTCCGAGATCGCCCAGCAGGGCGGCGCAGTGGTGCAGGACGTGGTGACAACCATGGGCGAGATCAGCACGTCGTCGCGCAAGATCACCGACATCATCGCCGTGATCGAAGGCATTGCGTTCCAGACCAACATCCTGGCGCTCAACGCGGCCGTGGAAGCCGCCCGCGCCGGTGAGCAGGGCCGCGGCTTTGCGGTGGTGGCCGGTGAAGTGCGCACGCTGGCGCAGCGCAGTGCCGGTGCCGCCAAGGAAATCAAATCGCTGATCGAAGATTCCGCTACGCGGGTGGAATCGGGGTCGAGCCTGGTGGCACGTGCGGGCAAGACGATGGAAGAGATCGTCGTGGCCGTGAAGCGCGTGACCGACATCATGGGCGAGATCAGCGCGGGCTCGGCCGAGCAAAGCAGCGGCATCGAGCAGATCAACGAAGCCGTCACGCAGATGGACGACGTGACGCAGCAGAACGCGGCGCTGGTCGAGCAGGCGGCTGCTGCCGCGCAGGCGCTGGAAGAACAGGCGGACGAACTGCGCCGCGCCGTGGCGGTGTTCCGCGTGGCGATGTAACGCCTGGGCACCTGATGGGTTGCCCCGGCAGCGAGCTTGCCGGGGCAACGCTACACTGCGGAGTCGGTCTTCGGGCCGGCTCCGCATTTTTTTTGCGCGCGTATTCATAACGATTATTCGGAGGTGTCATGCGTTTCCAGTGTCGTCGTGTTCCCGTTCGAGCCATGGTGTTGGGCGCCGCGTTGGCGTGCAGTGCCGGGGCCTTCGCTCAGACCGCCCAGTCCATCCCGGCCAGCAAGCTGCCGTCCGCCACGCTCACGCCCGAGCAGCAGCGCTACCACGACATCTACAAGGAACTGGTCGAGATCAACACGACGCACTCGGCCGGCGACACCACCCGCGCGGCGCGCGCGATGGAGAAACGCCTGCGCGATGCCGGCTTTGCGGCCGCCGACATGCAGGTGATCGAGCCCTTCCCCAAGAAGGGCAACCTCGTGCTGCGCTACAAAGGCACGGGCGCCAAGCAGCCGATCCTGCTGCTGGCCCACATCGATGTGGTGGAAGCCAAGCGAGACGACTGGAAGACCGATCCATTCCGGTTGCAGGAGACCGATGGCTACTTCACGGCGCGCGGCTCGATCGACGACAAGGCGATGGCGTCGTCGTTCGTGTCGGTGCTGGGGCAGCTCAAGCAGGAGGGCTTCAAGCCCTCGCGCGACATCATCCTCGCGCTGACCACCGATGAGGAGCGCGGCGACGTGCCCAGCAACGGCGCGTACTGGATCGTCAAGAACAAGCCCGAGCTGGTGAAGGCCGAATTCGGCATCAACGAGGGCGGCGGCGGCGAGCTGCGCGCCGGCAAGCCGGTGCTGCATCGCATCCAGGTGGCCGAGAAGATGTACACCACCTATGAGCTGGAGGCACATGACGTGGGCGGCCACAGCTCGATCCCGACCAAGAGCAACCCGATCTATGCGCTGACTGCCGCGCTCGATCGGCTGGGGGCGTACCAGTTTCCGGTCAAGCTGGCGGACGTGACGCAGACCTACTTCGCCCGCAGCGCGCCGCTGGCGACGGGGCAACTGGCCGAGGACATGCGCGCGGTCGGCACCGGCCACCCGGACCAGGCGTCGATCGATCGCCTGTCGGCCATGCCGTTCTATAACGCACAGCTGCGCACCACCTGCGTGGCCACCATGGTCAACGCTGGGCACGCCGAGAACGCGCTGCCGCAGTCGGCCAAGGCAACGGTCAATTGCCGCATCCTGCCGCATGATGACCCGGCCGACATCGACCGCCAGCTCAAGCAGGTGATCGGCAACGACAAGATCAGCGTGCGCTACGTCAACCAGCCGCTCGCGAGCCCTGCCTCGCCGCTGAGCGGCGATCTGGTGAAGACCGTCGACACGCTCACGCAGCAGATGTGGAACGTGCCGGTCATCCCCGCCATGAGCACCGGCGCCACCGATAGCCGCTTCATGCGCAACGCGGGCATCCCGATGTATGGCGTGTCGGGCCTGTTCACCGAGCCGGCCGATTACCGCGCGCATGGCCTGGACGAGCGCATCGAGATCGCCCGCCTGTATGACGGCCGCGAGTTCCTCTATCGCCTCGTCAAGCAGCTTGCAGAGTAGGCACGCTGCCGCGCCTGCGTTCTGCGGGCGCGGCTTGTTCCCGTTTTGGTTTAGATGAAGCCGCCGTCGGTCAGCAGCGTGCGGCCGGTGATCCAGCGCGCGTCGTCGGAGGCCAGGAAGGCGATCGTGTCTGCGATGTCCTCGGGCTCGGCCAGACGGCCCAGCGGCGTCGATTCACGCATGCGGGCCCTCACCTCGTCGGGGATCGGTGCGGTCATGTCGGTGCGCGTGAGCGCCGGCGCCACCGCGTTGACGGTGATGTTGCGCGGCCCCAGCTCCAGCGCGAACGCCTGCGTGAGCGCGCTCACTGCCGCCTTGCTCGCGGCATAGACCGACAACCCGGCCCGCGGCTTGTACGCCAGGCTCGATGACACGTTGACGATGTGCCCGCCGCGCGCCGGCACATGCGGCAGCACCGCCTGCGACACCAGGATCGCCGAGAACGCGTTGGTGCGGAACTGCTCGTCGAAGGACGCCTGGTCGATGCTGCCCACCGGCTGGTTTGCGAGGATGCCCGCATTGTTGACGAGGATGTCGATGGCGCCGAAGGTCTCCCGCACGGTGCTGACCATCGCGTTGACAGAGGCGGCGTCGGCCACGTCGGCCTGCACGGCAATCGCCTCCGCGCCGGTGGTGCGGATGGACTGGATCACGGCGTGGGCTTGGGCGTCGTTGCTGCGATAGACGACCGCCACGCGGGCACCGTCGGCGGCCAGGCGGCGTGCAACCGCCGCGCCAATGCCGCGCGAGCCGCCGGTGACGATGGCGGTGCGCCCGGCAAGGCGCGGGGCGGGGGACTGGGTTTGCGGGTTCGACATGCTGTTCTCCTGAAATGGATGGCGAGGTTTCGGGAGAACAGGTTACGAAGCAGCCACCCCGCGCGCAGCCGGCGCTGCCGCGACGCGGCGTTCCAGCAGCGGAACGAGGCGGCCTACGCTTGCTGGCGCTTACGGTATTCCGCCACCTTGTGCCGGTTGCCGCAGACCGCCATGCTGCACCAGCGCCGCTTGTGCGATTTGGTGCGGTCGTAGAACCACAGCGTGCAATCCGGATGCTCGCACACGCGCACTAGCTGGAATTCGCCCTCAGCCAGCAGCTGTGCGGCGGCCTCGGCCAAGGGTGCCAGGCACTGCTCGACCGAATCGGTCGGGCGCAGGCGTTCCACGCGTGGCGTGTCACCGTCCCACACCAGCACGGGGTGGCTGGGTGCCTGCCGCAGGAACACGTTGAGCGCGTCCGCGCTGGCGGCGTGGCCGGCTTTGCGGGCCTCCACCAGCGTGCGGATCGCCTCGCGCAGGTGCCGCGCCACCGCCAGCAGGACCCCCGCCGGGTAGCGGCCGGCAAGCGGTCCGGCCAGCCAGCCGGCACGCACGAGCCAGTCGGAAACATCGGCATCGGATTGCCAGAAATCGTGCGACTGGCCATCGACGTTGGCCACGGTGTTGAGCATGTCGAGCACCGGGTGGTCGGCGATCAGGAGCGGGGTATCTGCGGCGGGCGAGGACATGGCGGCGCGTGGAAGGGGTGATGTGCGGATTGTAACCTTTTTGCTGGCTGTATATGAGTTACATGAGGGCTCATGCCTTGTCCGCGCAAATCTGGTGCGAAGACCAGCGCATTACCATGTGCCCATCGCAACTGTTTGCCGGAGATGATCATGAACGCATGGCCCGATGCCCGCGTGCTGACGTTGTTCAACATCGACGTGCCCATCGTGCTGGGACCGATGGCCGGCGTGGCCGGCGCGGAGCTGGCAATAGCGGTGGCGCGCGCCGGCGGCCTTGGCTCCCTGCCGTGCGCGATGCTCAGCGCCGAGCAGATCCGCCAGCAGGTCGAACAGTTCCGTGCCGCCGTGCGCGGGCCCATCAACCTGAACTTCTTCTGTCACACGCCGCCCCAGCCCGACCCGGAGCGAGAGGCCAAGTGGCGCGCGCACCTGGCGCCGTACTACGCCGAGTTCGGCATCGATCCCAACGCGCAGGCGCCGGCTGTTAACCGCGCGCCGTTCGACGCCACCACCTGCGCGCTCGTCGAGGAACTCAGGCCCGAGGTGGTGAGTTTCCATTTCGGTTTGCCGGCGCCCGAGCTGCTGGCGCGCGTGAAGGCCACAGGTGCGAAGGTCATCTCCGCTGCCACCACCGTGGAAGAAGCGCGCTGGCTGGAAGCGCGCGGCGTCGATGCCATCATCGCCATGGGCAACGAGGCGGGTGGGCACCGCGGAATGTTCCTCGCCAAGACCATTGAGTCGCAGGTCGGTACGTTTGCGCTGGTGCCGCAGGTGGCCGATGCGGTGCGCGTGCCCGTGATCGCCGCGGGTGGCATTGCAGATGCGCGCGGGCTGGTGGCCGCGCTGGCGCTGGGCGCCTCGGCCGTGCAGATCGGCACCGCCTACATGCTCTCGCCCGAGGCGACGACCTCGGCCATCCACCGCGCCGCGCTCAAGCAGGCGACCGACGCCGATACCGCGTTGACCAACCTGTTCACCGGCCGCCCCGCGCGCGGCATCGTCAACCGGCTGATGCGCGAGATCGGGCCGATGAGCCCCTTCGCTCCGGCCTTCCCGACTGCCGGCGGTGCATTGGCGCCGCTGCGCGCCAAGACCACGTCCGATGGCTCCGGCGATTTCATCAACCTGTGGTCCGGCCAGGCCGGCCAGTTGGCCACGGAAGACAGCGCCGAGGCCATCACCCGCCGCATCGCCACGCAGGCGCTCGAGCGGCTGGCGCCGGCACACAGTCTCGCCTGAGTTTTCCTGCTGCATCACTTCCCGCGCGGGCACGCCACATGGCGTGCCCGTTTTGCTTTGGCATCACGAATCGGAATGCGATCGATGGAAAAATATCATGTAACTTGAAAAAATATATTTAGACGGTTACGATGCGTTCCTGTGCAGTTCCCAAAACCCCATCAGGAGCCTTGCCATGAACGCCCCCGCACAAGCCGTCGACCTCGTCATCGATGCCTACGCCCCCATTGCCGTGCGCCATCGCACCGAGGATGTCGACGGCGTGAACGTCTTCTACCGCGAGGCCGGCTCAGCTGATGCGCCCACCGTGCTGCTGCTGCACGGCTTCCCGAGCGCCTCACACATGTTCCGCGACCTGATCCCGCAACTGGCCGAGCGCTATCACGTGGTGGCGCCCGACTTGCCCGGCTTCGGCCTGACGCAGGTGCCGGACGGCTTCCGCTATACCTTCGACAATCTGGCACGCGTGGTGGATGGCTTCACGGAGGCGCTCGGCCTGGCGCGCTTCGCCGTCTACGTGTTCGACTATGGCGCGCCGGTCAGTTGGCGGCTGGCAATGGCGCACCCGGAGCGCATCACGGCCATCGTCACGCAGAACGGCAATGCCTACGAGGAGGGCCTGGGTGAGGGCCCGTGGGCACCGGTCAAGGCGTACTGGGCCCACCCGGACGACGCGCACCGGCGCGAACTGCACATGCTGGTCTCCGACGAGATGACGCAATGGCAGTATCTGAACGGCGTGCCCGATCCGACGCGCGTGGCGCCGGACGGTTACCTGCTCGACCAATATTTCCTCAGCCGCCCGGGCCAGCTCGACATCCAGATGGACCTGTTCCTGGACTACGCGAGCAACGTGGCGCTGTATCCGGCGCTGCACCAGTACTTCCGCACGCACCGTCCGCCGCTGCTGGCCGTGTGGGGCCGCAATGACGCGATCTTCATCCCGCCCGGTGCCGAAGCCTTCCAGCGCGATCTGCCGCAGGCCGAGGTGCACTTTGTCGATAGCGGCCACTTTGCGCTGGAGACGCACCATGAGGAAATCGGCGCGCGCATGCTCGATTTTCTCGGCCGGGTGGTGAAGTAGCCGCGCGCCTTCAGGCGAGCGGTCGCATGGTGGGTTCGCTGGCGAAACGCTCGCGCAGGAACGACACCAGCGCCTTGACCGACGGCGGCACGCCCGCCCGCGACGGATACAGCGCGTGCAGGTCGGCCGGCTCGGGCATCCAGCCTGGCAGCACGGTGCGCAGGCGGCCGTCGGCCAGGGCCGCATGGCAGCAGTGCTGCGGCAGTATGGTCAGCCCGAGCCCGGCGATGGCGGCTTCGCGCAGCGCGATGATGTTGTCGGAGGCAAAGCGCGGGCGCACGGGCAGGGCCAGGCGATGGCCCCGGGCGTCCTGCAGCACCCAATCGCGGCAGCGCGCGAGCGTGCCCTGGCCCAGGCACGGCAGGTCGTCCAGATCGGCGGGCGTGGCCGGTGCGCCCGCGCGCGCAATCAACGCAGGACTGGCCACCAGCACGCGAGGTGAACTGGCCAGATGCCGCGCGACCACATCGCGCGAAGGCAGCGGCCCCGTCGCCGCGCGGATGGCCACGTCGATGCGCTGCTCAATCAGATCGACATAGGTGTTGGAGAGGTCCAGCTCGACGCGCAGCTTCGGATGCGCATCGGCAAACTCGGCCAGCCAGCCGGCGAGCAGTGTCTCCGCCAGCAGCGGTGAGGTGCCCACGCGCAGCACGCCCGCCGGCTCGCTGCGTGCGGCGCCGGCCAGCGCCTCGATGGCGGCCGAGGCATCGGCCATGTCGCGGGCGTGCCGATATACCGCCTCGCCCACCGGCGTGACCGACACGCGGTGGCTCGAGCGCTGCAGCAAGCGCGTGCCCAACTGTGTTTCCAACTCGGCAATGCGCCGGCTCAGGCGCGACTTGGGAATGCCCGTGGCGCGCTCGGCGGCAGAAAAGCCACCGGCTTCCACCACGCGGGTGAAGAGGTAGAGATCGTCGAAACGCTTCATGTTCCTGTCCTGCCTGGCGCGCGGATGCGAGAAGACGTGCCTTGGCGCCGCCGCGTGTCAATAAAGTTCGAGATCGTCGCAGAAGTTGTGTCTTGTGTGTTGCCGCGTCGGCGGGAAGGTGTTCTGGCGAGTTGTTCAGATTGCACTGATTTTCTAACGGTGCAGAACGATTCACAGCGACTCCAAACCAACAAGCAAGAACACGTTTTCGGAATAGACCATGAGGACAACGACATTCAAGCCCCGCACGCTGATCGCCTGCGCGGCGGTTTCCTGTGTGCTGGCTGCCTGCGGCGGTGATGATGGTGGTGGTGGCGGTTCGGGTGGCGGCTTGAAGCCGGACGGCGGCCCGCAGCGGGCCACCGTGCCGATCAGCCAGACGGTCTTGTCAGACGGCACCACGCGGTACTCCATTCCCGTGACCATTGGCAATGCGCCGCCGGTCAATGCCATGCTCGACACTGGATCGTGGGGGCTGCGCGTGCTGCCCGGTGCGGTGCCCGCCAGCGCCTATACGGCCTCGGCCACCACCACGTCTTATGCCTATGGCGCCGGCGTAAGCCTGATCGGCAACAACGCCACGGCCAACCTCACGCTCGGCTCGCTGCCGAGCGCGGCACCCGTGCCGATGATGGCGATCTCCAGCCTTGCCTGCATGCCCGCCAATCCGCATTGCCCGGCCAGCAAGATGAGCATCGACGAATACGGGATCGGTGGCGATGGCCTGCCCAACGAGGGCTTCAAGGCGATCATCGGCGTGGCGTTGGGCTTCCAGGCGCCGGCACAGGGCGAGGGCGTTCCCAGCCCGTTGCCTTACTTTGGGCAGGGACAATTCATCGTTAGCCTGCCGGCACCGGGGCAGGCAACCGGCACGCTGACGATCAACCCGACCGCCGACGACCTGAAGGGCTTCACGATGTATGCCCTCAAGCAATTGCCGACCGCGTTGCCGAACGGTGTGCCGGCCTGGAACGTGCGGCAGCTGCCGGGCTGCCTGGCCAACACGGCGACCGGCAAGTCGTTCTGTGCACCGACCATGCTGGACTCCGGCACGGGCAGTGTTGTCGTGGGCGGCACGGCCAGCGAACCTGCGCCGCCCTTCGCGGCGAACGACGCGGCCGTGTTCTCGGTGTCCGGGCCCAATGGCACCGTCAAGTCGCCGGCCTTCACGGTCGCGGCAAGCGGGATCACGCACGTCGCATCCCAGACCGCCGCGACCGCGCAGATGGTCGCTGGCGTGATGCCGTACCTGTACTTCGACGTGTACTACGACGCGACCAACGGCCAGATCGGGCTGCGCCCGAAGTCGTGACGACGGCAGCGCGCTGACCGTTGCATCAGCGCCGCAGCGCGTGCGCTCCGAGGCGGTGGCGATCGTTATACTGATGCGATTGCCGGCCGCCTTTTTTCTCATGTCGATCCAACACGCCCTGCTGACCTCCCTGCTGGAAAAACCGTCGTCGGGCTACGAGCTTGCTCGCCGCTTCGACAAGTCGATGGGCTATTTCTGGAGCGCCACGCACCAGCAGATCTACCGCGAGCTTGGCCGCATGGCCGAAGCCGGTTGGGTGAGCATGGAAGAGGAAGAGGACGGCCGCAAGAAGACCTACACGGTCTTGCCGCCGGGCCGCGAAGAACTCGCGCGCTGGGTGCTGGAGCCGACCGTGTCGTCGGACAATCGAGAGGAAGTGCTGGTGAAGTTGCGTGCCGAGGCCGTGATCGGCCCGCTCGGCTTCATCGACGAGATGCAGCGCCTGATCGAGCAGCATCGCACGCGGCTGAATACCTTCCGCGAGATCGAGCAGCGCGATTTTTCGGCGCCCGATCTCACGCGCGCACAGCGCCTGCAACTCGCTGTGCTGCAGCGTGGCATCGTCTATGAAGAAGGCTGGCTCGCGTGGGCAGACGATGTGTTGCCGTTGCTGGAGCCAGCCTCGGTGACTGCTTAACTGCTTAACTGCTTAACTGCTTAACTGCTTGACGGCTTAGACCGTCGCCTTGCTACCCGCCGGGGCGCGCAGCGCCTCGATGTGGTTCAGCCGGCGGCGCGCCACCTCGAACTCCTCGGCAAAGCGCTTGACGAGTTCCGCTGCCGGCACCACGCGCTTGACCGCGCCCACGCCCTGGCCGGCACCCCAGATGTCCTTCCACGCCTTGGCCTTGGCACCGCTGCCCGAAGCGAAGTTCATCTTGCTCGGGTCCGATTCCGGCAGCGCGTCCGGGTCCAGGCCGGCGCCCACGATGCTCGCGCGCAGGTAGTTGCCGTGCACGCCGGTGAAGAGGTTCGTGTAGACGATGTCGCTGGCGGTGCTCTCCACGATCGCTTGCTTGTAGCCCTCGATCGCGTTGGCTTCTTCGGTGGCGATGAAGGCCGAGCCGACATAAGCGAGGTCTGCGCCGGCCGCCAGCGCCGCCAGGATGGCGTTGCCGTTGGCGATGGCGCCCGACAGCAGCAGCGGGCCGTCGAACCATTCACGGATCTCATGGATCAGCGCAAACGGCGAGGTCGTGCCCGCATGGCCGCCTGCGCCGGCCGCCACCGCAATCAGACCGTCCGCGCCTTTCTCGATCGCCTTCTTGGCGAATTTGTTGTTGATCACGTCATGTAGCACGATGCCGCCGTAGCTGTGCACCGCGCGGTTCACATCTTCGCGCGCGCCCAGCGAGGTGATGACGATGGGCACCTTGTACTTCACGCACAGTTCCAGGTCGTGCTCCAGGCGGTCGTTCGACTTGTGCACGATCTGGTTGACGGCGAACGGTGCCGACGGCTTGTCCGGATGCTGCGCATCGTATTCAGCCAACTCGGTGGTGATGCGCTGCAGCCAGGTCTCCAGCAGTTCAGCCGGGCGCGCGTTCAGCGCCGGGAACGAGCCGACCACGCCGGCCTTGCACTGGGCGATCACAAGGTCAGGGTTGGAGATGATGAACAGCGGCGAGCCCACCACGGGCACGGACAAGCGGTTTTGCAGGATCGGCGGCAGCGACATGGCAGTCTCCGTTGATATTGGTATGGGAATAAAAAAGGGGGGCTTAAACGCCAGCCTTGAGCAGACCGACCTTGTCGGCCAGCTTGGCGCCCATGGCGGCGCCGAGTGCCTGCAGGCCGGTGGCCGGGCGGACCATGACCTCGAACTCGACGATCTTGCCGTCGGCGTTGAAGCGGATCATGTCGATGCCCTTGAGCACTTTGCCGCTCACGTTGGCACTGAATTCGAGCACCACGCTCGCGCCGTCGTCGGTGGCGAAGCTGCGGTGGTAACGGAAGTCTTCGAAGACGGTGTTGACGGTGCGCAGCACCAGCGTGGTGGCAGCGCGGCCCGGATAGGCCGTGTGCGCGACGGGCGAGCGGAAGACGACGTCGTCGGCGAACAGGGGGTCGAGCGCGTCCATGTTGCCGCTCTCCAGCATCGCGTGCCACGCGGTGAGCGTGGTCTGCGCCGGGGCGGGCAGGGTGGCGGGAATCGGCTGGGTCACGGTGTCTCCTGAGCGGATGGTGCAACGTGTTGCATGCGATGTGGGATGCAACATAGCATGGTGCCCCGATCTATGCAACAAGTTGCATAGTGCGCCGATTCCAAACTCCGAGGCTCAGCCTTCGGTGTGTTCCGTGTGCGGTTCACGTACCACGATGACGGTACGGTGCGAGAGCTTGACGGTGCGCTCGGCCACGCTGCCCAGCAGGATGCGGGCGAGGCCGCGCTTGCCCTGCGAGCCCACGACGATGGTGTCGGCCTGCCAGCGCTCGGCCTCCTGCTCCAGCGCGCGGCCGATGTCGTCGTCCGTGGCGTCGAGCATCAGGATGCCGGTTTCTGCAGCGGTGCCTTCGGCATCGAAGGTGCGCTGCAGCTCCGCGAGCGAGGCCGATGCGGTGCGATGCGCCTCTTCGCGCAGCTTGTCGACGCTGTAGATCTCGCGCGACTCCGGCATGCTGGGCGAGCCGACCGCCCACACCACCCGCACGCGGCCATTGAACGCCCGGGCAAGCGCGGCGCCTTCCTCCACCGCCAGATGGGCCTCGTGGGTGCCGTCGAAGGCGGCAAGGATACGTTGATGCATGGGGCGCTCCGAGTGGTGGGGATGCTGTCACTGTAGCAGCGCGGGTGGGGCATGCTGCACCCAGTGTGCTCGCGGCTTGCGCCGTATCAACCCGGCGTGGCGCCCGCATGGACGGGGTGCGCCAGCAGCAGCTCCAGCAGCCCCTGCGCCGCCACCGACAGGCTGCGCCCCTCGCGCCGGATCACGTATAGCGTGCGCACCAGCCCCGGCAGCGGCAAGGGCCGCACCACCAGTTCGGGCAGGCGGAACTGGAACAGCGCCAGCGCCGGAATGACGGTGATGCCCAGGTTGGCCGCCACCAGCGCCGCGGCCGTGGCCAGGTGCTCGACCTCCATGCCGCCGCGCAGCTTGGTCGGGTGCAGGGCGGCGTCCAGGTATTGCCGGATGCTGGTGTTGCGCGCGAGGTGGATGAAGGGCGCGTCGACCAGATCGCCCACGCCCGGCGCCCGCTTGTGGGCGAGCGGGTGGTCGCGGTGGCAGACCAGGTGGAAGTCATCCGTGCAGAACGGCTGCGCGGACAGCCCCGCCATGTCCGCCCCCATGGCCGCGATGGCGAAATCCGCCGCGCCGCGCCGGACCATGTCGATGCACGGATCGGAGAGCAAGTCGTGCATCGCGAGCTGGATGCCCGGGTGCCGCGCGGCAAAGTCGGCCAGCACGCCTGGCAGGATGCCCGCCGCGATCGATGGCAACGCCGCCACTGTCACGCGCCCGGTGCGCGCGGCGGCGCGGTCGCGCAGCTCGGCAAAGGTGGCCTCGAAATCGGCCAGCAGCCGCAGGGCCGATTCGGCAAAGGCCTCGCCCTCGGGCGTCAGCTCCACATGGCGCGTGTTGCGGTCGAACAGGCGCACACCGGCATCGGCCTCCAGGTTCTGGATCAGCGCGCTGAAGGCCGACTGCGACAGGTGGCAGGTCTGCGCCGCCTGCGTGAAGTTCTTGTGCTCGCGCAGCGCGGCAAAGGCGCGGAGCTGCTTGACGGAGAGGTTCATGGCGTCTGGCGGAGGAATGCGCCAGCTTAGCCCGGAATCTCCAGCGTAAGCAGCGCGCTCGACAACGACTTGCCGTGCGCGTCCAGCGCCAGCGAGCGCGTTACGCCGCCAGCCAGCGCGCCATGCAGCACGAAGTTGAGCGCGCCGAGCTGTGGCAGCACGTAGCGTTGGACTTCACCGTGCACGAGCTCAGCGAAATGCGCGCGCACGCGTGCGGCCGTTACGTGCTGCTCCAGCACGGCGAAGTCTTCCGGACGATGCGCGATCACGGAGATGCACGAAATGTCGCCCTTGTCGCCGGCGCGGGTGTGGGCGAGGTCGCGGAGGAGGCGCGTCATGTCAGGTCTCCAGGATGTGCACGTGGTGTGGCGCGAGTTCTTCCGGAATCAACGTCGACGCGACGGCGATGACCTCGCGCGCACTCTTGGTCGCGCCGCCGCCGCCGGACGGGCCGCAGGTCAGCAGCGTCTCGACCTCGTTGCCGATGCGGATGGCTTCGGCCATCGACTCGGTGCGGGCGGCCACGCGCACACGCACTTCGTAGGGCTGTGCATCGGTGCGGGAGAGCGCGCCGCCGTGCAGTGCGTCGACGCCGATCAGCTCGAAGCGCGTCTCCGTCGTCTGCACGCCCGTGAGCGCCAAGCGCTCACGCACGATGTCGAGCGCCAGCTTGCCGCGTGCCACGGCGTTGGGGCCGGCATAGCTGATCTGGCCCTCGCCGATATAGCTGTCGAGATAGCCGATCGACACCTTCAACTGGCCGGTGCGCGGCGTGCCGGTGGCGCCTTCGATGACGACGCGGTCGGTGCCGTCGGTGCGCATGCGCACGTTGGAAAAGTCCGCCACCACGTCGGGCGTGAGGTAGCGCGCCGGGTCGTGGATCTCATACAGCAGCTGTTCCTTGCACGTGGCCTCGCTGACGAGGCCGCCGGCGGTGGGCACCTTGGTGATTAGCACGGAACCGTCCTCGCCAACTTCACCAATGGGGAAGCCCAGGCGCGCGAGGTTGGGCACGTCCTTGATGCCAGGGTCTGCGAAGTAGCCGCCGGTAATCTGCCCCGCGCATTCGAGCAGGTGGCCGGCCAGCGTGCCGCAGCCGAGGCGATGCCAGTCGTCCATGCGCCAGCCGAAGGCGTGGATGAGCGGCCCGAGCGCCAGCGCCGGGTCGGCCACGCGCCCGGTGATGACGATGTCTGCCCCCTGCGCCAACGCATCGACGATGCCCTGTGCGCCGAGGTACGCATTGGCGGAGACCATGCGCGTGCCGAGCGAGGCCACCGGCGCACCGCCGTCCATCAGCGTGAAGTCGTGGCCGCGTGCTTGCAGCAGGCTAAACACATCATCGCCGGTGACCGCCGCCACGCGCAGCGTGAGGCCGAGTTCGCGGGCGATGTCGCGCGTGCGCTCAGCCGCTGCCAGAGGGTTGGCCGCGCCCATGTTGGTGACGATGCGGATGCCGCGCGCCGCGCAGGCCGGCAGCACGGTCCGCATGCGCGCCTCGAGCAGCGGGTCGTAGCCGTGCGACGGGTCCTTGCGGCGCACCTGCTGCGCCAGCGCGATGGTGCGTTCGGCCAGGCATTCGAACATCAGCACGTCGATGTCGCCATGCTCCGCGAGTTCGAGCGCCGGTTCGATGCGGTCACCCGAGTAACCGGCGCCGCCGCCGATGCGTAGTCTCTTCATGCCATCACCACGGAAGCACGCCCAGCACCACGGCCACTGCGGTCATCAGCAGCGAGGCGCCGAACAGGAAGGGGATCGAGAATTTCTGGTGGTCCGCCAGGTCGATGCCGCACAGGCCGACCACGAGGAAGGTCGCGGGCGTGAGCGGGCTGACCGGGAAACCGGTGGTCATTTGGCCGAGCACGGCGGCCTGCGCCACGTGCACGGGCGCCACACCGAGCATCTTCGAGGCTTCCGCCACGACGGGCAGCACGCCGAAGTAGAACGAATCCGGATCGAACAGCAGCGACAGCGGCATCGACAGCGCACCCAGGATGACCGGAATGTGGTGCGCCATCGCGGGCGGGATGAAATCGACTGCGGTCTTGGCCATCGCCGTGAGCATGCCGGACTTGCTCATGATGCCGGTGAATACGCCTGCCGCCAGCAGGATGCTCGCCATCATCAGGGCGGCCTTGGCGTGGGCGTCCACGCGCTGGCGCTGCTGATCCACGTTCGGGTAGTTGATGAGCAGCGCGGCCACCACGCCGAGCATGAACATCACCACTGGGTCGACCTTGCCGCTCACCATCACGCCCATCACGACCACGGTCAGCACGAGGTTGATCCAGAAATTGCGCGGGCGGCGCAGCGCCTGTTCGGCGTCGGTCAGCGGGCGGGCGACCACCTGTGCGCCGCCGGCGTGATTGGCCAGCCCCAGGCGTTTTTCCTCGCGCTTGCCCAGCAGCCAGGCGCACACGAACACGAAGACGAGCCCCGCGATCTGCACCGGGATCAGCGGGTTGAAGATGTCCGTGACCGGCATGTGCAGCGAGGCCGAGGCGCGGATCATCGGCCCCGTCCACGGCAGGAAGTTCACGCCGCAAGCCATCGACGTGACACACGCGAGGATGCGGCGGTCCATGCCGAGCCGGTCGTACAGCGGCAGCATGGCCGGGATGGTGACCAGGAACGCCACCGCGCCGGAGCCATCAAGGTGGATCAGCAGCGCCAGCAGGGCCGAGCCCACCACGATGCGCGGCGGCCGGCTGCCCACGGTGCGCAGGATGCGGTCGATGATCGGGTCCAGCATGCCGGCATCGGTGACGATGCCGAAGTAGAGGATGGCGAAGATGAACATCCCCGCTACCGGCGCCACGTCCTTGATGCCGGCCAGGATGAACTTGCTGGTATTGAGCCCGAAGCCGCCCGCGAGCGCGGCGATGACGGGAATGGCGATGAGCGCGACCAGCGGCGACATGCGCTTGGTCAGGATGACGACAAACAGCGCGACGATGGTCAGCAGCCCGAGCAGTGCGAGCATGGTCTCCTCCGAGTCATGGATCGGAATCCCTGTTGGCGGGATTTACGTGGACTGTAGAGGCTGCTGATCTGCCTGTGAAACAGAATATTTGGATCGATTGAGCGGTTTTGCAGATGAATGCGCTGGCCCGGATTGCCGATGCATTCGCGGTTTTTGCGTGGCGTTTCCAATGCTTTCGCCTGTCCTGCCATGTGACGCCCAGGCAGAATGTGCCGACGATCCGACCCACCCTCTCTTTTGGAGACCGACGTGACCGCAGCAAGCGCCCCGACTGTCCTGATCCTGCCCGGCTGGCAGAACTCCGGCCCTGACCATTGGCAATCGCAATGGGAACGCATCCATGGCGACCGTCGCGTCGAGCAACATGATTGGATGACGCCCAGGCGCGCAGACTGGGTCGACGCGCTCGAACGTGCCGTGAGCGCTGCGCCCGGCGACGTGGTGCTGGTGGCGCACAGCCTGGGCTGCGTGCTGACCGCGCATTGGGCCGCCGGCTCGGCCCGGACCGCCCGCGTGCGCGGCGCCCTGCTGGTCGCCGCGCCGCAGCTGGACCGCCCCGGCATGCCCGACGACCTGGCTGACTTCCGCCCGGTACCGCGCCAGCGCCTGCCGTTCCCGTCCACGCTCGTCTTCAGCACCGACGATCCATTCAGCGATGCCGCCTGGAGCCGGGCGCAAGCGCAAGCCTGGGGCGCGCAGGCGCTCGAGCTGGGTGCGCGCGGTCATATCAACGCGGAATCCGGCCTCGGCAGTTGGCCGGAAGGCCGTGCCCTGATCGCAGCGTGGTCTTTACAACACCCTTGAGAGGGTCCTTGACCCTGGAGTTCCTTTAGGGTTTTGAATGGAGGCATGAAACCCGATCTCGCCTCCACCCTGCCTGCCCACGACCACGCCACAGCCGACCAGAGCGGTTGCGGTGGATGCTGCGGCCATGACCATCCCGCCGCCCGGGCGTCGGCTGATCACGCGCACAAGCCTGCGCACGACCATGACCACGGTCACGATCACGGCCACGCGCACGGTCGCGGTCACGGTGAGGGGCACGGTGAGGGGCACGGTGAGGGGCACGGTGAGGGGCACGCGTGCGGCCACGACCATGCCCACGCGCACGACCATCCGGCAGCGCCCGCGCCGGTGGTTGACGCCGCCGCGCGCGCCCGTGCCTCTGGCCGCACCAAGGTCCGCATCCAGCAGATGGATTGCCCGACCGAGGAGCGCATGATCCGCGCCAAGCTCGGCAGCGCCGCCGGCGTGGTCGCGCTGGATTTCAACCTGCTGGAGCGCCACCTCACCATCCACCACACCGTCGACGACGTCGCGCCGTTCCTGGAAGCGCTGCGCGCCATCGGCATGGATGGCGAGGTGCTGGAGGCGCACGACCGCGCCGCTGCTGTGCCCCAGGCCGAGGGCGGCATCTCGCGCCGCTCGCTGCTGCTGGCGGCCGGCGGCGTGACGGCCTTCGGCGCGGAGGCCATCGCCTGGTCGCAGGGCGATCATGCGTGGCCGGTGCTGGCGCTGTCGCTCGCCTCCATCGTGCTGGCCGGCGGGCCGACGCTGCGCAAGGGCTGGATTGCTGTGCGCGCGCTCACCTTCAACATCAACTTCCTGATGGCGGTGGCCGTCATCGGCGCGCTGCTGATCGGCAAGTGGGCCGAGGCGGCGATGGTGATCTTCCTGTTTGCCGTGGCCGAAGCCATCGAGGCGCGCGCGCTGGTGCGTGCTCGCGATGCCGTGCGCGCGCTGACCGCCATCGCGCCCGATACGGCAGAGCTGCCCGATGGTGCCGGTGGCTGGCGCGACGTGGCGGTCGAGACCGTCGCCATCGGCGCGCGCCTGCGCGTGCGCACCGGCAGCCGCGTGCCGGTCGATGCGCGCATCGTTGTAGGCCGCGCCGCGCTGGACGAGTCGCCCGTGACCGGCGAGAGCCTGCCGGTGGAGAAGGCCATCGGCGACACCATCCTCGCGGGCACCATCGTCACCGACGGCGTGATCGAGGCTGAGGCCACGGCCGTGGCAGCCGACAGCACGCTCGCGCGCATCGCCGGGGCCATCCAGGAAGCGCAGTCGCAGCGCGCGCCCACACAGCGCTTCGTTGATACCTTCTCCTCCATCTACACGCCCGCGATGATGCTGCTGGCGCTGGCGGTTGCCGCGTTGGGTCCATTGATGGGCCCGCAGGTGACGGCGGATGGCTGGCTGACCTGGGCGTATCGCGCGCTGGTGCTGCTGGTGATCGCCTGCCCGTGCGCGCTGGTGATCTCGACCCCGGTGACGGTGGTCAGCGGCCTGGCCGCGGCCGCGCGGCGCGGCATCGTGGTCAAGGGTGGCGTCTATCTGGAAAGCGGCCGGCGCCTGCGCGCGCTGGCGCTGGACAAGACCGGCACGCTCACGGCCGGCCGCCCGGTGCTCGACGCCATCATGCTGCCAGACGGCACGCGCCGCTCCGTCGCCGCACTCGACATCGCGACCGATGGCGTGCAACTGCGCGCGCTGGCCATGGCCGCCGCGCTCGATGCCAACACCACGCACCCGATCGCCCGCGCCATCGTGCAGGCGGCGGCTACGCATGCGCTGGTGGACGGGCGCCGCGTCGACGAGCTGTCCGTGCTGCCCGGCCGTGGCGTGGCCGGCACGCTTGACGGCGTGCGCTGGCACATCGGCAACGCCGCGCTGGTGGCCGAACGCGGCTTCGATACGCCGGCCTGGCGCAGCGCAGTCGACAGCTTGCAGGCGGAAGGCATGTCCGCAGTGACGCTGTGCGATGCCACCGGTGCCGTTGCCACCTTTGGCGTGCGCGACCGCGAGCGTCCGGAATCCGTCGAGGCCATCGCCGACCTGCGCGCGCTCGGCGTGCAGCCGGTCATGCTCACCGGCGACGATCACCGTGCCGCGCAAGCCATCGCTCGCGCGGTCGGCATCGACGACGTGCACGCCGAGCAATTGCCCGCCGACAAGCAGCGCGTGGTCAGCGCATTGGCGACCCGCTACGGCTTCGTCGGCATGGTGGGCGACGGCATCAATGACGCCCCGGCCCTGGCGCGCGCCGACATCGGCTTCGCCATGGGTGCCGCCGGCACCGCCACCGCGCTCGAGGCGGCCGACGTCGCCATCATGGACGACGACCCGCGCAAGCTGGCCGCCTTCATCCGCCTGAGCCGGCGTACGGTTGCCGTGCTGCGTCAGAACATCGTGCTGGCGCTGGGCATCAAGGCGGTGTTCCTGGCCCTGGCCGTGATGGGCCATGCCACGCTGTGGATGGCGATCTTCGCCGACGTGGGCGCGAGCCTGCTGGTGGTGTTCAACGGGCTGCGGGTGATGCGCACGCGCGTCTGAGCTCCGACGGCGCGTGCACGTGTGCCGGCGCTCAGCGCAGGCCGGTGATGCGCGCGTCCTTCGGATAGGTGACGACGTAGTCGGCGGAGAAGCGGGCGTTCTCGCCCGGCTTGAGCGTCTGCTGCCAGGCGACCACGCCCTCGCGATGTTCCCAATCGCGCGCGGCCGGCTCCGGGCTGAAGGTGGCGCGCACCTTGATGTCTTCGGCCCGCGTGACCGGCATCGCCTCCAGGATCTCGATGCAGATCGGGTCACGGTGCCGGTTGCGCACCGTGTAGATGGAGGTGTACTGACGCTCGTTGCGGCTGTCGAGCAGCCCGACATTGCGATTGAAGGTCTTGGGCGCCTCCGCCGTGATGCTGATCAGGTCATCGCGGCCAAATGGCAGGGTCACGTGCTGATCCTCACCTGCCGGATTCCAGAACGTGGTGCCCACTGTGGCGCCGTCGCGGCGCAGCTGCATCTGCCCTGCGGGCCAGATGCCGTCCGGACGGTCGATGGCCGCGGTCAGATAGGCGGCGCTGTCCAGGCGCGGCGTGCTGCGGGCGGTGAGCGTGGCGGGCAGGGACTGGGTTGCGAGCGAGAACGTGGCCTTCTGCGCGTCCGAGGGCAGCTCTACGGTGCCGGGGATTTCGAATTCAGTCGTATAGGCGGTCTGGATCGCGCTGACGTCGAAGAGGGGGGCGTTGTCTTCGGCGCTTCTCTCGCTTCTTAACATGGGGGCGGAGGGCGACGGCATCGCTGCGGGCGCTGCCGCGATCGGATAGGCGAGCTGCGCGGCGGGCTGCGGCTTCAGTATGTCGAGCTGCCACGTGTAAGGCTCCGGGCCGCGAGGTGCGCTGCGCGGCTGCCCTGTCGACAGGCGCAGCCGCACACCGCGCCAGTCTTCACCAGTGGTTTGTGCGATGGTCGCTTGCCGTTCAATGACGACATTCGAGCGCACCGGGTCTAGGCTGGCCAGATAAGCCGGCCGCCAGCCTGCGCGCGAGGTCTGGTAGCTGACGCGCAGCTCGCCACCGCGCGGTGCCGCCACCGCGATCCGGACCGTGCGCAGCGTCTCACCGGCACCCGCGCCGCGCGTTTGCCGCAGCGCGTCGAGCTGGCTCTTCAGCTCTGCATCGCGACGCTTGAGTTGTTCCTGGCGTGTGAAGACGTCTTGCGCGGTGCGCGTGAGGGCATCGGTGGATTTGCCCAGCGCCGTGAAATCCGTGGGTGGGACGCGGCCGTCGGTGCTCGTGCGCTCGCTCACGACTTTCAGGTAGTTGGCAGACAGCTCGTTGGCCCGGATCTGCGTGTCGAGTGCAGTACGTTGGTCTTCCAGCGCGCGGATCTGTGCGTCCAGCGAAGTCATCGCGCAACCGGGGGCGCCCTCGCGCGGGATCGATTCGGTTCGGACGTCGCCAACGCGGACCGCGTTATCGCCTTCGACGCGCAGGCTTTGCAGATCGAACGTGGCGGGCAGGCACGTCAATTCCACGTTGCGGGCGCCGGGCGCCACCGTGGCGGTGCGCACGACGGTGGCGCTGTCAGGGTAGAGCGTGACCTCGGCGATGCGCGAGGGGGTGGCCGCCTGGGCCAGCAGGGTGGCAGCCGACAAGGTCGTGCCGACTGTGGTCATTGTGATGCGCTTGACCTGCCTAGTGCGCTGCTGACGTCGTGCTCCGGTCCGTTGCTTCATCCGCTTCCCCACTCGTCCGTGAAATGTGGCGAGTATGGCACGGCGTCGGAACGGCGCCAGCCGTCAATCAGGGGGAGACGCGCCGGCGCAACGAGGCAGGCGTCGGCTAGCGATGCGCGCCGCGGATATGCCGGTGCGCGTGCTCCGCATCGGCTTCGCCATGGCCGTGACCATGGTTGTGGCCGTGGTGATTGGCCACCGGCAGCGGCTCTTCATGCAGCGACTGCAGCACGCCGCATTCGGCCACCGACGCCGCCGTCGTGCAGCGCTGGCCGATCGCCTCGATCTGCTGCTTAAGTTCGGTCAGTTCGGCAATGCGCGCCTGAACGTGGCACAGGTGTTCATCCAGCAACTGGTTGATCTCCTGGCAAGAGGCCTGGGGGTTGGCCTGCAACTCCAGCAGCCGGCGGATCTCGGTATGCGCCATGTCGAGCGACCGGCATTTCGCGATGAAGGCCAACTGCTCGGCATGTTCGGGCGTGTAGACGCGGTAGTTGTTGGCGGCGCGCGCCGGCGGGGGGAGCAGGCCCTGCGCTTCATAGAAGCGGATGGTCTCGATGCTGATGCCCGTACGCTGGGCGAGCTCGCCAATCTTCATATGCGATATCAAAACACGGTGGGTTCGCCGGCCATGTCTTCGACACCGGCGGTTTTCAGGCAAGCGTCCATGCAGGCCCGGCAGGCGGTCGCGCAGGTGCTGCAATGGCCTAGGCCGTGATGATCGCATTCTTCCGCACATTGGTGACAAAGCTCGGCACAGTCCTCCAGCAGTAGTTCAGCGAACTCGCTGTTGCGCGCCAGGAAGGCTTGCGTGAGGGCGCAGTATTCCGCGCAGTCCGTGCACAGGCTCATGAGGCGCGACATCGCCTCGGCGTGGCCGTTCTTGCTGCACTCCGCCACGCAGTACGCGCAAGCGGTTTCGCACGCGTGAAGCGCTTGAATCACACTGGCATAACGCTTGGCGTTGTCTTTCGCGGTCGGACGATTGGTCATCTCGGTTCTCCTGGCAGTGGCTTCACGCGCAGTTGCGCAAACAAAGGGAACCCACCCGGGGCGGGCCCGGATGGCCTCATTTCAATGTAGCAAGTCGTGGCTCAGTGCACAGGTAAACCTTGCGTGATCAGGCAACCTCCTCAGGCGCTGTTGTCTCGCGCTGCAGCAAATCTTCCGATGCCTGCCGCACCATCAGCCGGTTCACGCCCCCCACCACCGCGCGGATTGATGCCGTCGTCAGGTTGGCATCGACGCCCACGCCGAAGGTGCTGCCCGCCACGCCCGCCGCCGCGATTTCGGCAAACGCAATCGCATCGGCATTCGCACCCTGGCCGAGCGCGCGTTCCTCGTAGTGGTGGATCGATACCGGCACCGTCAGCACGGAACCCAGTGCATCTACCAGCGCATCCAGCGGGCCGTTGCCGTTGCCTTCGCAAATGCGCTCGCTGCCATCGACGCGCACGGCCAGGCGGATGTGCTGGCTACCGTCGTCGCGCTCGGTCAGACGGTGCGATACGTAGCCGATCGGGCCGTCGCCCTGCAGGTAGGTCTGCTGGAACAGCGCCCAGATGTCGGCGGCGGTGGCCTCGCGGCCGCTCTCGTCGGTCAGTTGCTGCACGGTGCTACTGAACTCCACCTGCAGGCGACGCGGCATGGCAATGCCGTAGCCCGATTCGAGCAGGTAAGCGATACCACCCTTGCCCGACTGGCTGTTCACGCGAATGATCGAGTCATACGTGCGGCCCACGTCGGCCGGGTCGATCGGCAGGTAGGGCATCTCCCAGAGCGCGTCGGGCTGCTGCACGGCAAAGCCCTTCTTGATCGCGTCCTGGTGCGAGCCCGAGAACGCCGTGAACACGAGGTCGCCCACGTACGGATGGCGCGGATGCACCGGCAGCTGCGTGCAGTCTTCGCAGGTGCGGGCCACATCGTTGATGTGCGAGAAATCGAGTTCCGGATCGACGCCCTGCGAATACAGGTTCAACGCGAGGGTGACGAGGTCGACGTTGCCGGTGCGCTCGCCGTTGCCGAACAGGCAGCCTTCGACGCGGTCGGCGCCGGCCATCACGGCCAGCTCCGCGGCGGCCACGGCGGTGCCGCGGTCATTGTGCGGATGCACGGAGAGAATGATCGAGTCGCGGCGCACGAGGTTGCGGTGCATCCACTCGATCTGGTCGGCGTAGATGTTGGGCGTGGCCATCTCCACCGTGGCGGGCAGGTTGAAGATGATCTTGTGCGCGGGCGTCGGCTCCCACACCTCGGTCACGGCGTTGCAGACCTCCAGCGCGAAGTCCAGCTCGGTGCCGCTGAAAACTTCCGGGCTGTACTGATACGTCCACTGCGTCTCGGGCATCGTCTGCGCAATCTCGCGGATCAGCTTGGCGCTCTGCACGGCGATGCGCTTGACGCCCTCGCGGTCGGTATTGAACACGGTGCGACGGAACACCGGCGCGGTCGCGTTGTAGACGTGAATGATGGCGCGCTTGGCGCCGCGCAGCGATTCCATGGTGCGGCGGATCAGGTCTTCACGCGCCTGCGTGAGCACCTCGATCGCAACGCCGTCGGGAATGTGTCCGCCTTCGATCAGCTCGCGCACGAAATCGAAATCGGTCTGGGAGGCAGCGGGGAAGGCGGCTTCGATTTCCTTGAAGCCGATCTGCACGAGCATCTTGAACATGCGCATCTTGCGCTCGGCGTTCATCGGCTCGAACAGGGCCTGGTTGCCATCGCGCAGGTCCGTGCTCATCCAGATCGGGGCACGGGTGATGGTCTTGTTGGGCCAGGTGCGATCGGACAAGGCGATCGGCGGGAAGGGGCGGTATTTGGTGGCGGGGTTCTTCAACATGGTGTGTGCGTCCTATGAGATCGAGATCGGTGGGATACGACGGGGACGACCGCGCGGGCGGTGTCCGGCGTGGCCGGAAGAGCGGTGCGGGTGGGGCGGCCAGACAGCCACGGGCGCGTGGTCTGGCAACCGGTCGGTAGTCGTAGCGAAAGCAGGATCGGGGTGGGCATGCGAGGCTCCAACGATTTGGCGCACGGACTGCGCCACACGAGGCCCGTCGCCTGTTACGGCAGCGGACCGGTCAAATACCGGAACGAGGGGGAAAGAGAGGTCTACGCGCTTACACGCGTAGTAGGGAAGCGGATAGCAGACCGCGCTCGCACTGGAGCGTGCGGGCTTGAGCGGTGAGGAGGGTGGTCTGCTGAGGGTGCATTTTCTGATAGTGCTGGGGGATGGGGGGTGTTGTCAAGTTGCCTGGGCGGGATTCGGAGGGTTCTGGGGTTGGTGCTTGTGGTTTTGTGTTGGGATTTGGTCTTGGTGGTCTGCCTTCCTTTCGTCCCCTGCCGGGGCCGACCTACTTTCTTTGTCTTGCCAAAGAAAGTAGGCAAAGAAAGGCGCGCCCGAGATGGCGACCCCCTCCTTGAATTTGCGTAACCGGGCGGAGAAGGAGGCAAACTCGCTGCGCTCAGACAGCCTCCTTCTTTTTTCCGCCCGCTTACGAAAATTCAAGGCGCCATCTAGGGCAGGGCAAAAACACACCGTCTGGGCGCGGCCCGTGGCGCTTGTTGCTGTTGCTGTTCGTTTTCCTCTTCCTCTCGCTCTTCCTCTTGCTCGCCTCGCCGGCGTCCCTGCGCGGCGTCCCTGCGCGGCGTGTCTGGCCGGCAGTGCTGGTGATGCGGCAGCGGGGCAATGACAGCGGCGGGGGGCGGGCGCGGCGTCTGATGGTTCGGCCGCGGCTTCGTGCGCCAAGCGTTGGGCTCCCGGCGTTCAGCGGCAAGCTGCACAAGCACAGCAAAAAGCTCCCGGCGCAAAGCCCTTCGGCTCCAGGCGCGAACCGATTCGCTTTGCGCGCAAAGCGCGGCGCTGCAATCGCAAAGCTTTTTGCTTTGCGATTGCAGCCCCAAAGCTCGGCGGTTGAAGCTTTTTGCTTTGCGCTCGACGCTCCGGGCCTCGCGCACAGCGCTTTTTGCTTTGCGATTGGAGCTTGAAGGCTCAGCGGCCGGAGCGTTTTGCTTTGCGTTCGGCGCGTTGGGCTTCGCGCACGGCGATTTTTACTTCGCGATTGGAGCTTCAGGGCTCGATGGTTGGAGCTTGAAGCTTTGCGACTAGCGCTTCGGGCAGTGCGGCCGGGGCTCCGCGCCGCACGGTTGGCGCCGTGCCCCTTGCAGTTGGCGCCCAGCGACCTGAACCAGCCCCGCGACGGTTTGGCCGTTGACGTTCCTGCCCTATGCGGCGCCTTGAATTTTTGTTGCAAGGAGGAAAAAGAGGGGAGGCTGTTTGAGCGCAGCGAGTTTGCCTCCCCTCCCTCCTTGCGACAGAAATTCAAGGAGTGTTTCGCCGCATCGGGCGCGCCTTTCTTTGCTTACTTTCTTTGGCAAGACAAAGA
>CAJXMR010000017.1 GCA_913056305.1 uncultured Ralstonia sp.
GGCGGTCATGTCCGCCGGCTTCTGGCTGTCGTTCGGCGCGGTGGCGATCATCTTCCTGGCCGCGCAGATGGCGGCCGATGCACGCCACGATCGCGAGCGGCCAAGCGTGCTCGCGCGGGTGCAGCGCGGTCTGCGTGGTGCCACGCGCATTCAACTGGCGGTCACCTTCGGCCTGCTGCCGCTGACGCTGATCCTGTTCCAGCAAACGTCGGTGGTGTCGGCGGCGGCGAACGGGCTGGCGATTCCCGTGGTCAGCTTCGTCACCACGCCGCTGGCGCTGATCGGCGCGGCGCTGCCCGATCTGTTTGCGCAACCGGTGCTGGCGCTGTCCGAGGCGAGCTTTGGCTGGCTGGCGGTGTGGCTGGAGTGGGTGGGGCGGCCGAGTTGGTCGGTGTGGGTGGCGCCGTCGGCGCCGGTGTGGGCGTTGCTACTGGCCGTCGGCGGGGTCGTGCTGATGCTGGTGCCGGGCGGCCATCGCGCGTGGGCGTGGCGCGCGCAGGGGGCCATCCTGCTGCTGCCCATGCTGCTCGCGCGCGTGCTGGTGCCGCAGCCGGGCGAGTTCCGCGTGGTGGCCTTCGACATCGGCCAGGGCGCCGCCGCGCTGGTCGAGACCACCCACCACCGCCTGCTGTTCGATACCGGCCCACGTTATGGCGACCACGCCGACGCTGCCGCTCGCGTGATCGTGCCGTACCTGCGCGGCCATGAGGCGCAAGCGCTGGATGCGCTCATCGTCAGCCACGAAGACAGCGACCATGCTGGCGCCACCGAAACGGTGATGGCTGCGGTGCCGGTGCGCACCATGTTGGCGTCCTTGCCGCCCGACCATGCATTGCGGGAGATTGCCCAGGCATACGACGTCGACGCCGCTGGCTGTGTCGCCGGCCAACGCTGGACGTGGGACGGGGTGGACTTCGAGATCCTCCATCCGGTGCAGGCGCCCGCCGGTGGTGCGCGGGTGTCGAGCAACGCGCGCAGCTGCGTGCTGCGCGTCGGCAACGCGCGCCATGCCGCTTTGCTGACCGGCGATATCGAAGTCGCCTAGGAGGCCGCGCTGATCGCCACCGAGTCTCCCGAGCGGCTCATGGCAGACATCTTGCTAGTTCCCCATCACGGCAGCAAGACGAGCTCCAGCGGGGCGTTTTTGGACGTGGTGTCCCCGCAGGTGGCGATTTTCCAGGTCGGCTACCGCAACCGGTACGGTCATCCGCATCCGCAGGTATGGCAGCGCTATGTGGCGCGCGACATCAAGCGGCTGCGCACCGACCAGGCCGGTGCCGTCGTCATCGAGACGCACGGCGATGCGCTGGACGTGCAGACGGCGCGGTCGATGCGGCCGCGCTACTGGTCGTCGGCGCGCGAGGTTGAGACCTTGGCGAACGAGACGGAGCCGGCAGAAACGCTGCCGTAAAACTTGGTGGCACGGTGGTTTCGCCCCATTGTGGGTGTCAAAACCGCTGTGCTATAAAAACCACATGCCGTGCAGCCGCACGGCATGGCAGTCCGTCAGGGGAGGAAAGCATGACAGCCCGGTTCTATGATGAGATGCTCAACTGGCATGGCGAACGCAGCCCCCATGCCGCCGAACCGGCCCCGGCAGCGCTCGTCCAGCAAGGCGAGGTGCGCAGCCACTATGGTCGCTTCGCCGAATGGCTGGGCGCCCAGTCCGCCACCACGCTGCAGAACAAGCGTGCCGAGGCCGACCTGATCTTCCGCCGCGTCGGTATCACCTTCGCCGTGTATGGCGACAAGGACGAGTCCAACAGCGGCACCGAACGCACGATCCCGTTCGACATCATCCCGCGCATCTTCCCGGCCAGCGAGTGGGCCACGCTCGAGCGCGGCCTGCGCCAGCGCGTGGATGCGCTCAACCGCTTCCTGCACGACATCTACCACGAGCAGAACATTCTGCGCGCGGGGGTGATCCCGCCCGACCAGATCTACAACAACGCCCAGTACCGCCCCGACATGCTGGGCGTGAACGTGCCGCGCGACATCTACGCGCACGTGGCCGGTATCGATATCGTGCGCGCCGGCGAGGGCGAGTTCTATGTGCTGGAAGACAACCTGCGCGTGCCCTCGGGCGTGTCGTACATGCTGGAAAACCGCAAGATGATGATGCGGCTGTTTCCAGAGCTGTTCGCGCGCAATCGTGTGGCGCCGGTCGCGCATTACCCTGACTTGCTGCTCGACATGCTGCGCAGCGTGTCGCCGCAGAACATCTCCGACCCGACCGTGGTGGTGCTCACGCCCGGCATGTACAACTCGGCGTATTTCGAGCACGCGTTCCTCGCACAGCAGATGGGCATCGAGCTGGTCGAAGGCCATGACCTGTTCGTGCAGGACGACCACCTCTACATGCGCACTACGCAGGGCCCGCAGCGCATCGACGTGATCTACCGCCGCGTCGACGACGACTTCCTCGACCCGCTGGTGTTCCGCCCGGATTCCTCGCTGGGTGCGGCGGGGCTGCTATCGGTCTACCGCGCCGGCAACGTCACCATCTGCAATGCCATCGGCACCGGCGTGGCGGACGACAAGTCGATCTACCCGTACGTACCGGACATGATCCGCTTCTACCTGGGCGAGGAACCGATCCTGAACAACGTGCCGACGTATATGTGCCGCAAGCCGGACGACCTGCAATACGTGCTCGACCACATGGGCGAGCTGGTGGTCAAGGAGACGCACGGCGCGGGCGGTTACGGCATGTTGGTCGGCCCGGCGGCCACCAAGGACGAGATCGCCGCGTTCCGCGAGGTGGTCAAGGCACGCCCCGACCAATACATCGCCCAGCCGACGCTGGCGCTGTCCACCTGCCCGACCTACGTGGAAGCCGGCATCGCGCCACGTCACATCGATTTGCGGCCCTTCGTGCTGTCGGGCAAGGACGTGCGCATGGTGCCGGGCGGCCTCACGCGCGTGGCGCTGCGGGCGGGCTCGCTGGTGGTCAACTCGTCGCAGGGCGGTGGGACGAAGGACACGTGGGTGCTGGAGCGCTGAAGGCTCGCTCGCGCATTGACGCAACCTCGAAACCTTGCAATCGACATAACCGAACACGACAGGGAACGCCATGCTCAGCCGCACCGCAGACCACCTCTTCTGGATGGCGCGCTACACCGAACGGGCCGAGAACACCGCCCGCATGCTCGACGTCAACTACCAGACCTCGCTGATGCCGCAATCGGCGGAAATGGCGGAGCAGGGCTGGTGGGCGATGCTCGACATCTCCGAACTCACGCGGGTTTTTGATGAACGCTACGGCCTGCTCTCGCGTGACGACGTGATCGACTTCATGGTCCGCGACATGACCAACCCGTCGTCGATCATGAGCTGCCTGCGCGGCGCGCGCGAGAACGCCCGCGCGGTGCGCGGTTCCCTCACGACCGAGGTGTGGGAGACCATCAACACCACCTGGCTGGAGGTGCAGCGCCTGATTGCCGAAGGCATGCTGCGCGATGACCCGTCGCAGTTCTTCGAGTGGGTCAAGTTCCGCTCGCACCTGTCGCGCGGCGTGCAGCTCGGCACCATGCTCAAGGACGACGCGTTCTACTTCATGCGCCTGGGCACCTTCCTGGAACGCGCCGACAACACCGCGCGTATCCTCGACGTGAAGTTCCAGTCCACGCCCACGCGCGACGAGACCGCCGCCGAGCACGCGGATTTTTATCACTGGGCGGCCATCCTGCGCTCGGTCTCGGGCTTCGAGGTCTACCGCAAGATCTACCGCAACGTGATCACGCCGACGCGGGTGGCGGAGCTGCTGATCCTGCGCGGCGACATGCCGCGCTCGCTGCTGGCCAGCATGGACGAGGTGGTGGCGATCCTCTCCACGGTGCGCAACAGCCAGTCGTCGGAGACCGAGCGTCGCGCTGGTAAACTGCATGCCGACCTGCGGTACGCCCGCATCGAGGATATTTTCGCGGTCGGCCTGCATCCGTGGCTGACCAACTTCCTGGAGCGCATTGGCGATCTGGGCAACGGCATCAGCCAGGATTTCCTGGTGCCGCTCGATGCGGTGTGACACCCGGGGCACTTTGTATACATCGGGGCGTCGCATGTGTGCGGCGCCCGCGCCATCGTGAAATACCAAATTCGACATACCACGGTCTACCGTTATGCCGAGCCGCTGCGCCACAGCGTGCACGAGCTGCGGTTGACCCCCCGCAGCGGCCCGCTGCAGCAAGTGGACAGCTGGCAGATCCACGCCCCCGGCAACCTGACGCGCGCCACCGACGGCTTCGGCAACGTGGTGCACCACTTCACCCTGGGCAATCGCGCTGACGACGTCACCATCGACGCCCGCGGCATCGTCGAGGCCTTCCCGTCCGGCGCGCCCGGCAGCCACGGTTTTGCCGACGCCCCCGGGGACGGGCGCTACCGCGTCTCGCCGCTGTACTTCCTGAGCACCACGCCGCTGACCTCCGCGCCGCCCGAGCTGGCCGCATTCGCACGCGAACATGCGCTGGTCCAGGGCGATGCCGAGTCGGCGTTGAGCCTCGCCCGGGCCATCGCCACGCGCGTGCGCTACAAGCCGAACGCCACCGACGTCGGCACCACGGCTGCCGAGGCCTTCAACCTGAGCGCCGGCGTCTGCCAGGACCAGGCGCAGGTGATGGTGGCATGCTGCCGGGCGCTGGGCGTGCCGGCGCGCTATGTCAGCGGCTACTTCCACGCGGTCGGCGAGGAAGACCTCGCCAGTCACGCGTGGGCCGACATCTGCCTCGACGCCGAGTCACACACGTGGTGCAGCATCGATGTCACGCACCAATGCTTTACCGACGGGCGCCACATCCGCCTGGCCGTCGGCCGCGACTACCAGTCGGCGGCGCCCATCCGCGGCATCCGCCAGGGTGGCGGAGCCGAGACGCTGGACGTGAGCATCTCGATTGAGCCGTTGCCCGCCGAGGCTGCCTGAGTGAACTGAACACCGCTTCTAAGCGCGACGTTGCGTTGCAATTGACACGCTAGAATGCTTCCAACCCAACGATTTCGTTTGTCGCTTCGCCCATGACTTATTGCGTCGCCATGCGCCTGGACGCTGGCCTGGTCTTCCTGTCGGACTCCCGCACCAATGCGGGCGTCGACGCCATCTCCACCTTCCGCAAGATGACCGTCTTCGAGCGCGAAGGCGATCGCGTCATGGTGCTGCTGACCGCCGGCAACCTCGCCATCAGCCAGGCCGTGCGCCAGGTGCTGACCGAGGCGCGCGACAAGCCGCGCTCGCTGTGGACGGCGCGGGACATGTTCGAGGCTGCCACCATCGTCGGCGAGGCCGTGCGCGAGGTCTACGACCGCGACGCCGCGGCGCTGGCCAAGGCCAAGATCGATTTCAACGTCAGCATCATCTTCGGCGGGCAGATCGGCGCCGAGCGGCCGCGCTTGTTCAACGTCTACGCCGCCGGCAACTTCATCGAAGCCACGCCCGAGAACTGCTACTTCCAGATCGGCGAGGCCAAGTACGGCAAGCCCATCATCGACCGCGTGATCCGTCCGGCGCTGCCGCTGGACGAAGCCGCCAAATGCGCGCTGATCTCGATGGATTCGACGCTGAAGTCGAATATCTCGGTGGGCCTGCCACTCGATCTGCTGGTCTACGAGACCAACTCGCTGCGCGTGACGCGCTTCGTCGCCATTGACGAGGAAAACCCGTATTTCGCGATGATCCGTGGCACCTGGGGCAAGCGCCTGCGCCAGGTGTTTGCCGAGATCGAAGATCCGGATTGGGAGACCGACACCACGCCGGCGCACCCGCTGCGCCGCGAAGGGCACCCGTCGGTCGAGGTGGAGCCGGTGCGTATTGCGCCCCCTGCGCCGCCTGCCGCCGATGCCCCGGCCAAGCCGCAACGTGCGCCTGGTCCTGCGTTCGAGCAGGTCGCGACGCTGCAGCGCGTGGCCGGCAGCGGCAAGCCAGAGTCGCACTGAACGCCAGCACAGGAGCCGGTTCGATGCGCGATGTGATGCTCTTTTCGCATGCCAATGGCTTTCCGGTCGGCACGTATCGGAAGATGCTGGGCGTGCTGGGTGACGAGTTCGACATCCGCGCGGTCGAGCGCTTCGGGCACGACCCGCGCTTCCCCGTCACGCGGTCCTGGCCAGGGCTGGTGAAGGAGTTGCTGGCGGAAATCGACGCGCAGCCCGAGCCGGTCTGGCTGGTCGGCCATTCGCTGGGCGGCTTCCTGAGCCTGATGGCGGCGCTGCGCCGTCCCGAGCGCGTACGCGGCGTGCTGATGCTGGATTCGCCGGTCATTGCGGGCTGGCGCGCCAAGCTGGTGCGCGTGGCGCAATGGCTCAACATTGACGAGAGCCAATCCCCGGCGGCCGTCACCAAGAACCGGCGCAATCTCTGGCCCGATCTCGATGCGGTCTGGAGTCACTTCAAGGCCAAGCGCAAGTTCGACCGCTGGGATGAAGACGTCCTGCGCGATTACGTCGAGCGTGGCACCGAGCCGACCGGCCGCGAGGCCGAGCGCACATTGCGTTTTTCGCGCGAGGTCGAATACCAGATTTACCGCACCTTGCCGACCAATCTTGGTCGTCGCGTGTCCGGCGGCACGCCGTTCCCGGTCAGCTTCGTGGCGGGCACGCGCTCGCGCGAGGTCCGCCAGATCGGCCTGGGTGCGACCCGCCGCCTGGTCGGCAGCCGCCTGGGCTGGATCGAGGGCAGCCACCTGTATCCGATGGAAAAGCCGCTGGAAACGGCTGACCTGATCCGCCGGTTGATCAACGAAATGCGCGCCGACGCAGGCGCCATGCGGCACGCCGCCTGAACAGGCAAATTCCGCCGTTCTGTCACGAATCGCAAGGGGCACCTTTGGTATAATCCGGCTTTCCCCGGCAAGCTAGGTTATGACCAAGTTCGTATTCGTCACCGGTGGCGTTGTGTCCTCACTCGGCAAGGGCATCGCCGCCGCCTCGCTCGCGGCCATTCTTGAGTCGCGCGGCCTCAAAGTCACCCTCCTCAAACTCGATCCCTACATCAACGTCGACCCGGGCACCATGAGCCCGCTCCAGCACGGCGAGGTGTTTGTGACGGAGGACGGCGCAGAAACCGACCTCGATCTTGGCCACTACGAGCGCTTCGTCTCGGCCAAGATGCGCAAGTCGAACAACTTCACCACCGGCCAGGTCTATGAATCCGTGATCCGCAAGGAGCGTCGCGGCGAGTATCTGGGCAAGACGGTGCAAGTGATTCCGCACATCACCAACGAGATCCAGGCCTTCATCGAGCGCGGCGCCAAGGCGTCGCACGACGGCCGCGCCGATGTGGCGATCGTGGAAATCGGCGGCACGGTGGGCGACATCGAATCACTGCCGTTCCTGGAAGCCGCGCGCCAGATGAGCCTGCGCCTGGGCCGCAACCAGGCCGCGTTCATCCACCTGACGCTGGTGCCGTTCATCGCCAGCGCCGGCGAGCTGAAGACCAAGCCGACCCAGCACTCGGTGCAGAAGCTGCGCGAAATCGGCGTGCAGCCGACCGCGCTGCTGTGCCGCGCCGACCGCCCGATCCCCGATGACGAGCGCGCGAAGATTTCGCTGTTCGCCAACATGCCGCAGGACGCGGTCATCTCGGTGTGGGACGTCGACACCATCTACAAGATCCCGCAGATGCTCAACGAGCAGGGGCTGGATCGCATCATCTGCGAAGAGCTGCGCATCGACGCGCCGCCGGCGGATCTGTCGGTGTGGGCCCACATGGTGCACACGCAAGAGAACCCGCAGCACGAGATCACCATCGGCATGGTCGGCAAGTATGTCGACCTGACCGAGTCGTACAAGTCGCTCATTGAAGCGCTGCGCCACGCCGGTCTGCACACCTCGACGCGCGTCAACATCGAATACATCGATTCCGAAGAGCTGGAGTCGGGCCATACGCAGGTGCTGGACTCGCTCGATGCAGTCCTGGTGCCGGGCGGCTTTGGCAAGCGCGGCACGGAAGGCAAGATCCGCGCGATCCAGTACGCCCGTGAGAAGGGTGTGCCGTACCTGGGCATCTGCCTGGGGATGCAGCTCGCCGTGATCGAATTCGCCCGCCACCTGGCCGGCATGAAGGACGCCAACAGCACGGAATTCAACGACGAGACCCAGCACCCGGTGGTGGCCCTCATCACCGAGTGGCTGGACCGCGACGGTGCCGTGGAAAAGCGTTCGGCCGACTCCGACCTGGGCGGCACGATGCGCCTGGGCTCGCAGCGCGTGCCGGTGCAATCGGGCACCAAGGCGGCGACGATCTACGGCGCGGAAGTCAACGAGCGCCATCGCCACCGCTACGAGGTGAACAACCACTACGTGCCGCAGCTCGAAAAGGCCGGGATGATCATCTCGGCGCGCACGCCGTCGGAAAACCTGCCGGAAATGATGGAACTGCCGACGTCGATGCACCCGTGGTTCGTCGGCGTGCAGTTCCACCCGGAATTCACCTCGACGCCGCGTGACGGCCATCCGCTGTTCAAGGCCTACGTGGAAGCCGCGCTGGCGCATCACCAGCAGAACACGCAACGCGCTGTCGCTTGAGCGGCAGCGCACAGGAAACACGATGAAACTCTGCGATTTCGAGGTCGGTCTCGACCATCCGTTCTTCCTGATTGCCGGCACCTGCGTGATCGAGTCCGAGCAGATGGCGATCGACACCGCCGGCACGCTCAAGGAGATCACGGGCGCGTTGGGCATTCCGTTCATCTACAAGTCGTCGTTCGACAAGGCGAACCGCTCGTCGGACGCGTCGTTCCGCGGGTTGGGGCTAGAAGAGGGCCTGCGCATCCTGGCGGAAGTCCGCCGGCAGGTGGGTGTGCCGGTGCTGACCGACATCCACGAGATCGACGAGATCAAGCCGGTGGCAGCGGTGGTGGACGTGCTGCAGACGCCGGCCTTCCTGTGCCGCCAGACGGATTTCATCCGCGCCTGCGCGCAGAGCGGCAAGCCGGTCAACATCAAGAAGGGCCAGTTCCTCGCGCCGCATGACATGAAGAACGTCATCGACAAGGCGCGCCATGCGGCCCGCGATGCCGGCCTGCCGGAAGACAACTTCATGGCCTGCGAACGCGGCGCCTCGTTCGGCTACAACAACCTCGTGTCGGACATGCGCTCGCTGGCGATCATGCGCGAGACGGGCGCGCCGGTGGTGTTCGATGCCACGCACTCGGTGCAACTGCCGGGCGGCCAGGGCACCAGCTCGGGCGGCCAGCGCGAGTTCGTGCCGGTGCTGGCCCGCGCGGCCATCGCCACGGGCGTGGCGGGTGTCTTCATGGAAACCCACCCCGATCCCGCATGCGCAAAATCAGACGGCCCGAATGCCGTGCCGCTGCGCCGCATGAAAGACTTGCTGTCGGTACTGAAAGAACTGGATGTGCTCACCAAGCGCAGCGGTTTCCTGGAAAATCAGTTCGACTGATCCCACCTGACCGGCGGCTCCCCCAGCCGCTGACGTCGCCATCGATTCAGCATCCGGAGAGAGACACATGGCCGCTGGCTACATCCTCGCGTACGTGGACGTGACCGACCCCGTGCAATACGAGCAATACAAAGTGCTGTCGACCAAAGCCTTTCAGGTTCACGGCGCCGAGCCGCTGGTGCGTGGTGGCAAGACCGAGTCGTTGGAAGGCGAGTGGAACCCTACCCGGGTTGTGGTGCTCAAGTTTCCGAGCTATGACGCCGCCAAGGCGTTCTACGACAGCGAGGAATACCACGCTGCCCGTGACGCGCGCGCCAAGGCCGCGCACATGAACATGATCGTGGTCGAAGGCGTCTGAGCCTGTCGATTGCGTCGCATTACCTGCTTTAAGAGACCAAGAGGGAATTCATGAGTGCCATCGTAGATATCATCGGTCGCGAAGTGCTGGACTCGCGCGGCAACCCCACCGTCGAATGCGACGTGCTGCTGGAATCGGGCGTGATGGGCCGCGCCGCCGTGCCGTCGGGCGCCTCCACCGGCTCGCGTGAAGCCATCGAACTGCGTGACGGCGACAAGTCGCGCTACCTGGGCAAGGGCGTGCTGAAGGCCGTCGAGCACATCAACACCGAGATCTCCGAGGCCATCATGGGCCTGGACGCGTCGGAACAGGCCTTCCTGGATCGCACCCTGATCGACCTGGACGGCACCGAGAACAAGAGCCGCCTGGGCGCCAACGCCATGCTGGCCGTGTCGATGGCCGTGGCCAAGGCCGCTGCGGAAGAAGCCGGCCTGCCGCTGTACCGTTACTTCGGCGGTTCGGGCGCCATGCAGATGCCGGTGCCGATGATGAACATCGTCAACGGCGGCGCGCACGCCAACAACAGCCTGGACATCCAGGAATTCATGGTGATGCCGGTCGGCCAGTCGAGCTTCCGTGAAGCCCTGCGCTGCGGCGCCGAGATCTTCCACGCGCTGAAGAAGATCCTCGCCGACAAGGGCATGAGCACGGCCGTGGGCGACGAAGGCGGTTTCGCACCGAACTTCGCCAGCAACGAAGAGTGCCTGAACACCATCCTGTCGGCCATCGAGCAGGCTGGCTACAAGGCCGGTGAAGACGTGCTGCTGGCGCTGGATTGCGCCGCCTCCGAGTTCTACAAGGACGGCAAATACCACCTGGAAGGCGAAGGCCTGCAACTGTCGTCGGTGGACTTCGCGAACTACCTGGCCAACCTGGCCGACAAGTTCCCGATCGTCTCGATCGAAGACGGCATGCACGAAAGCGACTGGGACGGCTGGAAGGTCCTGACCGAGAAGCTCGGCAACAAGGTCCAGCTGGTGGGCGACGATCTGTTCGTCACCAACACCAAGATCCTGAAGGAAGGCATCGAAAAGGGCATCGCCAACTCGATCCTCATCAAGATCAACCAGATCGGTACGCTGACCGAGACGTTCGCCGCCATCGAGATGGCCAAGCGCGCCGGCTACACCGCCGTGATCTCGCACCGCTCGGGCGAGACCGAAGACAGCACCATCGCCGACATCGCCGTCGGCACGAACGCTGGCCAGATCAAGACCGGCTCGCTGTCGCGCTCGGACCGCATGGCCAAGTACAACCAGCTGCTGCGCATCGAGGAAGACCTGGGCGATATCGCCACCTACCCGGGCAAGTCGGCGTTCTATAACCTGCGATAATCCTTCGCAGTTTCGCTCCGGATCACCGTGCGACCGCCGCTTGGCGGTCGCGTGGTATCCGGGGTGGCTGATTGCCCACGCCTGACCGTATGCGCCTGATCACGCTGTTCCTGATGCTGTTGCTGCTTGCCATCCAGTACCCGCTCTGGCTGGGCAAGGGCGGCTGGCTGCGCGTGTGGGATATGCAAAAGCAGGTGAGCGCGCAGAACCAGCGCAACGCTGAGCTCAAGCAGCGCAACACCAAGCTCGAAGGCGAAGTGAAGGACCTGAAGGAAGGCACGGGCGCCGTCGAAGAGCGCGCGCGCTATGAGCTGGGGATGGTCAAGGACGACGAAGGCTTCGTCCAGTTCGTCGCACCGGCCCCCAAGACCAGCGAAACCCCACCGCTGCCGCCGCCCCCGACCGGGCAGCAGAACCGGCACTGAGCGTGCCGGGCGAACGCGTGACCAGCAGGGTCGACGCGATCGCCTCCTGAAAATTCCTCTGGCCTACCAGTAGTACGGATAGCCCCACACGGGCGCGCCGTAGCTGAATCCCCAGCCGCCATGGTGGCGCCAGCCGCTGCCGTAGAACACCGAATAGCTGCCGTAGGCCGGATAGGGCGCGTAATAGGGCGTCGCCACGTATTCGCGCATGCGCGCTTCGCGCTCGGCCGCCTGGTCGGATTCACGCAGGGCCTTGGCGTTCAGGTCGTCGAGCTTCTTGCGTTCTTCCGGTGTGAGCGGAGCGGGCGCGGAAGCTTGGGTATCGGCGGGCATGCGCGCCGTGTAGGGGGTGCCGCCTGGTCCGCGCGGGACGTAGACGCAGGCGGATGCCAGCGCTGCCGCCAGCGCAGGCAGGGCCAGCCGGGCAACGTTGGACAGGGTGGTCGGTGACGTGGTTGAAGAGGGCATGGTGCGCTCCGCGATCAGGAACAGGCTTCGCGTTTAGAGCGTCAGCGGCACCCGGAAGTGCCGCCGCTGACGCATCTTCATACTATGTCGCCGGAATCAGTGGTGCTGCCCGGGGGTGCCCTGGCTGCTCTCGACCACCGTGCCCTGCGCGAACAGCTGCGCACAATCGACCGAGTCGAAGGCGTAGTGCTGGCCGCAGAACTCGCAGTCGATCTCCACCTTGCCGCGCTCCTGCAGGATGTCGTCGATCTCTTCCTGGCCGAGCGTGCGCAGCATCGCCCCCACGCGCGCCCGCGAGCACGAGCAGCGGAAGCGCGGCAGCAGCGGCTCGAACATGCGGATGCCGGCGTGCTCCATTTCTTCCCAGTAGAGCCGCTTGATGAGCGTGTCGATGGGCTGCTCCAGCAGTTCGTCCCGGCGCAGCGTCGTGCCGAGTTGGCAGACGCGCTCCCAGGTGTCGAGGTCTTGGCTGTGCACGTCTTCGTGCAGCGGCTGGCCGGTCTCGCCCACCTGCGCGGGCTCGTTGCCGGGCCGGCCTTCCATCGCGCCGCCATAGGACGGCAGGCGCTGCAGCAGCATGCCGGAAGCGATCTTGTCGTCCGCCGCCAGCCACAGGCGCGTGTCGAGCTGTTCCGAGGTCTGCATGTAATGCTCCAGCACCTCGGTCATGCTGCTCAGGGGCCCGGTCGTGTCGGCCAGCGGCACGATGCCCTGGTACGGCTGCTGGCCCGGCAGCTTGTCTTGCGGATCGAGCGTGATGGCGAAACGGCCGTGGCCGTGCGCATTGACCATCGAGGCCAGCGTGGCATCGTCGGCAATCTCGGCGCCGTCGGCCAGCTTGGCGGTGGCGCGCATCGACAGGTCGGAATTGCACTCCACCACCAGCATGCGCACCGGGCCGTCGCCGTGCAGCTGCATGATCAGCGCGCCGTTGAACTTGAGGTTGGCCGACAGCAGCGCGGCAGCGGCCATCATCTCGCCCAGCAGCGTGCGCACCGGGGCGGGGTAGTTGCGGCGGCGCACGACCTCTTGCCAGGTCCCTTCCAGGCGCACCAGTTCACCGCGCACCGGCGCGGCGTCGAATACGAATTTCTTCAGTTCGTCAGTCATCCATCGATCCGTTTCAGTTGCTGCTTGTACATCGCCTGGCGCACGGCATAAGTCTCGGTATTCATGCGCATCTTGGCGACGTCTTCGTCTGTCAGTGTCCGCACCGCCTTGGCCGGGGCGCCCAGGATCAGCGAGCGATCCGGGAAGACCTTGCCTTCCGTGATGATCGCGCCTGCGCCCACCAGGCATTCCTTGCCGATCACCGCCCGGTTGAGCACCACTGCCTGGATGCCGATCAGCGAGCCCTCGCCGATGGTGCAGCCGTGCAGCATGGCCTGGTGGCCGATCGTCACGTTGTCGCCGATGTCGAGCGGGCAACCCGGGTCGGTGTGCAGCACGGCGCCTTCCTGCACGTTGCTGGCCGTGCCCACCACGATCGGCTCGTTGTCGCCGCGGATGACCGCGCCGGGCCAGACGCTGGCGCGTGCCTTGAGCTCCACGCGGCCGATCACGGTGGCTTCTGCCGCCACGTAGGCGTCGTCGTCAATGGTCGGGGCAACGTCGCCGAGTTGGTAGAGGGCCATGCGTTCGTCTCCAGAATCTGTCTAAATGGGGGAAAGGTGCGCGCCTTCAAGCCCGCGCCTCGTCCAGAGGGCGGGCAGGCCGTCGAATAGAATGCCGGAAAGCCCAAATTGTACGCCGATGACCTCAATCCAGACGCCTGCCACGTCTTTGCGCCACGACGCGCTGGCCGCCCTGTGCCTCACCGATCCAACCAGCAAAGTCGACGCCACCCTGCGCCTGGGCGAGCGCGCGCGTGACGCCAGCGACACAGCTTGGGGCGCGGATGAGGCGGTCTTCGCGCCCGCCGCCGGCATCCCCGGCCGGCCCGATACGCCGCTGCTGGTGCCACCCGCCGAGGTGCCGCGCCGCCGCGCGATCGACCGGCCGCATGGCCGCGCCGTGCTGCTGCACGCGCTGGCGCATATCGAATTCAACGCCATCAACCTCGCGCTCGATGCCGTGTGGCGCTTTGCCGGCATGCCGGTCGCCTTCTATCGGGACTGGATGCGCGTGGCGGCGGAGGAGGCGACGCATTTCTCGTTGCTGACCGCGCACCTGGCCACGCTCGATTGCCGCTACGGTGACCACCCCGCCCACGATGGCCTGTGGCAGATGACCGAGAAGACCGCCGCCGACCCGCTCGCCCGCATGGCGCTGGTGCCGCGCACGCTGGAGGCGCGCGGGCTGGACGCCTCGCCGCCGATCCGCGCCAAGCTGGCGGCGGCGGGCGATCTGACCGCGGCCGGCATCCTCGACATCATCCTGCGCGACGAGATTGGCCACGTGGCCGTGGGCAACCGCTGGTACCGCTGGCTGTGCGACCGCGCCGGGCTGGACCCGCTGCCGACCTATCGTGCGCTGGCCGAACAATACGGAGCACCCCGCCTGCGCGGGCCGTTCAACCTTGACGCCCGTCGCCAGGCCGGTTTCGACGACGACGAGATCGCCGCGCTGGAAGCGTCGTTCTAAGCGGCACGTGGTTGGTCATCCATCGCTATAATCATCAGAAAAAGAACGATCGTTCGATTCTCTTCGGTGACGGAAACCATGGACTCCACCACGCTGCCGGCCACGCGCCACGCCTCCCGCTCCACCTATTTGCCCGTGCGCGGCTTGCGCTACCACATCCGCGAATGGGGCGAGCCGGGCGCGCCCATCCTGTTCCTGTTCCACGGCTGGATGGATGTGTCGGCGTCGTTCCAGTTCCTGGTCGATGCGCTGCGCGAGCGCTGGCACATCGTCGCGCCGGACTGGCGCGGCTATGGCCTGACCGCCGCGCCGACCGGTGCGCCTGGCGTGGACTGCTACTGGTTCGCCGATTACCTGGCCGACCTGGAGGCGATCATTGATCACTATCAGCCGGAGGGGCAGGTCACGCTGGTCGGCCACAGCCTGGGCGCCAATGTGGTGTGCCTGTACGCGGGCATCCGGCCCGAGCGCGTGCGTCGCGTGGTCGATCTGGAGGGCTTCGGCATGCCGGCCTCCAAGGCATCGCAGGCGCCGCGCCGTTACGCGCGCTGGCTCGATGAGCTGAAGGACAAGCCGCGCCTGAACACCTACGCCACCGTCGACGACGTGGCCGCCCGCCTGCAGAAGACCAACCCGCGCCTGCCTGCCGACAAGGCCGCCTTCCTCGCCCAGCACTGGTCGCGCCAGAACGCCGACGGCCGCTGGGAAATCCTCGGCGATCCGGCCCACAAGATTGTCAACCCGCAGCTCTATCGGCTGGACGAGGTGATGGAGGTCTGGCGCCGCGTGACAGCGCCGGTGCTGCACGTCGAGGCGGTCGACTCCCCCACGCTGAAAGCGCTGGCTGGCGAGGTGCCGCTGCCGGAGTTCAAGTCGCGCTTTACCGCGTTCCAGGATTTCCGCGAGGTGCTGATCGCCGATGCGGCTCACATGCTGCACCACGACCAGCCCGAGCAGGTGGCGGCGTTGATCGAGGGATTCTGCCGCGAGGCCTGAGCGTCCGCCTCAGTCGACAGGGTGCTGGGCCTGCACCGTGGTCAGGTCCAGATAGCCGCGATACGCCGCCACCACGCCCAGCAGCGGCACGCTGGCACGCACGTTGAAGTGCAGGCGGTCGCCGTGGCCGGTTTCCTCGGCCACCACCGCCGGCCGCAGCCAGGCGGGGCAGGGGATGCCGAGAAAGTGCACGCCCTGCAGGTGCATCCGCAGCGTGCCGGCCTCCGCTTCCAACACGAAGAACAAGCGCGTCGCGCCGAGCTTCTCCATGATGCGGCCCCGATGCAGCGACAGCGTGGAGCGCATCGTGTGGCGCGGGAAATGGCGTGTCCAGGTTTCTTCGGTGGGCGTGGCGTGGAGCGCGAAGCGGATCGGCCCGCGCGTTGGCGTGCGCGGCGTGCGGATGCACCACGCGAGCCAGCGCGCGGAGCGCGATGCGGGCGGCTCGGTTTCGACTTCGCCGTGCAGGGTCACGTGGCCGGCGAGCCGGTGGAACGCCTGTACCGCCGGCGCCAACTGCGCATAGTGTGTGCCGAGCACGATTTCGTAGAGCGAGGCGGTCATGCAGACGCTTCCTGCATCGTGATCGCCAGGCCGTCGATCTCGCGTGCGAAATCCGCCAGGGTCAGCAGGCCGACGCACGGCATCGCCCCGCGTTGCGGCAGCGTGCCTTCAAAAAAACGGCGGACCAGCGCCGCCGCGGCCAGGGTCGGCACGTACGGGCCGTCGCCGTGGGTGGCCAGCAGATGCCAGAGGCGGCTGCACGCGCGGCCGTCGGCGTCGCGTCCATCAACGCGGATGTGCATGCCGCCCACGTCCGAGCCCCAATGTAGAAACCAATCCGAGGCGGCCTTCAGCCAGCGGGTGTGGCGCGACCAGTCCTTCACCAGCCCGGCCCGCGCCAGTGCAGCCATCGTGTTCATGCCGCGATGGAGGAAGCGCAACTCCAGCCCCGCGCCAAAGCGCACGTGCGGCGTGCCCGGATAGCGCGGCGGAAACAGCGCCAGGTCCGGCACGTCGCACGGCGACATCAACCGCTCGCCGACCGGAGCGGGATAGCGGTGCCGCCACGTGCCGCTCCAGCCATACACGGGTGCGCGCGAGGAGGGCAGCGCCTTGCCGCAATAGCTCAGGATCGCCTGGATGGTCGACAGGCCGCGCTCGGTGCGGTTGCCGGGGCTGATGCCGATGTCGATGGTGTCGACGGTTGCCATGTCGCGCGTCAGTTCATCGATGGCTGCGCCGGAGAGCGCCGGCACCGAGCTGGCGCCACTCACGACCAGCGTGCCGGCCCGCGCGGCGGCGTCGTTCAGCGCAGAGATGCCCTGCACGAAGGCGCGGCCATCCGCGAGGTCGATGTAGTGCACACCGGTCTCGATGCAGGCATACGCGACGCGGTAGTCCTGCCCCTGGAACGGCCCGCCGGTATGGATCAGCACGTCGGGCGCCAGCGCCTGCAACTGCCGGGTGAAATCGGCTGCGTGGATGTCGAGGGCAACGGCCCGCAACGCAGCGCGCGCCTTGGGCTGTAGCGCGTTCGCCAGCGCAGTGGCTTGCGCCAGCGAGCGCCCCGCAATCGTGATCGTCAGCGTGGCATGCGCCGACAGCCGTTCAACCAGCCGCCTGCCGAAGAAACCATAGCCGCCGATGACGACGACGTGTCCGCTGCGCATCGGCTTTCAGCCCGCCGTCACGTGCAGCTTGGACTGCAGGCCCGCATCGTTGCTGGTATGCATGTGGACCAGCGTCTTGTCGGGATTCACATAGCGGTACGCGCGCCGCAGCGCCATCGCCACCTCGTGGAAGCCCGACAGGATCAGCTTCTGCTTGTTCGGGTACAGCGCGATATCGCCGGCGGCAAACACGCCGGGGCGTGAGCTTTCATACGCGGTGGTCTCCACCACGATGCGCCCTGCGCGCATCTCGACGCCCCAGTTGGCGATCGGGCCGGGCTCGGAGACCAGCCCATACAGCGCGATCAGTTCATCGCAGGGGAGCACGGCTTCGCCTTCGCGCTGGCGGATGGCGGCGCCGGTGAGGGTGCCGTCGGGCGTGCTGTCCAGCCGGCTGATCATGCCGACGATGAAGTCCATCTCGCCGGCCGCCACCGATGCACGCATCTCGGCCACCGACGCATCGGCCGCGCGGAAGCCCTCGCGCCGGTGCACCAGCGTCACGCGCGCGGCGATCTTGCGCAGCGCCAGCGCCCAGTCCAGCGCCGAATCGCCGCCGCCGGCCACCACCACTTGCTTGCCCGCGAAGCGCGCGGTGTCGCGCACGGCGTAGTGCAGGTGGCGGTCTTCCAGCGCGGCGGCTTCGGGCAGGGCGACGCGCTGCGGCGCGAAGGCGCCGTTGCCGGCGGTGACGAGCACGGCGGCGCAATCGAACACATCGCCGGCACTGGTGGTGACGCGGAAGCGCTCGCCATGCGCGGCGGGGATCGTCTCCACCGTCTCCGCGCGGCGGCTGCACAGGATTGGGTAGCCGAACGGCGCGCACTGCGCCATCAACCGGTCGACCAGCTCCTGTGCCGTGCACGAGACCAGCGCGGGAATGTCGTAGATCGGCTTCTCCGGATACAGCTCGGTGCACTGGCCGCCGGGGCGGTCCAACGCATCCACCAGCACGCACGACAGCCCCAGCACGCCCGCCTCGAACGCGGCGAACAGGCCGACCGGCCCGGCGCCCACGATGAGCACGTCGATGCGCTGATCGACCGGCTGGATGGCATCGGCGGGGAGGGTGGTCTGGGCAGTCATGGCAAGGAGAAGTGGACGAAACAATGGAGCCACTATAGCGCGCTGCAACACCCGTGCCGCCAACGCCAGCACGGCCAGTCGGGTCTTCCGGGGCATTCGGCGGATATTCCGCGCGCCGCGCGCCGGCCACCCGATACCGCGTCGCAGCAGTAAAATGGATGGATGCTGAATTTATCTGCCGCTTCCCCCATCAACGCCGACCTGCACTGCCACTCCACGGTGTCGGACGGCCTGCTTGCGCCGCAAGAGGTGGCCGCCCGCGCCGCCGCCCACGGCGTGACGCTGTGGGCGCTGACCGACCACGACGAGGTGGGCGGACAGGCTGCCGCGCGCGCGGCCGCGCAGTCACTGGGCATGGACTACTTGCCGGGCGTGGAGATTTCCGTCACCTGGGCGGGGCGCACGCTGCATATCGTCGGGCTGGGCATCGATCCGGAGAACGCCGCACTGGTGCAGGGGCTGGAACGCACCCGCTCGGGCCGCTGCGCACGCGCCGAGGACATCAGCGCGGCGCTGGCCAAGCTTGGCATTGCCGACGCCTATGAGGGCGCGCTGGCCTACGCCGGCAACCCCGACATGGTCTCGCGCACGCACTTCGCGCGCTTTCTGGTCGAGCACGGCCATTGCGCGAACATCTCCGAGGTGTTCGACCGCTACCTGGGCGACGGCAAGCCGGGTTACGTACCGCACCGCTGGGCGCGCCTGGCCGATGCCATTGGCTGGATCCACGGCGCGGGCGGCGTCGCGGTGATGGCGCATCCGGGCCGCTATACGCTGTCGCTGATCGAGCACAGCGCGCTGTTCGACGAATTCAAGGACCTTGGCGGCGAGGCCGTCGAGGTGGTCACCGGCAGCCACACGCCCGACCAGTACGCCTATTACGCCGACGTGGCGCGCCGCTATGGCCTGATGGCCTCGCGTGGCTCGGATTTCCACGGCCCCGGCGAAGGGCGTGTGGAGTTGGGCGAACTGCCGCCATTGCCCGCCAACCTGACGCCGGTGTGGAGCCGGTGGATGTCGTAGCACCCACCCGATCCATTTCCCCACCGGCCCCGCATGTCCCAGTTCTTCCAGATTCATCCGACCACGCCGCAAGGGCGCCTGATCCGCCAGGCGGCCGAGATCATCCGCGCTGGCGGCCTGCTCGCGTTGCCGACCGATTCCTGCTACGCGCTCGCTTGCCACCTGGATGACAAGGCGGCCGTCGAACGCCTGCGCCGCGTGCGCGGCATCGACGAAAAGCACCACCTGACGCTGATGTGCCGTGACCTGTCGGAGCTGGCCACCTTCGCCCGCGTTGACAACAAGCAGTACCGCGCCGTGAAGACTGCCACGCCAGGCCCGTTCGTGTTCCTGCTGGAAGCCACCAAGGAGGTGCCGCGCCGGCTGTCGCACCCGTCGCGCAAGACCATCGGCCTGCGCGTGCCCGACCACGCGATCCCGCTGGCGCTGATGGCCGAGCTGGGCGAGCCGCTGCTCTCCGCTACGCTGCAGCTGCCTGGTGATGACGAGCCGCTCAATGAGGCGGAAGCGATCCGCGCCCGCCTGGAGAAGCAGCTGGACTTGGTGATCGACGGCGGCCCGGCCCCGGCTGAGCCCACCACCGTCATCGACCTGACCGGCGGCGAGCCCGAACTGGTGCGCAAGGGGCGGGGCGATCCGGCCCGCGTCGGCCTGTAAACGTGTGGTGCGCAAGGCTCATGTGCCGCCGCACGCGCTTGCTACAATAGCCCGCTTATGGACCCCACCCTGATCCAGAACATCGCGGTCTACGCGATCCCCGTTTTGTTTGCCATCACGCTGCATGAGGCGGCGCATGGCTATGTCGCCAAGCATTTTGGTGACGATACCGCCTATGTGATGGGGCGGATCAGCATCAATCCGCTGCGGCATATCGATCCGATCGGCACGATTGCGATGCCGCTGCTGCTGTATTTCGCCACCCACGGCGCCTTCGTGTTTGGCTACGCCAAGCCGGTGCCGGTGCGTTTCGACCGGCTGCGCGACCCGCGCTGGCACGGCATGTGGGTCGCGCTGGCCGGGCCCGCCACCAACTTTGTGCAGGCGATTGCCTGGGGGGTGTTCGCCATCCTGCTGGCAGTGGGCGGCGTGAACGAGGCCTTCCTGATCGGCATGGCGCGCGCCGGCATCCTGGTCAATATGGTGATGGCAGCGTTCAACATGTTTCCGCTGCCGCCGCTCGACGGCGGGCGCGTGCTGGCCGCGCTGTTGCCCCCGCGCGCAGCGCTGGGCCTGGCGCGCATTGAGCCGTTCGGCTTCTTTATCGTGATGGCGCTGATCATTTCCAACGTCATCACCAATGTCTGGATGCGCCCGATCATGGCGCTGCTGTTTCAATTGCTGCAGTGGATACTGAGTCCGCTGCAGGCGCTGTTCTCCTGAGTTCCTACCTTTATCTCCCACATGTTTCCTGACCGCGTACTTTCCGGCATGCGTCCGACCGGTGCCCTGCACCTGGGGCACTACCACGGCGTCCTGAAAAACTGGGTCCGGCTGCAGGCCGAATACCCGTGCTTCTTCTTTGTCGCCGACTGGCATGCGCTGACCACGCACTACGAAACGCCCGAGGTGATCGAGGAATCGGTGTGGGAGATGCTGATCGACTGGCTGGCCGCCGGCGTCGATCCGTCGCAGGCCACGCTGTTCATCCAGAGCCGCGTGCCCGAGCATGCCGAGCTGTTCCTGCTGCTGTCGATGGGCACGCCGCTGGGCTGGCTCGAACGCGTGCCGACCTACAAGGACCAGATCGAGAAGCTCAAGGAGAAGGACCTCTCCACCTACGGTTTCCTCGGCTATCCGCTGCTGCAGGCCGCCGACATCCTGATCTACCGTGCCGGCTTCGTGCCGGTGGGCGAAGACCAGGTGCCGCACGTCGAGATGACGCGCGAGGTGGCCCGCCGCTTCAACTACCTGTACGGCCGCGAGCCCGGCTTCGAAGAGAAGGCGCTGGAAGCCGCCAAGAAGCTCGGCGGCAAGCGCGCCAAGCTGTATCTGGAGCTGCGCACCGCCTACCAGGAGCGCGGCGAAGACGAGGCGCTGGAGCAGGCCCGCGCGCTGCTGGCCGAATCGCAGAGTCTCTCCATGGGCGACCGCGAGCGCCTGTTCGGCTACCTGGAAGGCGCCCGCAAGATCATCCTGCCCGAGCCGCAGGTGCTGCTGACCGAAGCGTCGCGCATGCCCGGCCTGGACGGCCAGAAGATGTCCAAGTCGTACGGCAATACCATCCGCATGCGTGAGGACAAGGAGACCGTCGAGAAGAAGGTCCGCACCATGCCGACCGATCCGGCCCGCGTGCGCCGCAACGACCCGGGCGACCCGGACAAGTGCCCGGTCTGGCAACTGCACCTGGTCTATTCCGACGACGACACCAAGCAATGGGTGCAGAAGGGCTGCCGCAGCGCCGGCATCGGCTGCCTGGAGTGCAAGCAGCCCGTGATCGAAGGTATCCTGCGCGAGCAGCAGCCGATGCTCGAACGCGCCCAGAAGTACATGGACGATCCATCCCTGCTGCGCGCCATCATCGCCGACGGTTGCGACAACGCGCGCAAGGTCACGCAAGAGACCATGCGCGAGGTGCGCGAGGCGATGGGCCTGGCCTACAGCTGATGCGCCGTTGATGACTGCTGCCATGTTTGACCCGCATGCGCTCGTGGCGCCTTCGCCGTGGGTGGAGCGCTGGGCGGCCGAGCTGCCGGCCGGCGCCCGCGTGCTGGATGTCGCCTGCGGCAGCGGCCGGCATGCGCGTTGGCTCGCCGCTCGCGGCCTGCGTGTGACCGGCATTGATCGGGATGCAGGGGCGCTGGAAGGACTTCTCGGAATTGCAGAAACCGTCGCCGCCGACATTGAGGGTGGTCCGTGGCCGTTGCCTGCCGGGGCGACTTTCGATGCCGTGATTGTCACCAACTACCTGCATCGCCCGCTGTGGCCGCGGTTGCTGGCCTGCGTCGCGCCGGGTGGGCGGCTGATTTACGAAACCTTCGCGCTCGGAAACGAAACCGTCGGCAAGCCGTCCAACCCTGCGTTCCTGCTGATGCCAGGCGAATTGCTGGGGGCAGTGGGCGGCCACCTGCGCGTGATCGGCTATGAAGACGGCTTCGTCACATCGCCCCGAGACGCTTATGTGCAGCGGGTTTGCGCGGTACGCGAGCTGCCCGGCGTGACGGCGCCGCGCTACGCACTTTGAACTTGCTTAAAGCGAGGGGCTTACCCGTCGCCCGGCGGGTATTGTGTGTGGCGAATTCGCTTTGACGTTCCGGTACAATCCGACTGTTTACGTTTACGCTTTTGTCTGCTTTCGAAACCATGATCCAGATTTCCGGCAGTCTCGTCGCCATCGTCACGCCCATGCACGAAGACGGCAGCCTTGATTTCCCGTCGCTGCGCAAGCTGATCGACTGGCACATCGCCGAGGGCACCGACGGTATCGTCATCGTCGGCACCAGTGGCGAATCCCCGACGGTGTCGGTGGAAGAGCATCGGGAGCTGATCCGCGTCGCGGTCGAGCAGGCCAACAAGCGCATCCCCATCATCGCCGGCACCGGCGGCAACTCCACCACCGAAGCGGTCGAACTGACGGCCTACGCCAAGCAGGTGGGCGCCGATGCCTCGCTGCAGGTCGTGCCGTACTACAACAAGCCGACCCAGGAAGGCATGGTTTTGCACTTCCGCAAGGTGGCCGAGTCGGTGGACCTGCCGGTCATCCTGTACAACGTGCCGGGCCGCACCGTGGCCGATATGACGGTCGAGACCATGCTGCGCCTGGCCGAGGTGCCGGGCGTGATCGGCGTGAAGGAGGCCACTGGCAACATCGACCGCGCCGCGCAGCTGATCAAGGGCGCGCCGGCCTCGTTCAAGATCTACAGCGGGGACGACCCGACCGCCATCGCGCTGATGCTGCTGGGCGGTCATGGCAACATCTCCGTCACGGCCAACGTGGCGCCGCGCGCCATGCACGAGCTGTGCGCTGCCGCCATGCGCGGCGACGTGGAGACGGCCCGCCGCATCCACATGCAGCTGCTGTCGGTGCACAAAAACCTGTTCGTCGAATCGAACCCGATTCCCGTCAAGTGGGCCCTGCAAGCCATGGGCAAGATGGAAGGCGGTATCCGCCTGCCGTTGACGCCGCTGGCGCCTCAGTATCACGAGGTGGTGCGCGCATCCTTGCTGGATGCCGGACTGCTCTCCTGATGTTCAACGGCTTCCAAGCCATCGTTCTCATCCGAAGGATCGCAAGTCAATGAAACTGCACCAAACCCGTCGCGGGGCTGTGGCGACGTCTGCTCAATTGCTGCTGGCCGTGCTGTCGGTTGCCCTGATCTCCGGTTGCGATACCGTCAATGAGGTGATGCAGCCGGACAAGATCGACTACAAGTCGCAGGCCAAGAAGGGCCCGACGCTTGAAGTCCCGCCCGACCTGACCGGCGTCCAGGCCGATCGCCGCTATGCCGCGCCGGATTCCGGCACGACCACGCTGTCGGCCTACACCTCGACGGCACCGAAGGTCACCACGCCCGGCTCGGGCACCGACACCGTGCTGCCCAACGTGTCCGACATGCGCATCGAGCGCGACGGCAACCAGCGCTGGCTGGTCGTGAAGACCACGCCGGACGCCGTGTGGCCGCAGCTGCGCACGTTCTGGCAAGAGCTGGGCTTCCTGCTGGTGATCGATTCGCCCGAGACCGGCATCATGGAAACCGACTGGGCCGAGAACCGCGCGAAGATCCCGCAGGACATCCTCCGCCGCACCATCGGCAAGGTGTTCGACGGCCTGTATTCGACCTCCGAGCGCGACAAGTTCCGCACCCGTATCGAGAAGGGCCCGAACGGCACGGTCGAGGTCTACATCTCGCATCGCGGCGCGCAGGAGCAACTGGTCGGCTCGTCCAAGGACCAGACCGTGTGGACGCCGCGCCCGGCCGATCCGGAGCTGGAAGCCGAATTCCTCTCGCGCCTGATGCAACGCCTGGGCGCCAGCAAGGAAGCCGCACAGCAGAAGCTCACGCAGACGCAGGCTGTGCACCCGGTGGAAGACGGCACCAAGGCGGAGCCGAGCCCGCATACCGGCCCGTCGCTGATTTCGCAAGCGAATGGCCAGCCGGTGCTGAACGTGCCGGAGCCCTTCGATCGCGCCTGGCGCACCGTGGGCCTGGCACTGGATCGCGTGAACTTCACCGTGGATGACCGCGATCGCTCGCAAGGCGTGTATTTCGTCCGCTACGCTGACACCCGCGCTGAGGCGAACGCGCCGGGCTTCTTCTCGCGCCTGTTCTCGGGCACGAAGATCGAAGACCTCAAGCGCGCCAAGCGCTACCGCGTGGTGGTCAAGGACAGCGGCACCTCGTCGACCGTGCTGGTGCAGAACGACGACGGCTCGGCCCAGACCGGCGACATCGGCAAGCGCATCCTGTCGCTGCTCGACGAGCAACTGCGGTAATCGGCACCATGCAACAACGCTGTCCGGGCTGGCGATGGCAGTGAGATTCGCCAGCCTCGGCAGCGGCAGTGAAGGGAATGCGCTGCTCGTCGAATCCGCAAGCGGAACGACGTGCACGCGCATCCTGCTCGATTGCGGATTCGGCATCCGCGAAACCGTGCGCCGGCTCGAACGCCTGGGCTGCACGCCGGAATCCCTCAACGCCATCCTCGTCACACACGAGCATGGTGATCACGTCGGCAGCGCCTATGCGTTCGCCGCCAAATACAACATCCCCGTCTGGACCAGTCACGGCACCTATCGCGCTACGGCCAGCCTGCGCGGTGCCGATCGTGCAGCTGTGCGCTTTTGCCGTGCCGATGACGTCTTCAGCGTCGGCGATCTGCAAATCCTGCCATACACCGTCCCGCATGACGCGCGCGAGCCGCTGCAGTTCGTTTTCAACGACGGCGCGCGGCGCTTGGGCGTGCTGACGGATGCGGGCATGTTGACCGAATACCTGTGCGCGCATCTGCAAGACCTGCATGCACTGGTGCTGGAGTGCAATCACGATCGCGAGATGCTGGCGAACTCGGCGTATCCGTGGTCACTGAAGCAGCGTATCGGCGGGGATTTCGGTCACTTGGCCAACGACATCGCTGGAATGATCCTCGCGCGTGTGCGGCACGACGCGTTGCATACGGTCGTGGCGGCGCATCTCTCCAAGCAGAACAACACGCCCGCGTTGGCGGCGACGGCAATTGCTTCGGTATTGGGCGTGCCGATCAGCGAGGTGCCGATCGCAGATCAGGAGGAGGGGCTGGCCTGGCGCATCATCTAGGGGGCGCGTCGGGCTGCTTGTAAGATTCAGATACAACTTGAGGTGGGGGGTGGCGGCTGCGTAGATCGAGAACATCGTCTATACCGCGCGCCAATGAAAAAAGCCGACCCAAGGGTCGGCTTTTTCGTCTCGCGAGAAACGCGATTATTGCTTGGCAGCCGGAGCCGAAGCAGCAGCGTCCGAAGCTGCGGCAGCAGCCGGAGCCGAAGCAGCAGCGTCCGAAGCGGCAGCAGCAGCCGGAGCGGCAGCTTCCGAAGCAGCAGCCGGAGCCGAAGCAGCAGCGGCCGGAGCCGAAGCTTCCGGAGCAGCAGCCGGAGCAGCAGCTTCTTCCTTCTTACCGCAAGCGGCCAGAGCCACAGCAGCCAGCAGCGAGGCGATCAGGAGAGACTTTTTCATTTTTTCAATCCTTAACTGAATATGGAAAGCGAAACAACGACAGAAAGGGCGATCAATAATTACCGGTAATTATCGCTCTACAACTACAACTTCTTCTGTGCCTGCAGCCAAGTCGCATAGCAACAGCTGCTCGCGCCGCAAGCTAGCGTCGGATTATAGCGACGTTTACACACCCTGTGTAGCGGACTCAGGCCTACGGCAGGCGCGATTCATGTGCTTTTGTAACGATCTGTTTCAGCGCGAACCGGGCCCAGCAAGTCTTAGCCAGCCCTCTTCATACCACGCATGCAGTGTGTCCATCAGGTCTGGCAGGTCGGCCACGGCTTCGACGGCCGCGGCGCTAGCGTTGCGCTGATCGGACAAGGCCGACAGCCACGCAAGCAGCGTACCCGGGGGCTCGAACGTATCGCCGTTGATCCAGAAACGCTGCCCGTCATACAACGCCTGGGTGCGCGCATCGAGCACGATGCCTTCCTTGCGTGCGCGGGCGGCGAAACGTGCCAGCGGCAGGCGCGGCTGCGTGATGAAATCGATGTGGTCCTTCGGCTCGGTGAGGTACGCGCCGAGGAATTCGCCGACGAGTTCCGGCGTCCAGCGCAGCGCGTTCAGCTTCTGCGCGAGCGCCTTGACCATGGCGGCGGGCAGTTCGCCGGGGCGCTCGGTAGGCTTCTGCTCGGGGTCGGCGTAGCGGCCTTCGAAGTCAGGATCGTCTTCCAGCGTCTGCGACAGGAAGCCGAGGAAGTGGCCGGCCAGCTCGCGGTATGACGGCGAGCGGAAGCCGATCGAGTAGGTCATGCAGTCGCCCTCGGCCACGCCGTCGTGCGCGTAGTGCGGCGGCAGATAGAGCATGTCGCCGGGCTCGAGCACGAACTCCTCTTCGGGCGTGAAGTTGGCGAGGATCTTCAGCGGCAGGTCGGGCACCAGCGTCAGGTCGTCCTGCGCGGAGATTCGCCAGCGCCGCTTGCCATGCGCCTGCAGCAGGAACACGTCGTACGAATCGAAGTGTGGGCCGACGCCGCCGCCATCGGTGGCGAAGCTGATCATCACGTCGTCCAGGCGCGCGTCGGGGATGAAGCGGAAGCGCTGCATCAGCGCTTCGACGGCAGGCTCGACCAGGTTCGCGCCTTGCACCAGCAGCGTCCAGTTGCGCGTCTTGCGCGCGGGCAACGGGCGTTCGTTGAACGGGCCGTGGTTGAACGACCAGCGCCCGCGTGTCTGCGCAATCAGGCGCGACTCAACGTCTTCGCGTTTGGCCAGGCTGATCAACTGTTCGGCCGAGAGGGGAAAGTGCAGCGCGCGCATCTCTTCCGGCGATAATGCTTGCCGGATCAGGAGCGGCTTCTTCTGCCAGTGCGTGCGCATGAAATCGCGCGGGGACAGGCCGCCGAGCAACTGCGCAGGGCGACCCGCTGCAAGGCCGGGTTGGACGCCGTGGGTGGCGGCGTATAATGGAATTTCGTTCATGGAGTGCGCAATTGAAAATCGCGAAGAATACGGTGGTGTCGGTGGCTTACAAACTGTCCGACGCGCAGGGCAATGTCATCGAGGAGTCCGATGAGCCGATGGTGTATTTGCACGGCGGCTATGATGGCACGTTCCCCAAGATCGAGGAAGCACTGGACGGCCATGAGCAAGGCTTCGAGACGAAGCTGCAGCTGGAGCCGGACGATGCCTTCGGCGACTACGATCAGGAGCTGATCAAGATCGAGCCGCGTGACCGCTTTCCGGAGCCGCTCGAAGTCGGCATGCAGTTCGAGGGCGTGCCGGAAGACGGCGACGAGGAAGACGCCATCGTCTACACGGTCACCGACGTGGCGGAAGACAAGGTCGTGCTGGACGGCAATCATCCGCTGGCCGGCATGGCGCTGCGCTTCGAGTTGAAGGTGACGGATGTGCGCGAAGCCACCGCCGAGGAAATCGAGCACGGCCACGTGCACGGCGAGAACGGCCTCGAAGTGGTCGACGAAGACGACGACGAGGAACCGCCGCGTACGCTGCATTGATCGGCCGCAACGGCACAAGACAAACGGGAGCTTCGGCTCCCGTTTTTCATTGCGTCGGCGCGGGTGTTGAGGCCGGCGTGGTGGCCGGCGCGGAGGCGGGTGGCGGTTCGTTCACCATGCGTCGGCCGCGCACGTGGAAGAGCGGCGTGCTGCCCGGTGTGACCGACACCTCCAGCCATTGGTCGAGCGTCGGCGCGCCGTAGGTGCGGGCGCGCATGACGTGCGGGTCGGGGCGGCCGTCTTCGTCCTTGAGCGGGCGGTCGAGCAGGAAGCTCTGGCTGGCGCCGTGGATCAGCAGCACGGCGCCATCGTAGTCGCGTGTCAGTGCCCGCAGCTGGCGCTTGAGTGTGAGATAGCCGTCGTGCTGGCGGCGGCGCAGCAGGCCGTCGAGCAAGGTGGGCGCGCGGCGGCGTTCCCAGCCGTCTTCGAACAGCGGATCGGCCTGCATCATGATCACCATGCCCGGCAGCTTGCGCTGGCGCGCGATGGCGAAGGCACGCGTGAGCCATTGGCGGTTGGCTTCGAGGCGGTCTTCGTACTCGCCGTTGCGCCCGCCGGCGGTCTTGTAATTGTTGTTGTCGCCGGGCACGTTGAGGGTGACGAACAGTACGCCGTCCATTTCCCAGCGGGCATTCTCGCGGTAGCTGCGGAACTTGGCCTGGTCGGACTGGCGCATCACCGTCATGGCGCGCTGGCCGAGCGTGTTGTCGTCGGGGTAGAACAGCTCGCGCAGGCGCAGCAGGCGTTCGATCGGGTCGAAACGGCCGGCGGCGGCGCGCGCGCAGTCGCTCCAGTCGTGATCGCCGGGGATGTAGACCAGCGGCGCGGTCACGCTGTCGAGCAGGTCGTGACGCGCTTCCAGCAGTGTGTCCGCGCACGATTCGTCGCGGCCCTTGAGGTTGCCGAGGTGGACGACAAAGGCCGGGTGCTCGGCGTCGATGGCGTCGAGCAGGGCGTGGGCAGATGCCACGTCTTCCGGCCGCTCCGGCAGGCTGCCGATCACGGCGAAGGTGAAGCCGGCGCTGGCGCTTGTGTGTGGCGCCGGTGCGCTGCGGGCCTTGGTGGCAGCCGGCGCGGCCATCGCCGCCAGCATCGCAAGCGTAGCGACGATACCTTGCAGTGTGCGGGAGGCGGTGCCAGCGCGTGCCATCACACGGAGGCGTTCGACAGCGCCTTGAGCCGGTACAGCGCGTCGAGCGCTTCACGCGGCGTCATGTCGTCGGGGTCGATGCCGGCCAGCGCATCGGCCAGCGCGCTGTCGGGCGCCTCGGCCGGTGCGTCGTCTTCTTCGTCGACCGGTGCGTCAGCGGCCAGCGCGAACAGGTCGAGCTGCGGCGTGGCGCCGGTGTCGGCGGAATGCTGTTCCAGCCAGGCCAGCCGCTTGCGCGCCGCGCGGATGACCGGCTGTGGCACGCCCGCCAGTTGCGCGACCTGCAGGCCGTAGCTCTGGCTGGCCGGGCCTTCCTGCACGGCGTGCAGGAAGACGATGCCGTCGCCGTGCTCAACCGCCGAGAGGTGTACGTTGGCTGCCTGCGCGAACTCCTGCGGCAGTTGCGTCAGTTCGAAGTAGTGCGTGGCGAACAGCGTGTGGCTGCGGTTGTGCGAGAGCAGGTGGCGCGCGATCGCCCACGCCAGCGCGAGGCCGTCGAACGTGCTGGTGCCACGCCCGATCTCATCCATCAGCACCAGGCTGTTGGGCGTGGCGCGGTGCAGGATGGCGGCCGCTTCAGTCATCTCCACCATGAAGGTCGAGCGCCCACCCGCGAGGTCATCCGCTGCGCCGATGCGCGTGAAGATGCGGTCGATCGGGCCAATGGTGGCGGCCTCGGCCGGCACGAACGCACCCACGTAGGCGAGCAGCACGACCAGCGCGGTCTGGCGCATGAAGGTCGATTTACCGCCCATGTTCGGGCCGGTAATCAGCAGCAGCTTGCGCGCGTCCTGCAATACGCAGTCGTTGGCGACGAACTGTTCGACCTGCTGTTCGACCACCGGGTGGCGGGCACGCGTCAGTTCGATGCCGGGTGCGTCGGTGAGGGTCGGGCGCGACCATGAGAGCGCGTGCGCACGCTCGGTCAGCGTTGCCAGCACGTCGGCCTGCGCCAGCGCGGCGGCGATGCGCTTGAACTCGGCCAGGTGCGGCAGCAGCTTTTGCAGCAGTTCTTCGTAGAGCAGTTTTTCACGCGACAGGGCGCGGTCCTGCGCCGACAGCGCCTTGTCTTCGAAGGCCTTCAACTCCGGCGTGATGTAGCGCTCGGCATTCTTGAGCGTCTGGCGGCGACGGTAATCGTCAGGCACCTTGGCGGCCTGGCCGTTGGTAACCTCGATGTAGAAGCCGTGCACGCGGTTGTATTCGACGCGCAGGTTGGCGATGCCGGTGCGCTCGCGCTCGCGCGCTTCGAGGTCGACGAGGAACTGGCCGCAGTTCTCGGAGATGTCGCGCAGCTCGTCCAGGTCGGCATCGTAGCCGCGGGCGATGACGCCGCCGTCGCGCACCATGGCGGCCGGCTCGGCCGTCACCGCGCGCTGGAGCAGGGCGTGGGCGTCTGCGGGCAGCGTGAGCGCGGCGTACAGCTCGGCCAGCAGCGGGGCGGCGTCGCTCGCATTGTCATCTTTGGGCAGTTCTTCGCGGATCTCGGGCAGGCGTGCGAGCGTGTCGCGCAGCGAAGAAAGATCACGCGGACGGGCAGACAGCAGCGCCAGCCGCCCGGTGATGCGCTCCACATCCGACAGCGTGCGCAGCGTGGCACGCAGCGTCTGCCAGTCGCTGCCGAGCAGCACCTCGATGGCCTGCTGGCGTGCCTGCGGCACCGCGCGATCACGCAGCGGGTGGTGCAGCCAGTGGCGCAGCAGGCGGCTGCCCATGCTGGTCGCACACGTGTCCAGCAGCGAGAACAGCGTCGGCGATTCCTGTCCGCGCAGCGTCTCGGTCAGTTCCAGGTTGCGGCGCGTGGCGGTGTCCAGGCCGATGAATTCGCTCTCATGCTCGACCGTCAGGTCGATCACGTGGCGCAGCGATTGGCTTTGCGTGGCGGCGGCGTAGTTCAGCAACGCGCCGGCGGCGGCCAGGGCGGCAGTCAGCGTTTCAGCACCGAACGCCACCAGGCTCGCGACGCCGAGCTGTTCGCGCAGGCGGCGTGCACCGGCTTCCACGTCGAAATGCCAGTCGGGCAGGCGCGTGCGCGCGACGTCAAGGGTGATGGCGTTGAGCGTCGCGTCATCGGCCAGCACTTCGGCGGGGCGGATGCGCTCCAGCTCGCGGTCGAGCTGGTCGGGGCTGCATTCCATCACACGCAGTTCGCCGCCGACGAGGTTGAGCCACGCCAGGCCGATCAGCGGCGCGGCGCCGCGTTTTCCCGGCAGGTGCGCGATCGCCAGCAGGTGGTTGTTGACCTTGTCGGAGAGGAGCGCCGCATCCGTCAGCGTGCCGGGCGTGACCACGCGCACGACCTTGCGCTCGACCGGGCCCTTGGTGGTGGCCGGATCACCGATCTGCTCGCAGATGGCCACCGACTCGCCCAGCTTGACCAGCTTGGCGAGGTATTGCTCGGCGGCGTGGAACGGTATGCCCGCCATGCGGATCGGATGTCCGTTGGAGCTGCCGCGCGCGGTGAGCGTGATGTCGAGCAGGCGCGAGGCCTTCTCGGCGTCCTCGAAGAAGAGCTCGTAGAAATCGCCCATGCGGTAGAAGACCAGCGTGTGCGGATGGCCCGCTTTCAGACGCAGGTACTGCTGCATCATCGGCGTGTGCTTGTCGAAGGGGCCGTATTTCGGGTCGATCTCCAGAGCCGGAGCGGAGTGTTCAGCCATGCGGTGTCAAATGCGCGGCGCGCGATCGATCGGTCGCGCGCGGAAGGTGTTCAATCGCGCAATTGTTGCACAGCCGCGATGCGGTTTCACATCACATCGTCTGCGCGAGGCGCGCCTCCAGGAAATCGAGGAAGCACGCGATGCGCGAGGCCAGCTGCGTGTTGCGGTAATACACCGCGTGGATCGGCTGCAGGACTTCGACCGTGGCGTCGGGCAGCACCTGCACGAGATCGCCGCGGCGGCGGTCCTCGGCGGTCATGAAATCGGCCAGGCAGACGATGCCGGCGCCTTGCAGGGCGAGTTGGCGCAGGGTTTCGCCGCTTGAGGCCTTGAGGGCCGGCGCGATGCGCAGGTGGTCGCCGTGTGGGCCGCGCAGGGGCCAGTGGTTCAGCGATTCGGGTTGCACGAAGCCGAGCAGGGCGTGGTGCTGCAGATCGTCGACCGAGCGCAGCCGCCCTTGTGCCCTTAGATAGGCGGGGCTGGCCAGCACCCGCAGCCGTCGCGTGCCGAGCAGCCGCGCCCGCAGCGTCGAATCGCGCAGCGTGCCGATGCGGATGGCGACATCGGTGTCCTCTTCCAGCAGGTCGATGATCAGGTCGTTGGTGTTCAGCTCCAGCTCGATCTGCGGATACTGCGTGCGGAAGTCGGGCACCAGCGGCGCGATCACGTGCAGCATGAACGGCATCGCGGCGTTCACGCGCAGGCGCCCAGCGGGCTGTTGGCGGCGCAGGGCGATCTGCTCCTCGGCCTCGTCCACGGCGGAGAGGATGCTGCGCGCCTGGGCGAGGAACACGGCGCCCTCGTCGGTGAGCGCCAGGCGGCGCGTGGTGCGTGAGAGCAGCGTGGTTTCCAGCTTCTCCTCCAGCCGGCGCAGCGCGCGACTCACGCCCGAAACGGTCTGGCCGAGCTGCTCGGCGGCGGCCGTAACCGAGCCCGTGTCGACCACGGTGCGGAAGGCGAGCAATTCTTCGAGCGTCGTTTTCATCGGCGATTATCAATTCCCAGTCAAAAGTATTCTGCACAACACGGGGTTTTTTGCAAAGGCGGGCGCCCCGACACTCCGTCCATTGCACAACGGAGGGCACCATGCCTATCGCTCTATTTGCGCTCACGCTGAGCGCCTTTGCCATCGGGACGACCGAGTTCGTCATCGTTGGCTTGATCCCCACGGTGGCGGCCGACCTGGGCATCACGCTGCCCTCCGCCGGGCTGCTGGTCAGCCTGTATGCGCTGGGCGTGGCCGTCGGCGCGCCGGTGTTGACGGCGCTGACCGGGCGGCTGCCGCGCAAGACGCTGTTGCTCTCGCTGATGGCGCTGTTCACGCTGGGCAACCTGCTGGCGTGGCGTGCGCCGACGTATGAGTCCCTCGTGCTGGCGCGCGTGCTGACGGGGCTGGCGCACGGCGTGTTCTTCTCGATCGGCTCGACCATCGCCACCAGCCTGGTGCCCAAGGAAAAGGCAGCCAGCGCCATCGCCATCATGTTCACGGGCCTGACCGTGGCGCTGGTGACGGGTGTGCCGCTGGGCACCTTCATCGGCCAGCATTTCGGCTGGCGCGAGACCTTCCTGGCGGTGTCGGCCTTGGGCGTGATTGCCTTCATCGGCAGTGCGCTGTTCGTGCCGCGCAACCTCGCGCACACGCCGCCCGCATCGCTTGCGCAGCAGGCCAGGGTGCTGGCCCAGCCGCGCCTGCTGATGGTCTACGCCAAGACGGCCATCGGCTATGGCGGCTCGTTCATCCCGTTCACCTTCCTCGCGCCGATCCTGCAGGACGTGGCCGGTTTCAGCGCCGGGGCGGTGGGCTGGGTGATGCTGGTCTATGGCGTGTCGGTGGCGGTCGGGAACCTGTGGGGTGGCCGTCTGGCCGATCGCAAGGGGCCGATCGCGGCGCTGCAGATCATCTTCGCGCTGCTGGCGGTGGTGCTGTTGGTGTTCACATTCACGGCGCATCACCCGTGGACGGCCGTGGCGACGGTGCTGCTGTGGGGCGCGGTGGCGTTCGGCAACGTGCCGGGGCTGCAGGTGTACGTGGTCAAGCAGGCCGAGCGCTTCACGCCGCAGGCCGTGGACGTGGCCTCGGGCCTGAACATTGCGGCGTTCAACCTGGGCATTGCCGGCGCGGCGTGGGCCGGTGGGCTGATCGTCACGCATCTGGGCCTGATGCATACGCCCTGGATCGGCGCGCTGGTGGTGCTGGTGTCGCTGGGGCTGACCTCGTGGAGCGGCGTGCTGGACCGCCGCAGCGGCATCGGCCCGCGCTTCGATGGCCCGATGCCGGCCGGTCACTGATTCAACCCAAGCTCAACTCGACAAGGAAACGCAATGAACGACGCATTCAAGATGCCCGCCTTCGGCCTGGGGACCTTCCGCCTCAAGGGCCAGACCGTGATCGACTCGGTCCGCAACGCGCTGGAACTCGGCTATCGCGCCATCGACACGGCGCAAATCTATGAGAACGAGGCTGAAGTCGGCCAGGCCATCGCCGAGTCCGGCGTGGCGCGCAAGGACCTCTTCCTCACCACCAAGATCTGGGTCAGCAACTTTGCCGCCGACAAGCTCATCCCGAGCCTGAAGGACAGCCTCGCCAAACTGCGCACCGAGCAGGTGGACCTCACGCTGATCCACTGGCCGTCGCCCAAGGGTGAGGTGCCGATGGCGGAAACCCTCGGCGCGTTGGCCGAGGCCAGGCAGCAGGGGCTGACGTGCGCGCTGGGCGTGTCGAACTTCACCGTGCCGCTGCTTGAGGAAGCCATCGGGATCGTCGGCGCGCAGAACCTTGCCACCAACCAGATCGAGCTGCATCCGTATCTGCAGAACCGCAAGGTGGCGGCATTTGCGCAAAGCGAGGGCGTGCACGTCACGTCGTACATGACGCTGGGTGTGGGCAAGGTGCTGGCCGATCCCGTCATTGCCGACATTGCCCAGGCGCATGGGGCGACGCCGGCCCAGGTGGCGCTGGCGTGGGCGCTGCAACAGGGCTATTCGGTCATCCCGTCGTCCACGCGCCGGGCCAACCTGGAGAGCAACCTGGCTGCCCGCACCCTGCACCTGACCGACGACGACATGGCTCGCATCACCACGCTGGACCGTGGCGAGCGCCTCGCCAACCCGGCCGGCATCGCCCCCGCGTGGGATTGATGGGCTGGCGGAGGCCGACGACTCAAGATTGGTGAACATGTTGCCGATAGACCATCCGGAACCCTAAAACCATGGGGGAGGCGCTTTGCGCAAATCGCGCGAGTGGCTTCCCGTCCGGAGACTCTGGAATGAGCAAGCTCAGCTTCCGTCAAAAGCTTTGGCTGCCGCTGATCATCAGCCTGGTCGCACTGACCCTGATCTCGGTGTTCAACGCCTACCAGGCGCGTGAAATCCGCATCGAGGAGCGCAAGAACAACCTCGTCAGCGTGAGCACCATGGCCGTCAACCTGGCCAAGCAATACGATGACCTGGCCAAGAGCGGCGCCCTGACCAAGGAAGAGGCGCAGAAGCAGGCGGTAGACCGCTTCCGCGCGCTGCGCTACGACAAGGATGGCTACTTCACCATCACCAACTCCAGCAATGTGGTGGTGTTGCACCCGATCAAATCGGAGTTCATCGGCAAGGACCAGTCCGGCTTCAAGGATGCGCAGGGCAACGCCGTGTACGTTGGCCTGACCAACGCGGCCCGCGACCCGAAGGGCGGCTTCACCAACTATGTGTGGCCGCACGTCGGCGGCACCGAACAGGTGCCCAAGATGGCCTACGCCCTGCGCTATGAGCCGTGGGACTGGGTGTTCTCGACCGGCGCCTACATGGATGACATCAACGCGGCGTTCATGACTTCGCTGTACCAGACCGGCGGTCTGCTGCTGGCGGTGGGCGCGCTGCTGGTGGTGCTGGGAACCTTCGCCAACCGGGGCTTGCTGCGCACGCTGGGCGGCGACCCGGCCTATGCGGCGGACGTCGCCAACCGCATCGCCGGTGGCGACCTGACCATCGAGATCTCCACCAAGCCGGAGGATCGCGACAGCCTGCTCTACGCGATGGGCCGCATGCGCGGTGCGCTGGTGCAGACCATCGGCCGCATCAAGGGTGCGTCGGAAACCATCGGTACCGCCACGCGTGAGATCGCCAGCGGCAACCTCGATCTGTCCTCGCGCACCGAGCAGCAGGCCAGCTCGCTGGAAGAGACCGCGTCGGCCATGGAAGAGCTGATGTCGACCGTCACGCAAAACGCTGACAACGCCCACCAGGCCAACCAGCTGGCCGCGTCCGCCTCCGACGTGGCGGTGCGTGGCGGCGATGTGGTGTCGCGCGTGGTCGACACAATGGGCTCGATCAATGCGTCGTCACGCAAGATCGTCGACATCATCGGCGTGATCGACGGCATTGCGTTCCAGACCAACATCCTGGCGCTGAACGCCGCGGTGGAAGCCGCGCGCGCGGGCGAGCAGGGCCGTGGCTTCGCGGTCGTGGCGGGCGAAGTGCGCAGCCTCGCGCAGCGCAGCGCGGCGGCGGCCAAGGAGATCAAGGCGCTGATCGACGATTCCGTAGTCAACGTGGATACCGGCAGCGCACTGGTGGAAGAGGCCGGCACCACCATGCGCGAGATCGTCGCCAGCGTGAAACGCGTGACCGACATCGTCGGCGAGATCACGGCGGCCAGCCAGGAGCAGCGCTCGGGCATTGAAGAGGTGAGCCGCGCCGTCACGCAGTTGGACGACGCCACGCAACAGAACGCCGCGCTGGTGGAGCAGGCCGCTGCCGCCGCGCAATCGCTGGAAGAGCAGGCCGTGAGTTTGACGCAGGTCGTGGCGCAGTTCCGCCTGGATGGCAGCATGCCGGCGGCGCAGCGCGCGCTCGCCCGGGCTGAGCCCGTCATGGTGGCGGCGAGCGCCGCGCCAGTTGCCCCCCTGGCCCCCGCACCCAAGGCCGTCGATCCGGCGCCTGCACGCCGCGCCCCGGCCAAGCCCAGCCCCGAAGCCGCCAAGCCGAAGCTGCAACCGCGCAAGCGTCCGGTGCTGAGCAAGCCGGCGGTCAAGGCGGTGCCAGCTGCTGCAGCCGCATCCAGCAGCCCGGCCAAACCACAACCGCTGGTCGCCGCTGGCGCCGAGTCCAACGGCGACTGGGAAACCTTCTGATCAACCAGCGTGGTAACGCGCCTCGCATGAACCTGGCCCGCGCAGTCCGGCGCGGGCTGGCATCCACCGCTTTCCGGAGATGACTGTGGACCGCATCATGAAAAACACCAGCGTGCGCACCGGCCTGCTGGCGATTCTCGTCACATTTGCGTTGATGATCGTGGTGGGGGCGGCGGTTGGCGTACTCTCGCTGCGCACCAACAATGAATCGACCGGGCGCGTGCATATCATCTCGGACCGCAGCATGCTGCTCAACGATGCCTACAAGGACATGCAGCGCTGCCGTACCGGGATGGCGCGCGTCTATGGCGCGCTGCGCGAAAACCTGGACGAGGGCTCCAAGGCCAGCGCCCTTGAAAGCTCAGCAAAGGGCTTGCAGAAATCGATCGCGCAAGTGGACGCGTTCAAGAGCGCACCGCCCATTGAGGGCGTCGACGAGTCGCTGCGGCAATCGATCGTACAGGCCGCGCAGACGCACATCGACGCGGTGCAGCGCGCCATGGCCGCCTTGCATGCGGGCGACGTAGCCGGCTATACCGCCATCAACTACAAGGACGTGACGGCAACGGGCGCGGCCTGGTCGACGGAAATCGAGCGCTTCCAGCAGCTCGTCAAGCGTCTGGCGCAGGAAGAGGACGATGCCAGCCGCACGCGTTATGGCGCGATCGTCAAGTTCGTGGTGCTGGGCAATGTATTGGCACTGGCGTTGATCGCCGCGGTGTTCTTTGGGCTCAAGGCGTTCGTGATCACGCCGCTCAACGAAGCCGTGGGCGTGCTGATGCGCGTGGCCGAGGGCGACCTGGCGGTGCAGGTGACGACGGGCGGGCGCAATGAACTGGGCCGACTGCTGTCGGCGGTGGCGCGCATGCGTGAGAGCCTGGTGCAGACCGTGCGCCAGGTCCGCAGCAGTTCGGATTCCGTCAACACCGGCGCGCACGAGATCGCCAGCGGCAACCTCGATCTGTCCTCGCGCACCGAGCAGCAATCGGCGTCGTTGGAGAAGACCGCGGCGAGCATGGAGCAGATGACGTCCACCGTCACCAACAACTCCGAGAACGCCCGCCAGGCCAGCGCGCTGGCCAGCAGCGCGGCGGACCTCGCCACGCGCGGCGGCGAGGTCGTGCGCGGCGTGGTCTCGACCATGGACGAGATCAGCGAAGGCTCGCGCAAGATGGCCGACATCATCGGCGTGATCGACGGTATTGCGTTCCAGACCAACATCCTGGCGCTGAACGCAGCGGTGGAAGCCGCCCGCGCCGGCGAGCAGGGCCGCGGCTTTGCCGTGGTGGCGGGCGAGGTGCGGGCGCTGGCCCAGCGCAGCGCGGCCGCCGCCAAGGAGATCAAGGCGCTGATCGACGATTCGGTGGCACGCGTGCAGTCGGGCAACACGCTGGTCGCGCAGGCGGGCTCCACCATGAACGAGACGGTGGAGGCGGTGCGCCGCGTCGCCCACATCGTCGAGGATATCGCCTCCGCTTCGGCGGAGCAGACGCAGGGCATCCTGCAGATCGGCCAGGCGGTGTCGGAGATGGAGCAGGTGACGCAGCAGAACGCCGCGCTGGTGGAGCAGGCTGCGGCCGCCGCGCAGTCGCTGGAGGAGCAGGCGCAAAACCTGACGCAGGTGGTGTCGCAGTTCCGCCTGGATGTGGCCGACGCCGCTGCCGTTGCCGTTGCGCCCAAGGTGGTGAAGGCCGCGCCTGTGGTGGTCGCGAAACCGGCGGCGAAAGTGGCTGCCAAGCCGTCGCGTCCGGTGGTGGTGCGTAAGCGCGAGCCCAAGATCACAGCTTCGGCCGCGCCGGCCAAGGCCCAGCCGCTGGCGGCAGCCGGTGCGGGCGCCGGCTCGGATGCCGATTGGGAAACCTTCTGATCAAGCGTCCGGCGTGCCGGCGGTTGTGTCGCGCGCCGGGCCTTCGATCCGCTTGTCCCAGCTTTCCACCTCACCTCGGGCCAGGCGGCCTTCCACCAGCTTGCGCCATGACGGCGTGAGCGGCAGTGCCAGCATCTCCGCCAGCGCGTCGCCGTTCAGCATGTTGCGATAGAGCACGTCAAGCACGCGCACCAGCGGCCATTGCGGGCAGGGGCGCTCGAGCCATTCCAGCGTGTCGCCCGCGCGCAGCGTGCCGCCTTCGAGCACGCGGTAGTACCAGCCGGTGCGGCCGGTGTGCTGCACGCGGCGGGCCATGTCGCGCGTGTTGAAGCGGTCGTTGAGCTTCCAGCACGGTTGGCGCAGTTGCGAGACTTCCAACACCACGTTGCCCACGCGCAGGCGGTCGCCTACGCAGATGTCGGCTTCCGTCACACCCGTCGTGCTCAGGTTCTCGCCGAATGCGCCGGGCTGCACGAGCAGCGGGTGCTCGCCGAGGTCCGCGCACCATGCGGCGTAATGGTCGAACGGGTAGTGGTGGATCGCCTTGTCGGGGCCGCCGTGTACGCGCAGGTCGCCCTGTTCATCGCCCACGATGCCGTTGATGCCGACATGGACGACGTCGGCCACCGGCCGCTTGTCGATGGCGCTGCGCGAGCCGGGGCGGAAGTAGTCAGCCGCACGGCCGGTGAGGACAGCATCAACGCGGATCGGGCGCGGCAGGGTCATGCGGGCATCCCGGCGGCGTGGGCTTCGGCGCGGTCCAGCCAGGCCGTGAAGACATCGTGGGCACGCTGCGCCAGCGGTGCCGCAAGGGCAGGAGCGGCAGCGCGCAGCGTGCGCGGGTCGATGCCGGCCGCCCCCAACTCCGCGGCATGCCCGATCAGCCACGCTTCGATTTCACGCAGGTCCGCTTCCAGGTGGAATTGCAGGCCGAGCGCGTAGTCGCCCAGGGCGAACGCCTGCTCCGCGCAGATCGCCGTGGAGGCCAGCCGATGGGCTCCCGGCGGAAGTTCATACCGGTCACCGTGCCAGTGCAGCACCGGCGTGCCGTCAGCCAGCGGCGCCAGCGGCGAGGTCGCGCCCTCGGGCGTCAACGTCACGGGCGCAAAGCCGATCTCCTTCACGCCCATCGGCTTGACCGATGCCCCCAGTGCACGGGCCATCAGCTGCGCCCCCAGGCAGATGCCGAGCAGCGGCTTGCGCGCCGCCAGCCGCAGCGCAATGGCGTCGGCCTCCACGCGCAGGAAGGGGTAGAGCGCGTCATCGAACGCGCCGATCGGGCCGCCGAGCACGACCACCAGATCGGCGACATTCAGCGCGTCAGTCGGCAGCGGTTGGACACCCACATTGAGATAGCGGACGGTGTAGCCACGCCCATGTAGCAACGGCTCCAGCACGCCAAGATGTTCAAACGGGACATGACGCAGGACGAGAGCGGTTTTCATGGCGGCAGGTCGGGAAACGGGAGTTGCATTGTATGACACGAAGTGTCTTATGTGACAATCGTGGCGATAACCATGACACCTTCGTTTCCATGACCGTTCGCCTCAAACCGCTGCGCAGGAACCACGGCTGGACACTGGAGGTGCTGGCTGAGCGCACTGGCCTGACCAAGAGCTACCTGTCCAAGGTCGAGCGCGGTCTGTCGGTGCCGTCGATTGCGGTGGCGATGAAGCTGGCGCAGGCGCTCGGCGTGTCCACTGAAGACCTGTTCAGCGAGCCGGCGGGTGCGGGGGGTATCACCGTTGTGCGCGCGGGGGAGCGCACCGCCGCCGGCGCGCCCGGCACGCAACCGCGCTATGAGGGCATCGCCACCCAGCGCAGCGGCAAGGCGCTGCTGCCGTTCATGATCTACCCGCCGGCGGATTTCAGCACCTCACCGTTCAAGGAGCACGACGGCGAGGAGCTGCTGTTCGTGCATTGCGGCGAGATCGAGGTCGCCTTTGCGGGCCAGACTGTGCGGCTGGCGGTGGGGGATTCGGTGGTGTTCGATGCGCGCATTCCGCATCGGACCCGGTCGGTGGGGGCGGAGCCGGCGCAGGCGCTGGTGGTGGTGAGTGCGGATCGGGACACTGCCAAGCCGGTGTGACTGGCGCTCTCACGGAATCACACCGATATCGACCATGGGCGCCTGCGGGATGCTCAGGGTCTAGAACACGTAACGCGCCAACTTGACCTTTCTGGCGCCATATGACGCGGCCAGGCATATCAGGAAGGTCACGCCGGTCACCGTGGGGATCACGATCCAGGAAGAGGCGATGTGGTGCTTCAATCTGCTGAGGACTTCGGTCATCACCAGCACGTGCAAGCAGTAGATCCCAAGCGAGCATTCCGAGATGACCTCGACCAGCTTTTCGATGCGCGGATGTTTTTGCGTTTGAATGCCAAGGAAGAACAGAAAAACGCAGACTGAGTAGGCGATCGTGAAAATCGACTGGGGCGTTCGGAAGGCTTCAGCGACGAAGCGCGGCGGAAGCGAGTCGGCCGTGCGAAACGTGTACAGCTTTGTCAGCACAAGAATCACAGCCAGACACCACAGCGACGCCAGGAAGGCGATGCGCGCGTTCGGCTGATGTTTGCCGTTGGCTGCTGCGTCACGGAGCATGGCGCCAAGGACCAGCCAGCCGATCGGTTCGGCAAACATGCCAAGCGAGTAGGTGCCCACCAAGGTAGAGGGCAGTTTGTAGAGGTCCGTGGCAACCGGGAGCGCCCCATAGCAGATTGCCCACAAGGCGACGAAGAACGTTTTCTCTTTCTCGCTGGAGTGGTTGTAGAAAGGGATGATGACGATGAGTGCCAGGTAAGTGCCGACAAGCGCGTACAAATACCACAATGGGTAATAGATCGGTCCTTCCACTGACGCGACGAAGAAATCAGGGATGGACCCCGAGCCATGGGTCAGCCACGCGTAGTAGACCGCATCCCAAAAAATGATGGCCGGTACGATGCGCAGCAGTCTGCGCTTCACAAAGCCGTCGAATCGGTAGCGCTCGTTGATCAGAAGACAGCCAGAAATCATGAAGAACATCGGTACGGCAAACCGTGCAATGCCGCCAAAGATGTTTGAAGACCACCAGCTCGGGTTGACCAGGTTGTCGATGATGGCCGAATGCAGCGAGATGACCCCGACGCATCCGATTGCGCGCATCCAATGAATCTTGTTAGAGATGGACTCGTTCATGGATCTGGATAGGGTAGGGTCGTTCGGTTACGCGACCATTTAGCGCCGGCCGGGCGGGCGGTGTTTCGGCGATGAGCACCATACTGGCGACGACGTTCCTGCTGAAGACTCCAGGTCTAGTCGGGCGGCGCAGAAAGACGCCATGGTTACGCCTTCGCGCAGTCTCATTTCGGGGCAAAAAAAAAGCCCGCAATGAAGCAGGCTTTTCGTTCCGAAGACACGCCAATCAGGCCTCAGCCTTCGACCGCGAAAACGGCGACGTCAGCTTGATCATCTGCACGAACGCCTTCGGGTTGCCGGCCAGGACTTCACCCTGGTCCAGGTAACCGGCTTCGCCGCAGTAGTTGCCCACCAGGCCGCCCGCTTCGGAGATCAGCAGCGAGCCCGCAGCCATGTCCCACGCGTTCAGGCCCTGCTCGAAGAAGCCGTCAAGGCGGCCGCAGGCCACATAGGCCAGGTCCAGCGCGGCGGCACCCGGGCGGCGCAGGCCGGCGCAGTTCTCGGTCATGGTGGCGAACAGCCGGGTGTAGTCGTACAGGCCTTCCATGTCGCGGTAGGGGAAGCCGGTGCCGATCAGGCAGTCGGCCAGCTTGTCGCGGCGCGTGACGCGGATGCGGCGGTTGTTCAGGAAGGCGCCTGCGCCCTTGGACGCGGTGAAGAGTTCGTCGCGGGTCGGGTCGTACACCACGGCCTGCGTGACGACGTTGCGCTGCATCAGCGCGATCGACACCGCATACTGCGGGAAGCCGTGGATGAAGTTGGTGGTGCCGTCCAGCGGGTCGATGACCCAGACGTTTTCGCTGGCGGTTTCGCCGTCGGCCCAGGATTGGCCGGACTCTTCCGCTAGAATCGCGTGATCCGGATAGGCCGTCTTGATGATGTCGATGATCGTGGCTTCGGCCGCGCGATCGACTTCGGTGACGAAATCGTTGTGTTGTTTGCGCTCGATCTGACGGGAGTCGCCCTGAAGCGTGGCGCGATTGATGACAGTCCCGGCCTTGCGGGCGGCCTTGACGGCGATATTGAGCATCGGATGCATGACGGATCTCCGCGCCCGGCACGGATCACGCGTCAGGCGAAACAACACAGCGAATTGTGGAAGAACGAACGGCGGGCTGGTTCCCGCCGTCAAAATGAGTGGCCGTATTGTATATGAACCCCGCCTCCAGCGCCTCGGAAACTGCCGGGCCCACTGACCCTGACGCCTTGCGACAACGCGCCGCGCGCTGCCGTTTTGTGCTGGTCGAGACCAGCCATCCGGGCAATGTCGGCTCCACGGCACGCGCGCTCAAGACCATGGGGTTTGGCGAGGGCGGCAGCTTCGTGCTCGTGCGTCCGCGCGAGGCGGACGCGCAAACGCACGCCGACGCCATTGCCATGGCAAGCGGCGCCGACGACGTGCTCGCTGGCGCCCGCGTGGTCGGCGACATTGGCGAGGCGCTGGCCGGGGCCTCGCTCACCATCGCGCTGACAGCGCGCCCGCGCGAGTTCGGCCCGCGCCGCATCGGCCCGCGCGCGGCGGCGGATGAGGTGGCTGCCGTGCTGGCCACGCCTGACACCACCGTCGCTTTCGTCTTCGGCAATGAGCGCTTCGGCCTGCCCAACGAGGTGGTGGAGCGCTGCCACGTCGTCACGCACATTCCCGCCAACCCGGCCTATGCCTCGCTCAACCTGTCACAGGCGGTGCAGTTGATCGCGTATGAAGTGCGCATGGCGCTGCTGGCCGATACCGGCACCAGCGATACGCGCATGGATGGCGTCGGCTTTGTCGGCGAGCCGGCGACTGCCGAGCAGATCGACGGCATGTTCGAGCACCTGGAGCGGGGTCTCATGGAGATCGGCTTTCTCGACCCGGCCCAGCCGAAGAAGCTGATGTCGCGCCTGCGGCGTCTGTTCGCCCGCACGCGATTGGAGACCGAGGAGGTCAACATCCTGCGCGGGATCGCCAAGCGCATGCTTGGCCGCCGCGCCGAGGCGGAACCCCACGCCACGCCGCCCACCGGCGCAGCCGACGACTGTCGCTGACCCTCTCGAAAGCCGCCTGTGAGGCGGCATCCCAACGCTTGTCGGGCTAAAACCCTTGCCGTAGAAGGTCAAGGGAATGCCTTACACTGCCCTCAGCGCACATCGATGCGCAGCAGTTTCATAACGATCCACACACATCAAGATGTTCACACGCATTCGCGAAGATATCCGCGCCATCATGGAGCGAGACCCAGCCGCGCGCAGCCGCTGGGAAGTGCTGACCTGCTATCCGGGTCTGCACGCCATCATCGTCCATCGGGTCGCGCATGCGTGTTGGCACGGCGGCTTCAAGCTGCTCGGGCGCTGGTTCTCGCATCTCGGGCGCTTCCTCACCGGCATCGAGATCCACCCGGGCGCGACGGTGGGTCGGCGCGTGTTCATCGATCACGGCATGGGCGTGGTGATCGGCGAGACCGCCGAGATCGGTGACGATTGCACGATCTACCAGGGCGTGACGCTGGGCGGTACGTCGCTCTACAAGGGCACCAAGCGGCATCCGACGCTTGGCAAGGGTGTGGTGGTGAGCGCGGGCGCCAAGGTGCTCGGTGGCTTCGTCATCGGCGACAACGCGCGCGTGGGTTCCAACGCGGTGGTGCTCAAACCGGTGCCGCCGGGCGCGACGGCGGTCGGCATTCCGGCGCGTATCGTCGAGCGCGATGTGCCGGTCGAAGCCCAGCCGGCACTCAAGCAGGAGTTCTCGGCCTACGGCATCACGCCGGACGCGGACGACCCGGTGTCGCTGGCACTGAAGCGGCTGATCGACCATAGCGCGCTCCAGCAGGACCGCATCGAGGCAATCCTCACGGCGCTCGATCGCCTGGGCGCACATCTGGAGAACTCGCCGAACGATCCGTTCGATGCGAGCGAGCTCAAGCGGATGCTGAAGTAAGGGCGGGGCGGTGGCGGCAGTCTAGGCCGTCACCGGCTCGACCGTCAGCGCGCCGTCCTGCAGCTTGAGGAAGCTGCCGCGCGGCTGCGTGTGATCGAAATCCCAGTCGGAGAGGACCCAGCGCTCGCCGCGTGGCTCGTGGTGTAGTTGCGGACGGTGCGTGTGACCGTGGATGAGCGTGGGCGTGCCGGCGGACTTGAACAGCGCGTCCACCGCCTCGGGCGCGACGTCGCCCATCATTGCCGCCGCGCGCGGCTCACCCGCTACGTTGGCGGACATGGCGCGGCCGGCTTCGCTTTCTGCGCGCATCTTCTGCGCGATCTTCAGCCGCCAGCGCAGCGGCA
>CAJXMR010000018.1 GCA_913056305.1 uncultured Ralstonia sp.
AGGTGGTGGAGGTGGTGGAGGCGGCGGTGGTGGAGTTGGCGTAGGCGTAGGCGTTGGTGTCGGTGTCGGTGTTGGTGTTGGTGTTGGTGTCGGCGTCGGCGTCGGCGTCGGGGTCGGTGCGGGGGTCGGTGTGGGCGTGGGAGCTGGCGCCGGTGGTCGGTAGTTCGCCAGCGCGGCGGCGACCGCTGCATTGATCAGGACCTCGATCGCCTGCCTGAGCTGGTTGAGCGCGTTGCGGTCGGGTGCGAGCCCAGCGGCCAGGATGACATTGCGGATCTCCTCGCTGACCTGATAGAACCAGTAATCCCCCGGCGTGGTGGCCGGCGTATTGGTGGCCGGATTCCCGTCGGTCGGGTAGCCGATCGACGGATTGGCCGGCACGGCAGGTGGTGTTTGGGCGGCGTTGGCCTCCCAGACGCGGTTGTCCATGTGATCTCCTACGTGTAGCTGAAGAGCAGCGTGGTGTGGGCGGGCTTGAGCCGCCGCATCACGCACTCGAGCAAGGTGTTGCCCCAGGCCGCGAGCGGATCGGAGACGCGGCCGTTGACGGTGAGCGTGCTGCGCGTGTCCCCGAGGGGCACGTGAATCGTCCAGGTGTAAATCCAGTTGCTATTGGCCAGCGGGTTGTTGACCGGCGAAATGACGGTGTCGATTTCCTGCCAGCCTTCAGTGATCGAGATGGCGAAGCCCAATGCCCGCGCCACGGCGATGAAGTAACCGCGAGACTGGCCGCCGACCTGGATCAGCCGGGACACCAGCGTGGCCCGTCGCTGCGCAAACGTCTGCTGACTGCCGAGCGCTACCACGCACGGATCGGGCAAGCCCGCCACCCGCTGCCAATCGGGAAACAATTCGTTGGTGGTGCGCGGATCGGCCTCGTCGATGAGTTGCCAGCTTCTGGCATCGATCCGTGCCAGTTCCTGCGCGAGGCCCGTCAGCAGCCGGGTGATGGCCGCGTCGGCGTCATCGGTCCACGCCGGGCCATAGGGCAGGAGCTTTTGCAGCGACGCCAGGTAGTCGGCGGCGGCCAGTGGCTGGCTGACCTGCTGCGTCACTGCCATACCACCCTCCCCATGACCGGGATTTGGCCGGGCGACAACACGACGTTGGCGGCCGGAGTAACCAGCACGTAGTCCCATTCCTGGGCCGCAGAGGAAATCGCCGAGCGCATGTGCGACAGCAGGATCGTGCCGCCGGGCTGCCCCTCACGCGCCAGCAGATCGGCGAGTTCGGCCGTGATGGCCTGTTGAACGGCCAGCGTGTCCGGGCTCAATCCTTCGATCGCGAAATCGATCGGCACGGCGACCGGCGCATAGACCGTCACATGCGCGGTGACCGGGCGGACCGTGTCGATGAAGGCGGCGACGGCCGCGATCTGCGCGGCCGAGGGAAGGATCGCCGCGCCCGCGCCGTTGCCGTCGCAGACGAAGGCGACGCCCACCGTGCCTTGCCCGAATTGCTCGGCCACGACCCAAGCACGGGTGGCGCCGCCGCCGGGCGTTGCCAGGGTCCATTGCACGTAGTCGTTGGCGTCCCCGCCTTGCGGCGGTTGCTGGATGCGGTTGAGCAGCCGCTCGCGCAGACTGTCGTCGGACTCGAGGTCGCCGCCACCGGCAAGCAGCCCGAGCACGGCAGCGGTCTGCACGCCCAGCACCGGCGTGACCAGATTGGCCGTCTGCCCGGCGTAGCCGTTGCTGGCGGCAGACGGTGCGACCGCCGTGACGGTGGTCGTGGCCTGGAGTCCGCTGACCGTGATGTCCGCTGTCGTCTGGAATTGCGTGCCATCGAGCGTCTGCACCAGCGTACCGGCCGGGATGTCCGCTGCCCCCGGCGCCACCGTGAAGGTGATGGTGCCGGTGGCGGGTGTTGCCGCGAGACGCTGCACGCCCCAGATGGAGGCCCAGCGCTCCAGGAACTCGGCTTCGGCGGTGTCGATGATGATCTGGCGGCTGATCCATTCAATGAAACCGTACAGGCCATGGGCCACGCCGGCGAGCACGCGGGCATAGACCTGGGCGTCGGCGCGGCGCAGCACGTTGTCTTGCTGCAGCCGTTGAAACACGTCGTTCGTCGTGCGATTGATCAGGTCCGCGAGGGACGGACGGTTAAACATTCAAGAGACTCCAGAGGTTGTCGAACCTGAGCACCGCGTTCGCCGTGCCATCGGCCGCGAACAGCGTGCATTGCAGGGCCAGCGTCGACAGGCCCTGGCGCTCCGCACGCACGGCGATGCGGGCGGCGACGCCATCGTCGATCAGCCACTGCAGGGCCTCTTCGGCATAGTCCTGGGCTCGTTGCACCGTGGTCAGCGTGAGCTTCGCGCGCGCCAGCAGCCACAGGCGTGAGCCGATGCGGTCGTTGGCCACCGCCGGGTAGGAGTCGCCCCACCAGCCCATGCGAAACCCCTTCGGGTCGGGCAAGGTGTCGTCGGCATTGGCGCGGCGCCAGGTGAAGAGACTGATGAGCACGGCCCGCACCAGCGGATGGGCCTTGTCGTTGTCGATGTCCTGGAGCAGGCCGAGCGGGGTCGTCTGGCCGTCGAAGGTGACGGTCAGCGGCATGGTGTCGCGCATGGCTTATTCCTGCTGGTTCGGCGGGTTGGTGGTGAAGCCGTCGCCGTGGCTGTCGGTGCCGGCATGCGTGTGGCCGTTGTAGATCTCCCGCATGCCGGCCATCGTCTTGACACCACCCTGGTCACCGACGTCCTGTGCCGCCGTGATGCTGGCGTCGCTCGTGATGTTCTGGGTCACTTCCAGCGTGCCGACGATCTTGCTGTTCGCGTTGATCGTGAGGCCGGCCGCGAACGTCATCGATCCGCTGCCGTCACCTTGCATCACAACGGTCGATCCCGCCTTGTCAGTCAGCTTGATGCCGCCGCGCATGAGATAGACGGACTGCCCCTGGTCGTCATGCAAGATGACTTCGCCGCTCGCCAGGCCCTTGACCCGATAGCGACGATCGGCCACGCACACGACGACGCCATGCGAGCGGTCGCCATCGAGAAAAAGCGCGACGCATTCGGCGCCGGGCTGGGGATGGCTGGTCAAGCCATACGGCTCGAAATGCTCGACGTCATCCTTGGACTCGCCGGCCAACAGGCGCAGTTGCAGGCTCTGCATCTTGGTCGCCGCGTTGACCAGGGACACGCTGCCACGCGCGACCATGTTGGACAGGCGGCGCGCATAGGGCGCGACCAGGCGCGCGAAATCCGTCATGGATTGAACCTCATTCCACATCTCCCCAGGTGTCGGCGCCGCCGCGCTTGATGCCCTTGCGCGGCTTGGCCGCCTTGGAGCGGTAACCATCGGGCGGCCCGACACGCAATTGCGTGCGCAGTCCGTTGTCGTCGAGCAGGTAATGCGCTTCGGCGATGACCATGGTCTGGTCGAAGCCGATCAAGTCGTCCCGGACGCGTACCAGCAGGTTCGGCACCCACAGCTGTCCGTCACCCTGGCGCCAGCCAGCGACCGTATAGGTGGCTTCGAGCGCCTTGGCGGCCCGGTGCGCGCGCTCGTACAGCGCCCGGTCCTGGCAGGTGCCGGCGTCGGCATGGCCGGCTTGCTTGAGCACCAGCACCCGAAAGCGCTTGGAACGCGCATCCGTCAGACTCGCCGTCACCGGCGTGCCGGCGTCGGAGATCCCGCCTTCGAACTCGGCCTCGCCGTCATCGTCGCCTTCGACCTCGTTGGCAATGACGCCGAAGTCGCCGTCATTGCCCGCACGCTGGCCCTTCACGACGTAGCTGGACATCACCGCCTTGAAGTCGAGTTCGCAACTCCCCTCCCGGATGTTCTGGCCCAACTCGAGCGTGGTGGTGGCATTGCCGGCGCTGCCGACATCGATGAACACCAGGTCGCCCCGGGCGTTGTCGGTGGACAGCACATGGCGCAGGCGCATCAGCCGGTCGATGCTCTCGAACACGGTTTCCCCGACCTGGACGTGGTGCTCGGTGATCGGCGCACCGCTGTCGATCTCGGTCAGCACGCGCACGCCATAGGGCGCGGCCAGCGCGGCGGCAATGGTCTCCAGCTTGGCGTTGCGCCAGACGTTGGTGTTGGCCGCCGCCGGCTTGACGACCGTGCCGGTCTTGCCGTCCTTGCCTTTGACGTCCGCCCACAGGCCGTTGCCCGCCGGTGCTGCCCGCCCGGAATCGGGCGGGCAGCAGTCGACCAGATCGCAGGTGCGGCTGCGGCCCTTGACGGTGACGCTGACGCGCTTGCCGTCATACTGGATCGGGGTGGCATCGACATAGCCGGTCAGCACCAGGTCGTTGCCGATCAGCACCTGACAGGCATCGAATGGCCGGATACGGCGCCAGACCGGTGGTGCGGTGTCTGCGGTGGCGGCCGAGGTCGGTCCGGGCCAGCGGTCGGTGACTTCCAGCTCGAAGCTGCGCGCCTGCCGCTCGATCCCGGCCTCGATGCGGATCTTCTTCCAGCCGCCGAATTCCTGGCCGCCCACCACGAGGCGCACCTGATTCTCCGGCAGGCCCGCCGGATAGCCTGGATCAGTGCTCGCCATGTCAGGCCACGATCACGGAAAGCGCGCCGGGCGGCACGAAGCCGGGATGGCGGATGCCGTTGCGCGACTGGATCTCGGCATCGCGCGACGCATCCGCGTACAACTCGTAGGCGACGGCCAGCATCGGCATCGTCTCGGGCGGCGTCCAGGCGGTCAGACGAGCCGCGCCCTGCGCCCGGGCCGTCAAATCCACATAGACCGCCGCGCTCGCGGTCTGCAACGCCTCATAGGCGGCGTCCCCGCAGCGGCGCATCTCGGCGTCGAGCGTGGAGAGCAGCGCGTCGCGCACCGCCAGCATGCTGTCTTGCGTGACCTGTTGTGGGGCGACCGGCATGCCGCCCGACGGCTGGCTGATGCCGGCCTGCACGCTGTCCTGCTCGGTGCCCACCAGGGACGAAATGCCCACCGCTTGCGCGAGCAGGAGTTGCCGGCCCAGGCCGTAGAGCGCGACGGCATTGGTATCGATCTGCCGGCGTGACGGCGTGGCCGCCACGACCGGGGTGCGCGCCAGCATGGCGTTCGACGACGCCGTGCCGGTGAGCAGCTTGACCACGTTGGACCAGGCGGCGACGGCGCCCGCCGCGCCCGACAGGCCGAAGGCATTGAGCAGCGTCTGACCCAGCATCGCCGGATTGCTCAGAAAAGACGCCGCCTGGGTGACCAGGTTGGCGACCGAGGTGGCCTGCGATGTGAAGTTCGCGAGCACCTGCGCGATCTGCCCAGCCCCCACGAAACCCAGCATGGCGGCCAGTCGTCCTTGGGCCGCCGCCGCGACGAAGCTCTGAAAGCCCGCGACCGTGAAACTGCCCGCAAAATCCTGGATGGCCGCCGTGGCCAGTCCATCGGCCGCGAGCCGGCTGGCCGCCTGGGTGGAACTCGTCGGAATCGGGAACGTGAGTTCGCCCGATTCGACGAAGGACAGGGATACCGTCGCCACGCCCAGGCCGGAATCGAAGCGCACGCGAGCCGGTGCGGACAGGCACACCTGCATCGTTCCCAGCCAGGGATGCACGAGCGTCCCCGGCCCAGCCATCTCCAGAACTGAGAGCAGGCGATTGGCCTGATCGATGTAGTCCGCACCGATCAGAAAGGCGTCCAGCGCGATCTCGCGGGTGGCACGGCCCAGGTCCTCCACCCAGGGCATGTCGCGCTGGGGGTATTCATGGACCTGCACGCGTCGGCCGGCGCCGCAGTCGGCGCCATTGACCTGGAACACCACCCCGCGAAAGGATGCCGTATGCAGAGAGTCGGAATACTTGGCCATGAGAGGAATCCGGCGCTATGGCATAAGCAGCGCATGCGCGCTGTAGCCGGCATCGACATTGATCGGCATGGTGCCGCCGCGCACCTGTTCGACGCGTGAACCTGCAGGCAGGCCGTCGATCTTGATGTTCACCTGGCCCTCCACCTTGGCGGCGCCGGCAGCCGTCCCCAGCAAGGAGGGGCGGTTACCGGCAACCGGGGATGCCATCGCCCCCAGAGGCGTGCCCCGGGAGGGGTTGCCTGGCTCGGGGCTCGCCGATCTTTCGTCGCCGCCACCGATACCGAAGGCATGGCCCACGGCTTTGGCGGCATCGACCATCCAGCGCAGCTTGTCCGACAGCCAGCGCACGAAATCGCCGAACCAGGCTTTGAGCGGCTCCCAATGCTCGATGATCGTGCTGGCGACCCAGCCGATCGGGCCGAGGCAGGTGAGGATCAGTTCGGCATGGGCCTTGATCCAGTTCCAGAAGCCGGTGAACCAGCTTTTGACGGTGTCCCAGTTCTCATAAATCAGCCAAGCTGCCGAGGCGATCGCGAGAATGATGCCCAGCGGGTTGGCCATCAGCGCCGCACCGACGGCGCGAATGCCGCCACTGACCATCGCCATGGCGCCCGACATCAGGCCGCTCATCGACACCGTCGTGGTGGCGAGCAACGTCCACAGTGCGCGCAAGCGCCCAAGCGGGCCGGTGAGCAGCGTGGCCGCGATGCCGGTGCGCGCCATCGACAGCAGCGCCGCATTGCTCGCGACATAGGCCCGTGCCGCCATACCAAGAAATGCCAGGCCCGCGCGGCCGATGGCGCCAACCAGGCCGCCCAGGGCCATGATCGTCTGGGCATTCATCACGACCGCCAGGCCGATCAGCGCATTGCGCGGGCCGCCGACGAAATCGACCAGTTTGCCGATGCCCTGGCCGAAGGCCAACACACTGCGGGCCATGCCGCGCCAGTCGATGCTGGACAGCCAATGTCCGAGATCCTTGGCCATGCGGCCGACCTCGGCGGACACCAGCTTCTTGTTGGCTGCCATCCAGTCGTTGAAGCCATCGAGCAGCGGTTTGATCGCCGGCACCAGGCTCTTGGCGATGGTCATCTGGAAGCCCTTGCTGACCATCTCCAGATCGCGCAGCGACTTGGCGAATTCCCGCGATCGGTCGATATTCTCCTCGTTCATGACGCCCTTGAAGCGCGACATGCGCGCCTGGGCTTCCTCGATGCCCTTGCCGCCGGCTTCCAGCAGCGGCACGATCTCCTGCCACTTCTTGCCGAACAAGGCCATCCCCATACGGGCACGCACGGCCGGGTTTTCGTTGCGCACGAACGCATCGGCCAGTTCGGGCAGCACAGTCATGCCCGAACGCAGTTGACCGGACGCATCGCGCATGGCGATGCCCAGGCGAGCGAACAGCGCGGCGGCTTCCTTGCCTCGCCCGCCGGCCGCGCGCCCGAGCGTCAGGTTCAGCTTGCCCATGGCGCCTTCCATCTGTTCGACCGCGACGCCGTTTTGCTCCGCCACGTACTTCATGCGCTGGAACTGCTCGACGCTCATGCCCGCGCGCGTGGCGCCGTGGTGCACCGCCTCACCTAGTTCGGCATAGGTGTGCACCGCATCCTTGACCTTGGCGAGGCCGAAACCGGCCGCCAGGCCACCGGCGATCCCGACCGGCAAACCGAACTTGCCCGCCAGGCCGGAGGCGGACTTGCCGATGTCGGTGAGGTATTTGCGCGCAGCCTGCGCGGGGGCCTCGACCGACTTCAGGGCATGGATGAGGCTCTCCGCGTTGGCCGACAAAATGGCCTTGAGCTCGAAACGGTCAGACATGATTGGTTTCTGATTCGGATGCCGTCACTCGTCGCCCTGCAGGCGCTGCGCGATGCGCTCGGCCTGCCGGTTCCAGAGTTCGAATTCGGTGAGGGTCAAGCTCAGGACGTCGCGCGGGGATGTTTTGAAGAACCAGGCGACTTCGAAGACGCGCTCGGCGAACTGTTCGTCCGATCCGAGCCGTCTTCCCCGAAAAAACCCAGGACCGCCTGCGTCGCACGGCCAAAGTCACCCAGCGACAGGGACTTGACGCTGGACAGTGGAATCGACGCAAGGCGCGCCACGTAATGCGCCACCACGCCCATGCGCACTTCGACGGCGGCGTCCTCCATGCCATTGCCTGGCAGCAGCCGCATCGGTTGCCCCAGTTCGATCAGGTCCGCCGTGGTCGGCTGGCGCAGCACCAGGCAGGTGATTTCCTCGCCATGCGCCATCACCGGCGCGGACAGGGGGATGGTCAGTTCTTGGTCGCTCATTGGTTGTTACTCCACTGTCCCTGGCTTCCCGAGAACTCGATCTCGATCGTGCCGTCGATGGGTTTGGCTTTGGGCTCCCCGCGCACGAAGGCGTTGGAGAGCGTGTAGACGACGCCGTTGGCGAGTTCCGCCGTCACGGTCAGTGTGGTGTTGGTGCGCAAGGTGTTCACCGGAAAGTCCGGCGTGAACAGCGCCACCACCTTGATGTAGGGTTCCAGCGCCGTTTCCTTGTAGCCGGCCGGTCCGGACAGGCCCATGACGGCCTCGCGCTTGAACTCGGTCAGCGGAATCTCGATGTCGCCGGAGATTTCGAATTGGGCGCCGTTGACCTTGACGAAACAGATGCCCGCGATACGTTGAGCCATGGTTGCCTCCTGGTCAGCTGACGATCTGGTTGGCCGGGTACTGCAGTCGGAACTGGTTCAGTACCGCGAACACCCGCAGTTGATTGACGTAGTCGGGCGGGAAGAGGACATTGACCCGGTTGGGGTCCGTGGTGTCGCGCTCGACGATCAGGTACTGCTTGAAGGTGTCGAGGTTTTCGACGATGCCCAGGTATTCCATCTGCCCGTAGATCGCGCAGAGCTCGCCCTTGATGACGGCGGGCGTCACGATGGCCTGGCCGGCGGCGAAGCGTGTGCCATCACTCGCCAGCTTGTGCCGGGGATACTTCGACGTGATCACGCCCTTGAGCGCACGCAGCACGTAGGCCGAGGTGTGCAGGGTTTCCGAGTCGAGGTAGCTGGTGTCCGGCGCGCCGAAGGCGTTCTGCTGGTAGGTCGTGATCGCGCGCTCCACGCGCAACTGGCCGCCGGAGACGAAGCTCGTCGCGATCCCGAAATTGAGCAGCGCCTGGCGATCCTCGAACAGGAAGCGATTGCCGGCGCGCGGCGCGAGCAGGCCCAGCAGCGGCGTCGTCTGGGTGGGACGCGCCGGATCGGCGGCGATGTCGACCGCGTTGGCGCCGCCATAGGCTGCCGCGTATTCCCAGCAGGGATTCGGGCAATCGGCATCGATGGCGGCAACGGTGTGGTGCTGGTCGTTGCGCGTCATGCCGAAGGCGACCAGATCACTGAGCATGCCGCGCAAGGCGGTGTAGCCGTGTCCGTAGATCTGCTTGGCGTAGGACCAACGCCCGGTGATGTCGTTGAGTTCCAGCTGCAGGTCGTTCAGGGCCTGCGCCTGGCCATAGGGGTGGATGATGAAGTCGTAGGGGTCATCGCCCATGCCCGGGATGGCGGTGGCCGCCAGCGTCGGGTCGGTGGACCCACCCGCAAGCGTGGGGCCGGAATAACTCAGCGTCACACCGGCGGGCACGCGCTCACCGGCGCTCCACCCCAGGAAGGAGTCGAGGACGGTGATGTCGTTGGCCGTCTGCCCAGCCCACTTGCTGGTGAGCGTGACGACGGCCGAGCCCTCGGCGATCGCCGACATGGGGCGCACGGCGGCGAAGGCATACGCCCCCGTCGTGGCGGTCACCGGCAGATCGGCATTGGCGTTGATGCTGCTGACCATGTTGGCGGCGATGTTGAACGGGCTGTCACCCAGCTGGACGCCGACATTCACGCGCTGGCCCGCGATGTAGAGGGCGATGGCGCCCGCCGCGCTGGCGAAGCCGTTGATGACGATCGTGCCCGAGGCCTGCGAGGCAGCGGGGTCATCTTGTACGGGGATGCACCACAGGTTGCAGGAACCAGCATCCTGCAGCCGATAGCTGGCCACCATGCGCGCCAGCATCGATCCCTGGCCGAACAGGACCAAGGCCGACTTTGGATCGGTGACCAGCACCGCCTTGTTGGGCGTGGCTGTTCCCCAGGGAAACATCTGACCAATCAACAGCGCATTGAGCGCCTGGTCGCCCAGATTGGCCTGGCTGTTGTCCATCTCCGCGTAGAACAGCGGCACGCGCAGATTGGATGGAATGTGTTCGAAGGACACGCCGCTCATGTCGTACTCCTTGCGGAAGCCGCCGGTTCAGGTGCTACGGAGGTGGCTGGGGGCGGGCTGTTTGCCGCCGGTGCGGATGCCGGGGCCGGCGATGCAGCCGTTGACGCGGCCTTTGCTGCTTCCGTCGCCGCCGGGGTCGCAGCGGGAGGCGCCTCGCTCAGCGTGATATCGCCCTCATGCAGCCGGCGCTGCCAGTACTGGGTGACCTGGCCGATGTTCTGGCCGGTGGCCGGCAACAGTGTCCTGGTTCCAGGGATGGGGACCGATCGGCCCGGTGTGGGAATGGCAAACATGCGTGCTCCAGTGCAAAAAGCCCGCGACGACGCGAGTCGTGGCGGGCGGTCATGAAAATCCGTCGTGGCCTGGGCAGCCAGGTCAGGGAACTGAAATGTCGAACTCGATGCGTCCGTCTGGGCCGTGCGTGCGCGGCGCGCTCACGGTAGCCTGGGCAAAGTCGGCGATCGGGTTGGCCGGGTAATCGGCCGTGGCGTCGAAGATCGGCCTGCCGACATCGACTTCCACGTTGGCGGCGGAGCCCGGTAGCCATCGACCTTGGGCATCCTCGGTGCCAAAGTCCGGCAAGGTGCGCAATGCACCGGCTTCCCAGCCATCGCTGGCACCGATCCACATCTGCGCGCCGAACTCGAACTGGTACCAGAGCCGCGCGCGGTCCATCGCCAGCAGGCTGCCGCCCTCGTAGAAGATGCCGTTGTAGTCGGTGGCCGGATTGACGGTGTTCACCGGCCCCGGCACCCAGCCGAGCAAGGCCCGCCAGATTTCGGCGCGGACGGCATGCACGCCATCGAAGGCAGATTGGCCCTTCTCATCGGCACGGTTGTCGAGCGCGATGATCACGCCGAAGCTGTCGGTCATCTCCTGCCCCACGGCGTTGAGCGCCTTGGGTGGCTCGGGACGGTCGTCGAGCGGGATGACGAAGGCGCACGGCACCGGCAACGCTGCCGCTTCCTGCACCGGCTTGAATTCGGCGGCACCGGCCACCCGGCCGCTGAACGACGGGCACAGTGCGCGCAGTTGCGCGATGACGAGTTCGAGTTGCATTACCTGGGCACCAAGGCGTGGCGCAGCGCGTCGCGCACCTGCTCGCGGATCTCGCTGCCGCGATTCGCCAGCGCCGCCGTCATGAAGTTGCCGCGCGCGGCGATGTGGCGCGCCGGGCTGCCGTAGAACAGCACGGCCGGGTAGTAGAAGCTGCCGGGAATCGCGCGCACACCCACCTTGACCCAGCCGCCCTTGGAGCCTCTGCCGATCACGCCGATGGCGCGGCGCATCGCGCCCGTCACTTCACCGGGGAACTCGCCAGGCTGGGACACCACGCGGCGGGACACCAGCGTGCGTGCCTCTTTGCGCACGACCGCCGCGCCCTTGACCAAGGCACGGCGCATGGCCTTGCGGTCGTAGTCGATCGTGCTGTGGAAATCGAGACCGACGTGCAGGCTGATGCCTGCCACCTGTCCGTCACTGCTTTGTTGAGTCATGGCGAATCTCACGGTGCGCTCGTGTTGAGCGAAGCGATGGCACCCAGATTCTTGGCGGTGATCCGGATGTAGCGGTCGGCATCCTGGAAGTTCTGCGCGTCGAGGATGCGATAGCGCCGGGCGCGGTACTCGATGACGCGGTCCTGCGAAAAATAGTCAGCCGTCGTCTCGGCGCTGTAGCGCACCCAGAAGTAATGCGTCGCTTCCTCCACCGTCGCCACGCCCATGCGGGAGGCAATGCCCCGGATGGGCTCGACCTTGGCCCAGCGGTTGATGCCGGCATCGAAGGTCTGATCGACGTTGAAGCTGGCATTGGGGACGTCGGTCCAACGCCGGATGACGATGCGACGGTTGAGCTCCCCGGTATCGGGGAGCATCAGCGCTTCGCTCATAGGATGGCGATCCGGTAGGGGTCGAGCAGCGCGTCCACATAGGGCAGCTTGTCCATGCGCCCGCGTGCGAAGGCCACTTCGCCGCGCTGGTTGTAGAGGCTGTCGACGCGCAGCTTGATCCAGTGCTTGATGCCCTCGGGCACCTGCGTCGAATCGCCATAGCCCGCCACGAACTGCACGGCGACCGCGCCGATTTGCGGCAACGTCGGCTGCCAGATCTGGCCGAAGATCGGCGTGATGCGGGTCAGATCGTCGGTGGAGGTCACCACGTAGTCCTCGGGCGGCATCGTCACCAGATTGAAATTCATGTCCTGGTAGACGATCGAAGTCACGGTTTGCACCGGCCCCTTCGGAATGAGGATGGCGTGCCCGGGGATCGAGTACGACAGACCCGCCGGCACGCCCATTAGGCTTGGCCCAGGGAAGGCATCGAGCACCAGGTTCCAGGTGGCCGGGAGCAACTGACGGTTGGTCAGCGTCTCGGCCATCTGCCGCGCACTGCTGATCAACGCCAGGATCAGCGCGTCATCATCCGGGATGTCGACGCGCAGATGCTGCTTGACCTCGGCCAGGGACACCGGCTCGGCGATGCCGGTGGTGGCATCGACGGCCGGTGGTGTCACCAGGTGAAATGGCATCAGCCTTGGGTGCTGGCAGTTGCCGTGGTCGCGGACGACGGCGCCGCAGCAGCCGGCTCGTTCGTCGAAGCGGCGGGCGCGTCAGGCGGCGTAGCGGTCGTCGCCTGTGCTGCCGGCGCCGCCGAGTCAGCGGAGGCTGCCGCCGCGCTTGCCTGGGTCCCGGTGGCGTCGGCAGGCTGGGCCGCCGTCAGAGACGGATCGCCAGGCGTATCGGTCGCCGACGGACTGGTCACAGGCGCTGCCGCCACCACGACGGCGGGAGCCGGCACAGGATCGGTTGCGGTGGTCGCCGGAGTCGCCGAGGACGCGCTTGCATCCGCAGCCGGAGCGGGATCTGCGGCGGGCGCTGCCGCCGTAGTCGCCGGTGCTACGTCTGCCGCTTGGGCGACCGGTGCGGTGTCCGGGGTCGCATCCGACACCGGGGTCGGGTCGGGCTGGGCCGGCTCGGCAGTCGCAGCGTCGCTGGTCGTGGCGGTGACATCGATCACCACAATCTCGGCGTGCCCGGCCTCCACATGCGACAGGGTTTCGTCGTCAGCCGGATAGGTCTGGCCCTTGGCGTACTTGACGGACTGCACGCCCGCGCCGTTGATGTGGAAGAAATCGATGAGATAGCGGATCACGTTCATGGAAAAGCTCCTTGTTGAGGGGGGTGAAAAAAATCAGGAATGGGAAGACCGTTCGCGACCAGTCGTGGCTCAGCCGGTGATCTGGGCGACGGATGCGGCGTTGAGCGAGCTGGCCGGCTCAAACCGCGCATTGATGCCCAGCAGCAGGCCCGCGATCAGGCCGGCGTTCGACAGCGTGATCTGCAACTGCACGAAGGCGTAGCCGTTGTTGGTGTCGAGCTCGTCGACCGAGCAATCGATCAGGGCCTGCACGTTGATTGCATTGCCGGCTGCGATCGGGGTGAGTGCCTTGGCCTGGCCATTGACGCCGGTGATCGGCTTGGCGCCGGTGCCGGTGGCGTCCAGTGCCTGCAGCAGCTGCGCATTGAGCACGCCGTTCGCGTTGGCGCCGGTATCGATCAGCGCCAGCAAGCGATGGACGTTGCTGACCGGGACCCAGGCGGATTGCGCGGCATTGGCATTGAGGGGGCCGGTGCGGCCAAGAATGGCGAACTGTTCCGAGCCTTTGGTGTTGGGGAAGCCCATGGGATGTCCTTCTGTGTGAGTGAAAAGATCAGCGCGCACCGAGCTGGACGAAGGGCGAGAGCGTGGCCGCGCCCTTGGCGGGCGACACGGCCTGCGCGATCTTGCTTTGCCCGTCCATGCGGAAGGTGGTGCGGAAGGCCACCGCGTCGGCGTCGAAATACAGATGCATGCTGGTGGCGGTCTGCAGGCCGCCCGCCTTGGTGATCGTGTGGTAGTACTGCAGGTCCACCAGCAGCACGTCGCCCTGGCTCGAGAACGGCGCCGGGTGCTGCGAGAAGATCACTGGCAGGCCCAGCAGCGTGTTGCGCTGCACCTGGGCGAGCGAGCCGCCGAGGTTGACCTGGTAGCCGATCGGCATGAAGGCCGGCATGCCGTTCCAGGTGATGCCGTACAGGGCGGCCTGGACCGACTTGTTGATGATCCACACGCCCTTGTTCTCCGAGCCGGGCATGAAGCGTGACTGCATGTTGAGCAGGTTCGTGAGGGTCAAGGTCTGGGTCGCTTGGCCCTGGTCCTTGGGCACGGTGATCACCGCACCGGACTGGAAGGCGCCCAACGGCACGCCATCGCCCTGGCCGTTCAGGATGGCCTCGTTGGTCTTCCAGCGGATACGCTCGGCGATCTGCTTGGGCAGGTAGGAGGTGAGCGCGTTGGTGTCCTCCAGCAGTTCCGAGGTGATGGGCACCAGCGCCATGAGTTTCTTCAAGCGCAGCGTGGTCAGGCCCAGTTGCGGCTTGGTGGCCTGGGCGACGGAGGCCTCGCCCTGCCAGTAGGCGCGCACGCCGTTCGATCCCCAGGGCGTGGTCTCGTCCTTCGGGAAGGACATGCTGTTGCCGGAGATCTCGACGTTGTCGGTCATCGGCAGCAGGCCGTCCTCACCCAGCGAGAGCGTGAAGATCTCCTGCGCGAACTGAGGCGGCACGGCAAAGCCGCCGTCCACGCCGGCCGATTCGTTGGCCGCCAGGCCGGGGGCGACGGCACCGATCCCGGAGCCGACCAGCAGCCGCTCGTCGACCACGCCGCCCGCGCGGCGCGCGATCTCGGCCTGTCGCACCGACTTCAGGAAGTCGCCGACGCTGGCAAAACCGCGCCGGGGATCGAGTTCGCGGTTGTCGCTGACGGTGATGATGCTCGCGCCTGCCGGTGCGCTGGCGGCAGGCGGATTGGGCTGCACGGCACCAGCCGTTGCCAAGGCCACGGCGACGCCGGCCGAGCGCGCCTCCTCCGCAACCAGGGTCATCTCCCGGTCGATGGCGGCGGAGGCCGTTTCGATCTGGGCGCGCAGGGTGTCGAAGCGGCTGGCCTCTTCGGCCGTGAGATCGCGATTCTCGGCAGCGGCGCCTTCCGTCAAGGCACGGGCGTCCTTGACCAGATTCGCTTTCCTGGCCTGAAGCTCTCGTAGGTGTTTGCTCATTGCGGGTTCTCCAAATGAAAAAACCCGCGCGGGTGAGCATCACCGGAGCGGGTATGAAAAAAGCCGCCGAGGTCACCCTCAAGCGGCTGTTCGTTGGGTCTGCCCAGTGACGCCGGGCAGGCAGAAAATCAAATCAAGGCAAGCGTGTTCCTGGCTTGCGTGAGGCGGGACGTGGCTCGACCTTGAGCACGTCCGCGCTTTTGCATCATCGTGACGACCTCATCGAAGGTAGCGATGCCATCGACCATCTTCTGCGTGAGCGCGGCATCCGCGCCGAGCACCCGGCCCTGGCCCATGCCCTCGCGCACACTGGCAATCGGCTGGCCGCGCCCCTTGGCGACGGCTTTCGTGAACGCGCCGTAGTAATCGTCCACGCGCGATTGCATGAAGCCGCGCGCTTCCTCGTCCAACGGCTCGTAAGGATTGCCTTCGACCTTGTACTTGCCGGCCGAGATCAGGGTGGGCTTCACCCCATCGGTGGCCAGCGCTTGCGAGTAATCGAAATGCGCCTGCCACACGCCGATGGAGCCGACCTCGCCACCGGGCGTGACGTACAACTCGGCGGCGGCACAGCCGATCCAGTACGCGGCGCTGGCCGCGAGGCTGTTGGCGATCGCCACGACCGGTTTGGCCGCGCGCGCCGACTGGATCTGGTCCGCGAGTTCGGCGACGCCGTAGACGCTGCCGCCCGGACTGTCGATGTCGATCAGGATCTGGCCGACCGAGTCGTCAGCGAGCGCCTGGCGCAAGGCGGCACCAAACATCTGCGTGCTGGTGGTGCCCGGGCCAGAGACGTCGTCGACCATGTTGCCGCGCTGGGTCACCACGCCATACAGCGGCAGCACCGCGATGCCATTGCCACCGGCGGTCTGCGCCGCCTGGCGTTTGAGCTGGCGTGCGTCACGGTCGGCCATCACGCGGGCCAGGATGTCGTCGCCGGCCGGCTCGTTCCTGGCCCACCGCCCGAAGACGGCGGTCAATGCATTCAGTCGTTCCGGCATCAAGGCCCACGGCGTGGCCAGGAACTCGGCCAGCAGCAGTTCACGTTTCATCGTCATCTTCTCGGTCGTTGATCTTGTTCGGCTGCGCGTTGTCGTCATCGGGCGGCGGCGCCTGGAACGGCTGCTGGTTGGTGCCGGTCGCCCCCATGTTGAGCGCCACCAGCGGCTCGTCGAGCCCTGGCAGCGGCGCATAGTTCTCGGCCAGGCGCACTTCGTTGCGCGTGAGCGCGCCCATGCTGACCATCGCGGAGTAGTAGGTCGCCCGGCTGTTGGCGTCGCCGCGCATCAAAGCGGCGAAGTCGAATTCGCAGTCCAGCCCTTCGTTGTCGAGCATCAAGTCGGCGCGGATGCTGGCCTCCCAGCGCTCGGCCCAGGGACGCATGGTGTAGCGCACGAACTCGATCGACTGCTGCTCGATGTTGTTGTTGGTCGCGCGGTCCAGGTCCGCAATCATGTGCGGCGGCACGCGGAACAGGCGCGCGATATCGGTGACCTGGAACTTGCGCAGCTCCAGGAACTGCGCCTCCTTGTTGGTGACGCCGACCTCGTGGTACTTCATGCCCGCTTCCAGCACCAGCACCTTGCCGCGATTCATCGCGCCCTGCGCGTTCTGGTAGGACTCGCGGAAATTGTCTCGGGCGGGCTTGTCCTTGAAGGTGCCCGGATATTCGATCCAGCCACCGGTGGGCTTGGCATCGTTGGCGAAGAAGCGCGCGCCGTAGTCTTGGGCGGCTAACGCCAGGCCAAAGCTCTCGCGCGCCATCTCGATCGGCGACAGGCCGATCATGCCGTCAGAGGACAGTCCACGTAGATGCCAGACCGCGCCGCGCGGCAGGATGGTCTGGTTGCCGAAGCGGTCAAGGATGCGATAGCTGTACTCGTCGGCCTGGGTATTCGAGAGCACCAGACTGACTCGGTCCGGGTGGATCGGGATCAGGTCGGTGATCTCGCCAGCGGCATTGCTGACGATGCGACAGAACGCATTGCCGCGCAGCGCCAGGTGGCCCATCAGCATCTCGCGCCACTCGAACGGGTTTTGATACCGGTTCGGGCGGATATGGAACAGGCGGTACAGCCAGTGGTCGCGCACTTCCACCTTGCCGCGCTTGGAGCCGGGTCGATAGAGGATGAACGGCAACGAGGCCATGCTCTCGGCCAGGATGCGCACGCAGGCATAGACGGCGGAGAGCCGCAGCGCCGACTCGGACGAGATGCGCGCGCCGCTCATGCTGCGCACGGTGACCGGCTCGAACCAGAACGATCCCCACGGACTGCGATCGTCCGAGTCCGAGCGTGGCCCGAGACGTCGGAAGAAGTCGGCGACCTTGCCCATCACAGCACCATCAGCTCGTAGCTGCTGTCGATCACGATGCCGTCACCCGGTTTGATCGCACGCGAGATCGCCATGATCAGAGCGACGATGCCGTCGATCTTGTTCTCCGGGCGCTCCTTCCTCGGGTAAATGTTGTCCTTGGCGTCCAGATGCGCGACCACGTTGGAGGCCATCCAGGCCAGTACCGGATCGCCGTCGTGCACCAGCTTCCTCTGCAGCACAAGCGCCTCCAGGGTCTTCATCGGCTCGCTGAAATTGAGCACCGTCGGCCGCACCTCGATCATGGGCAGGCCCTCAGCCAGCATGCGGGTCGAGAGCTGCGTGGCCTGGAACGGGTCGAAGGCCACGGCCTGGATCTGAAAGCGCGAGGCCATCTCCGTCAGGTCGGCCTCGATCCAGCCGAAATCGATCACATTGCCGGGCGTCACGGTCAGCCGCCCGGTACGCATCCAGCCTGGGTACTGGCTGTTGCCGGCGGCCTGGACCGTGTCCTCGGGCAGGTAGTACTTGCCGAACACCGCGTAGGCATCAGCGATGTCGGGATGCTGGAACACCAGCACCAGCGCCGCGATGTCGGTCTTGCTGGCCAGATCCAGCCCGACCCAGCAGGGCTGGCCCTCGAAGGCGTCGAGATCGAGCGTGGAGTCGCCGCAGGCGTCCCAGGCCCGCATGTCCATCCACGCCGTGTCGGCGTTGACCCACTCGTTCAGGTGCTTGGTCTTGAAGTTGTTGATGGCGCTGGGCAACTGCATGGCCTTGGCCTGCAGCGGTCCCAGCACCTCCGGGCGCACCGAGATGCCCCAGTTGGGATTGGCCTTGATCAGCGCCGGCTCGGTATCCCAGGCGTCGCCGTCATCCAGCCCGTAGATGATCCCGAACTGGGTGTCGTCCTGGATCACCCCGTCGAGCAGCTTGGTGACGAAGGTGCGCACCTCGTAGCAGATGCCGGCGCGGTTGCTGCCGGCGGTGGTGATCACCCAGAGCAGTGAGTTGTCGCGTTTACCGGTGCCGGTTTCGACCACGTCATAGACCGTGCGCGTCTTGTGGGCGTGCAGCTCATCGACGCAGCCGAAGTGGATGTTCAAGCCGTCCAGCGTCGAGCCCTCGGCCGACAGCGCCTCGAACTTGGAGCCGCTGGCCAGCACATGCATGTTGTGCGCGCCGACGTTCACCGCGAAGCGGCTGCGAAAGCCGGCACTGCGCCGCGCCATGGTCTGCGCGTCGCCGAACACGATGCGCGCCTGGTCACGCGTGGTGGCCAGTGAATACACCTCGGCGCCCCCCTCGCCATCGGCGGCCAGCATGTACAGGCCCACCGCCGAGGACAGCGTGGACTTGGCGTTGCCGCGCGGCACCTCGATGTAAGAACGGCGGAACCGTCGCTTGCCGTCGGACTTCACCCAGCCGAACACCGTCGAGAGGATGAACACCTGCCACGGTTCCAGGCTGATCGGCTCACCGGCCAGCGGCCCCTTGACGTGCGGCAGCCGCTCGATGAAGGCGCACAGGTTGTCGGCGGGCTGAAAGGTCCGGCCTTCCTTGTCCTTCAACTTCGGGTTGAAGCGGTAGGGGCTGGCCTTGCCCGTGTACCGGGCCAGATCATCGAGCTGCCGGCGACAGGCCTGTTGCACCCAGCGGCAGGCCAGGATTTCTCCGGCCACCACCGCTTCGGCGTAGCGACGAGCGACGGTGGCGTAGTTAGAGCTCATCGGGCGAGAAATCCAAAGACTGGCGAACGCGCCGGACGGCCCCAAGGTCGCCCATGCGATGGCTTTGGCGCGGATGCTGTCGCCAATGCCGTCCGATGACGGGCAGGTGCAGCACTTCGCCTGCCTTGGCAACCAGCAGCGTCAGCAGCCAGTCGGAAAAATTGTTGATGTCGGTGGTTTCTTTCAGCACGGCTTCGACGGCCCATCGACGCATCACGATCAGGCCGTGCACATGACTGGCGCTGCCCTCGTGCTGCTGGCGGCTGTAGGGGAGGCGCCGCATAGCAATGTCTCGTCCACGTTCGTCGGTCAGCGTTTCGTCGGTGTAGGCCATCACGGCCTGCGGGTTAGCATCGAGCGCATCAGCCAGCTGAGTGAAGGTGCTGGCTTCGTACCGGTCATCGGGATCGACGAAGGACACCAGGGGCAAAGTGCCTTGCATGTAGCCAGCGGCACGCGCCTGGCCGATGCGACCAGGAATTCCCGGCAAGACGTGCAACTGGATCGGTGCGCCCGCGAGGCTGGCGATGCAGGCCTCGCGCCATTCATCAGGCTCGTTGAGGGTCAGCAGATGAACATCGATACGCGCTTGGGTTGCCATCATTCCATCTATCCCGCGATGTCCGCCCAAGGATCGAGATCGTCCTCAGCGGCTTCCATGGGCAGCGTGACACGGGAGCGCGATGCCGGCGTGAAGCCCATCTCGGTCGCGGCCTTGGTCATGATCTGCGCCTGTTTGTTGGCAATGGCGAGGTACGGCGACTGCATCGGCACGCCAGTGTTCGGCGCCTTCACGAGCAGTCCGGTCTTGCTGATGCCGGCCTGCGCTTTGCGGTACAGATCAGCGGCGCAGGCCCACACTTCAAGGACCGACATGTCGAGTTTCTTGAGCAGGTGCGGCGGTGCGCATTCCAGCGCATAGCGCCAGGCGGACTTCGCGCCCTCGCTCATGTACTCTGGTGGCTCGACCAGATCCCCTTGCGGCTTGGGCTCCCGCAGGTTGGTGCGGCACTTCTGCAGCGTGCCCTTGATTTGCTTGACGGTGGTGGGCAGCGGCTTGCGTCCGGCCATTGGATTCGGGTCCTCGCAGGGGGAGTCCCCCCTGTTTCAATTTGCACGCGGAAAAATTTGACGGGGCGCGCGGTCTTTTGCGAATCGCGCCCAAGGATTTCACCCCCTACCCGGGGGCATCAAAAGCTGTCGTTGCCGGGCGCCCCAGGCTTGAACGCCGGGTCACGCGGTTGGCGCGACTCCTGGGCCGTTTTGAGCACGTGGCAGCGGTGGCAGATCGCCTGGCAGTTGTCGGGGTGGTCGGCGCCGCCTTGTGACTTGGGCACGACGTGGTCCACCGCCACGGCCGGCGTCAGGCGTCCGGACCGTTTGCACGGCTGGCACAGCCCTTGGTCGCGTCGCATGACGAAGGCGCGCAGCTTTTGCCACTTCGCGCCGTACCCGCGCTGATGCGCACTGCGACGGTCCTGGTACCAGCCGACCTTGTTCCGCTGATGTTCGGCGCAGTAGCCGGAGCCGTCCTGGACCAGCTTGCCGCAACCGGGGTGGCGACAGGGCGTGGGGGCTTTGCGGGGCATCGATGGCCTGTTCAAGAAAGAAGCGACGAATGCGCCGAAACGACTTGTCTTCGTGGCGGATTGAAGCGTTCATGCGAACACCATCAACCACGTCGACGGAGATCCAAATGACCACTCAGCTCACACCCGCCCAACACGCCATCCTGGCCTATGCCCATCAACACACCGAGGGCAAGATCACCTGGTTCCCGGACCACATCAAAGGCGGCGCGCGCAAGAAGGTTCTCGACGGACTGTCCAACCGCACTCTGATCACGAACACCGGCGACGACTGGTTCATCGCCGCCGAGGGTTACGAGGCGCTGGGCGTACCGCGCAAGGCGCCGGTCAGCGCCAAGGCGATCGACGAGGCCATCGAACAAGCCAAGCCGCGCACGCGCGAGAACAGCAAGCAGGCCCAGGTGATCGCGATGCTCAAGCGACCGGAGGGCGCCACCATCGCGCAGATCGTTGAGGTGACTGGCTGGCAGCCGCACACGGTGCGCGGCACCTTTGCTGGCGCCTTCAAGAAGAAGCTGGGCCTGACGATCACGTCGACCAAGGTGAACGGCGGCGAGCGGATCTACGCCATCACCGGCTGATCCGCCTCCGGCACCGTTCCGAATTTCGCGCCATCACTGGCGCGTATCGCTTCTTGCCCCGTGTAGTCCTGCCAGCGGCGCACGATCACATCGACATACTTCGGATCGAGTTCGATCAGACGGGCACGGCGGCCGGATTTTTCGCAGGCGATCAGCGTGGAGCCGGAGCCGCCGAACGGATCGAGCACGATGTCTTTGGTCTTGCTGCTGTTGCGCACCGCGCGCTCGACGAGTTCCACCGGTTTCATGGTCGGGTGCAGATCGTTCTTGGCCGGCTTCTTGATGTTCCAGACGTCGCCCTGATCACGGGCGCCACACCAGTAGTGATCGGTGCCGTCACGCCAGCCATAGAGGATCGGCTCGTACTGGCGCTGATAGTCGGCGCGTCCGAGGGTGAAGGTGTTCTTGGCCCAGATGATGAAGGTCGACCAGCGACCGCCGGCAGCGCGGAAGGCCGATTGCAGGGTGTCGAGTTCGCTGGAACTCATGGCGACATAGACGGCGCCCTTGGTGACGCCCAAGATGTTCTGGCAGGCGGCAAGCAGGAATGCTTCGAAGCCGTCGCCCAGGTTGTCGTTCAGGATCGGACGATTCTTGCCGCGCAATTTGTCCTTGGCCGTGTTGGCGTAGTTCACGTTGTACGGTGGATCGGTGAAAGCCATGTCCGGCAATTCGTCACCGAGCAGCAGCTTGTAGTCGTCCGTCTTGGTGGCGTCGCCACACAGCAGTTTGTGATCGCCCAGCAACCACACGTCGCCCGTTTTGGAGATGGGTGTTTCAGGCACTTCCGGCACAGCATCGTCGTCGGTGAGCCCGTCCTTGGTAGCTTCGTCGCCTGCGATCAGCGCTTCCCATTCGTCGGGAGAAAAGCCTGTCAGGCCGAGGTCGAAGCCGGCGTCTTTCAGCTCGGACAACTCAATGCCCAGCAGTTCGTCTTCCCAGGAGGCGTTCTCGCCGATCTTGTTGTCAGCCAGGATCAGCGCCCGACGTTGGGTGTCCGTCAGATGCTCCAGCGGGACGACCGGAACCTCCGTCATGCCGAGCTTGCGGGCAGCCAGCAGGCGACCGTGGCCGGCGATCACATTGTTCTTGCCATCGATCAGGATCGGCGCACCCCAACCGAACTCGCGGATGCTGGCGGCGATCTGCGCGACCTGGGCATCCGAGTGCTGCTTGGCATTGCGGGCGTACGGGATCAGCGAGTCGATCGGACGGTAGTGGATCTGCAGCGCGCTCATCGGCATTCATAAATGAAAAGCCCGCCGAGAGCGATGCTCCGGGCGGGCTACAAGTCGATTCGATGCGAGACACAGCTCTCGCAACCATAGAGAGAATTTACCCTCGATCGCCGCAAAACGCGACACGCCGGAAAGCGTGCAATCCCATCAAGCGTTAGCAATGGCTGGCGCTCGTTAGCAGCCACCAGCAACTTCACTTAATTTCCCGATGCCAGATGGAGTGCCACGAGATGCAGGGCCATGTCCCACCGTCGTTGTGCCGTGCGCGGTGCACAACCGAAGCGCTTGGCGATCTCTGACCAGCGATACCGCTCCGCCCGCATCCACACGAGGTGTCGTTGGTCCATCTCCAAACACTGCACCCATCGCATGACCTCCAGCATTCTGTCGACATCGGCAGGGCTCGGCGGAAAACGGATGGGTGCAGGATCGTCGGAGGCCAGGCGTTCGAACTCCGTGCGCACGATCGTCGGCCAGACGTTGAAATAGCCTTGCACCCGCACAGGGGGCAATCGATGTGCAGTGCGTGCAGCCTCGACAAAACGATCTGCAAGTTCATCGATGCTCCATTCAGCCATGGCGACGCTCCTTGTTCCCATACAGGCGGTTGCCAATGCGACGGAGCAGCTCACGCTCGGACCAGTCGAGTCGTGTGTCCTCGGGTGAAATGACGAGGATGTGCTGGTCGAGCCATCCCTCGCGTTTGATCTCTTCGGGATCTCGTCGGGGCTCTGGCACGAGCCGTCCCAGCGGGCTGCGGTACTGAGGTGTGGGGATCTTCATGTCACACCTCCTGCCCATCGTGGTAGATCTGGATGGCCCAGTGCAGGATCGCCAGGGCATCGGCCTCGTTGTCATCCGTAGGCGCATATCCAAGAAGCCGGGCGGCAGCGATCATGTCGTCCTTGCTTGCGTTGCCTTTGCCGGTCGCGTGCTTCTTGATCGTGCCAACCGGAACGCCCTGGTACGGGATCTGATGGTGTTCGCACCAGGCAGTCAGATGGGCCATGAAACCGCCGTAGGCGTGCGCGGCATCGACGCCGGCATGACGACGGACCTCTTCGAAGAACACGGCATCCAAACCATCAGCAACCTGCTTGAGTTCGGTGAGCCAGCGTTTGAAGCGGAGGTAGCGCATGCCGCCACCCTCGAAGCGCTGTGGCTTGAACCCTTCGGTTCCACTGCTGATGTCGCCGTCACGGTCCAGCAGAGCCCAACCGGTCTGGGTGCCGAGATCCAGCGCCAAGATCGCGTTTCCGTTCGCCGGCAGACCGCCCCCATCCCGACCTCCAGGCAAACCTCCACGTAAGGTAGAGGGAACTGCTGTTCCCTCTCCTACGTAGTAGGAGGGGGAGTTTTCGCCAACTTGGAATTCCCGGAAAACCCAGTATCCATGCGGGTTTGCTGAAGTTGGCAAGTTGGCGGCGCTGCCAACTTGCCAATTTGCCGACAACTCCGCAAGGCGTTGATTTGAAATGGATTGAAGTTGGCAGGTGTTTGCCAACTTGCCGACGTCGGCAAAAAGCAGGGGGAAGTTGGCAACGGTTTTGCCAACTTGTCGATGCGTGTTCATGCGGGCTCCTGAGGATCGTTGATGTCGTCTTGGTAAACCCACACCTCGGGGTTCTCGACCGGCAAGGCGGCCCCCGATTGCGGGCATTTGAAGTGGGTGGGCTGTACGGCGAGTTCGCGCAACGGCACTTCGCCGGTGTCTGGATCGGGTTCGCCAGCGACCGAGCGCAGGACCATGCCTTCCACGCAGAGGTAGCCGAATTTGGTGCGGGCTGGCGGCAGGCCGTAGTCGACTGCATTGCGGAAATACTTGATGTAGCCCTGCGTCGAGAGCGCAGAAAGCCGCTCGCGGATCGTGCGCTCGCCGCCGAGCCCCGCCTTGCCTTCGAAGCCTTCGGCGAACTGATTGGCGGTGTAGCAGCGACCCTGCGCAGCCTCATCGAACAGGATCTGCAGGATCACATCGCGTTTGCGGCGGCGTTCGGCATCGAGCCGCTGGCCATACTCCTGCATGACCAGCCGCTCATTGGGTTCGACCTCGCGCCACTCCCCCTGCACCTTGTCCACGTGCTTGAGGGGGATGCCCGGCCCATTGCGCAATTCGAAGATGAGCTGCCGCGTCGTGCGCAGCTCGTCGGGCCGATACAGCAGCATTCCGCTCGAGTAGTAGCCGCGCAGGCTGCCGGCACCGGCCAGAGCCTGGAACGGGTCCTCCTCGAACTGCTTCTTGCCCAGCTTCCTCGTGTGGTGGGCCAGGATCACCCCGGCATCCGGATTCACCGCCTGGCGAAGCCGGTCCACCCGTTGCGAGAGAAAAAACAGCATCGCGCCGTTGTCGTTCTCGCCACCGGCGTCGCCGCCATCGAACACATTGCGGATGGGATCGATGGCGATGATGTCCGGAGGCTCGCCACCAAACGCATTCGCAATGGCAGGAATCACCTGCGCGAGGCCGGCGTCGTCCAGCACGAGGCGCAGCTGGGGCGTGGCCACGAAGTTCGCGCGGGCATCCAGGAGCCGGCTGGGTGGAATGCGCAGCTCTTTGACCCGTTCGCGCAGGTAGTGGTACTGCACCTCTGCCTGCAGGTAGAACACGCGCAAAGGGCGTGACGGGCGCATGCCGAGAAAGGCGGCACCAGCGGCCATGTGGGTCAGCCAGGCCAGCAGGAAGTCGCTCTTGCCGACCTTGGGCGCGCCGCCGAAGACCAGCATTCCGGCCGGCGTCAGCACGCGCGGCGAGATGAGATCAGGCGGCAGCGGCGAATCGTCATCCAGCAGCGCGCCCAGCGTGAATGTCGGCAGCATCGGCAATGCCGCCTTGACCACGCGGCGCTCGCCCTGCGCGATGAACCCATCGCAGTCGAAGCCTTCGGCGACGGCATCAGCCGCGTCCCACTTGTCGGGCTTGTCGGATGGCGGCACCAGAATGGCTACGGAAGCGCAGCCCGCCGCGACACAAGCGCGTGCGGCGTTCTCGGCGTAGTCCCAGCCCGGCGCGTCGCGGTCTGGCCAGATCAGCACCGAGCGGCCAGCGAGCGGTCGCCAGTCGGTTTTGTCGATCGGCGCCCTGGCCCCGTTCATCGCGGTGGTGGCCGCAATGCCGCAGGCGATTAGCGCATCGGCGCATTTCTCGCCCTCGACCAGCACCACGTCCTGCAGCTTTGAGATTGCCGGCAGGTTGTAAAGCGGGCGCGGATCGGGTGCCCGCCACATCCGGGCGCGCACGTCCCAGGGGCGGTACTCCTTGCCGGTCGGTGGGTCGTAGCGGTACACACAGGCGATCAGCTCGCCCTCGGGCGTGAGGTAATCCCATTTCGCGGTGTAGGGGCCAAGCTCATCGACAGCAACGGTACGGACCGCGTGAGGAGCAATGGACTGCGCAGGCGGTGCGACTCCCAGCCACTGGCGAATCTCCGTGGCAAGACGGGGAAAATCCTGGCGCGTGGACAGCCCCTGGGATCGTGCCCACAGGTCGATGACATCACCGCCATCGTCGGTGGCGAAGTCCTTCCACAAACCGCGACGAGCGCCGTCGAGCTCGACGACCAGGCTTTTGCCGGGTGAGCCGTCGGTGTCGCCGACATAGAACTTGCCGCCCCGCATGCGGCCTTGGGGGAACAGGTAGTGCAAGACGGCTTCGAGCCGATCCAGCAACCCGGTACGCAACGTCTCCGTGTCATTTACGAGTTCATTTCGAGGTTCGGCCGCGTCGTTGAAGTCGAGCCACACGATATCGTTCGTCGTCACGTCGCCCCCCAGCAGCGGTCTTGCCAGGAGCACGACTTGCACTCGAAATGGGTCGGGGTCGTTGCATGGCGTGGCAACAACTCGCCGGCATCGGATGCGGAAATGACCCGGACCGCGCGATCGGACATGCGCTGGGCCAGTCCGCCGTCAAACGGCACCAGCTCGAACCAGATCTCCTGCGAATCCTTGTTGATCGCGGTGAACAGCGCGGGGTTGCGCGATATGCCGGGAATGGCGGCTTCCATGTAGGCCTGGTAGATCGCCATCTGCGCTGCGTACACCGGCTTGGACCGGGCGACGCCGAGCTTGACCGTGTCCCGCCAGGACTTGTCGTTCATGGTCTTGCATTCCCATAGCGACGGGCACCGGAGCCCGAGCTCGCCTGGGGCGGCGTTGATCACACCGTCGACATGGCCCTGGATGCGGCCGCCCGCCACGGAAAAGCCGAATTGGCCTCCGCCGGCCTTGCGGGTGTACAGGTCGAAGCCAGCCAAACGCAGCCAGCGAACGGCCAGGTCTTCGAGCGCATGCCCGACCTCAAACACGCGCAGGATGCGACCGGGAATTTCACGGCCGGGATCGACCGGCGTGCGCAGGTACTCGTACTGCAGCGCGCGCTCGCAGGCCACACCCAGCCGCGAAGCGCCGAGGTAGGTGCGCGGTGCCTGTCCATCACGATCGCTAGCGAGGGCGGCATCGATGAGAGCGCCGATCTGTTCGTGAATCTTGGGGCGGTGGTTGAAATCCAGCATCAGAACGGCACTCCCTTCGGAGCGGCTTGACCTTGACGGGCCAGGCGCTCCTCCAGGAAGGCACGATCCTTGGCGGCCATGCGCTCGTGCTCTTCGATCATCTGGTCCTGATAGGTGGTGACGACGACATCGATCAGGGTCAGCACCTCATCCCGCGTGTAGTCCGCCAAGGGCCGCTCCATGCCGATGGAGCCGACGTACTCACCCAGCGGCGACAGGCACGCCCGCATGGCTGCCAGTTCCATGTCACTCGGATCGATCATGCGTGCCTCCGTCTTGGTCATCAATTTGCAGAACGCGTCCTGGCAACGGCGCGAACAGAACACCCAGCGATCTGAGTAGCGTTGTGGGTCGCCCGGTTTGAACCGAGGGTTGGACCAGCCATAGCCCTTGGCCTTGCGGTAGCAGATCGCGCATTTCAAGCGGCCTCCCGATGGCTTTCGTTGGCCGCGACCACTAGCCGCTGAATTGACGATTTGTTGAACTGGAACGCCAACAAGGCCGATGCCTGGTAGCGGGTCATGCCGAAGTCCACCCGCATGTGCTCTGGGAGGTAGCGCAGTTGCTTGTCGGTCGGCGGCTCGTTCAGCCAGCGCCGGGTCTTGTGGGCGGAGTCGGCGGATTCGTGGTCGTTGAGCCAGTCGTCGGCCTTGGCCATGCACACCGTGCGCTCGCCGACGGCCAGCAGGTGTGGCCTCAAGTCTTTCCCGCCGCCGACGGCGTGCCAGCGGCCATTGAGATAGAAGATGCCGCCCCATGCGCTGAACCCCGTGGCCATCAGCGCGTCGTCATGCCCGAACAGGTCGCACCAGCGGAAGTTGGAGCGCTTGAGCAGATCGATCTCGCTCATGACGAAGTCCGTCAGTACGCCAAGCTCCTGCGGCTCGCGCTCCCACACGTGGCCGCACAGGGGGCACTCCATGCAGGCCAGCGGAACGATGGCACCACACTCCGGGCAGTCCTTGGTCGGCGCATCACCGTCGCCCGGATGCCCGTCGAGGTTAATTTCCTGTTCGAGAGATCCGTGCATCAAGCTGGCCGTACCGAAATCCAGCACGATGCAATCGGTCTTGATGACGCCCGGGAACTCCTCGGGGTCCACGGTGCGCAGACCACGGCCGACCATCTGGATGAAGGTGGACTTGTAGGAACTGGGACGCAGCAGGACGACGCAACTGGTGGGCGTGTAGTCATAGCCCTCGGTCAGCACCGCGACATTGACCACGACCTGGGCGTGCCCGGACTCATACTCGGCCAGGCGCGCTTTGCGATCGGCGTCGGACAACTCGCCGTGGATCAGCACGGCGTGTATGCCCGATTCGACAAAGGCATCACAGACGTTCTGCGCATGGGCGACCGTGGAACAGAAGACGATGGTCTTGCGCGACGACGCATTCGCCTTCCAATGCTTGATCACCGCCTCGGTGATCAGGCGCTTGTCGAGAATGGAGGCGACCTCGTCCATGTCGAAGTCCATCGCGGTGCGGCGGACGTTGCGCAGTGCGTCCTGTACGCCGACGTCGATCACGAAGGTGCGCGGCGGAACGAGGTGCCCGGCGGCGATCATTTCGCCCAAGGTGATCTGGTCTGCCACGTTGGAGAAGACCTCGCGCAGCCCCTTGCCATCACCGCGATTCGGGGTGGCGGTCAGGCCGCAGACGCCAGCCCGAGGATTGCGGGCCAGCACCGTGTCGATGACGGCGCGGTAGGTCGGTGACGAAGCGTGGTGCGCCTCGTCGATCACGAGCAGATCCAGGGTAGGCATCTGGTCGAGGTGCGTCTGGCGCGACAGGGTCTGCACCATCGCGAACGTCGCTTGGCCGCGCCAGGACTTCTCGTTGGCATCGAACACCGACGTGCTCATGCTCGGATTCACACGCGAGAACTTGTCGCGGTTCTGACCGGTCAGTTCAGTGCGATGGGCGAGGATGCAGGCCTTCGCATCGGGCTCGGCCAACACCCTGCCGGTGACTGCCGACAGCATGATGGTCTTGCCCGACCCGGTCGGTGCGACAGCCAGCGTGTTCCCGTGCTCGTCGAGCGCCGCAAGCGTGCGCTCGATCAGGAGGGATTGGCGGGGACGGAGCATCATGAGATTAGCCCTCCGTCACTGCGCCCAGCTGGGGCGGCCCGAAACGGGTGCTCGGCCGGTGGCCTGTGCATACGCGTTGGGAGCGCTGGCAGCGGGGGACGTAGGTGCTGGCTGACGCGCACCGCCCATCAGCGCGGCGTAGTCCTTGTGGTCCGGCGTGACGGCGGCCTTGATGACGCTCTTGTCCTGACCGTTCTTGTCCTTCTCCCAGTCGACCTTGCCCAGGAACTCGATGCCATCCAGATCGGCGAATCCACCGATGCGTCGCGCGTTCTGTGCGGCAGGGCTGTTGTCGCCGGGGTGCACCCCACGCGCCGAGTTGAGGACCGCCTTGACGAAGGTGCGGCCCATGTTGGCCCATTCCGGCCCCTTGGGGCTGTGCAGGCCGATGAGCGACCACATCTTGCGGCGGGCGAACTCGCCGTCCGTCACGACGAACTCGCAGCTGAGGTAGACCGAGCCGGTCTCGGCATTGCGGGTGGCATAGCCGCCAGTCCACCCTTGCGACGCGTCATCGAAGCCGCCCGGGCGGATGGTCATGCGGACGCGGACCAGGGTGCCCTTCGGGATCAGATCGAAGGACGTCTGTTCGGAAGCGGAATTGAAATCGAAATAAGTCATATCAGGACTCCTGAGTCGAAGTGGATTCGGGGGCGGCAGCTGAATCAGAGGCAGACGCCGGATTGGGACGGGCGAAATCGAGTCGCTCGGTGGCGGGCCTCGCGGGGCCGGCGATCTTTTCCATCAGGCGGCCGAGATGCGGCTCCTCGATGGCGTCGAGCCGACCGGAACGGTCCTTGGCCGGGTAGTTCCATGGGTTGAGCGTGTGGCAGACGAATGCGCGGTAGCCGCTGCCGTCGTCGGCCTTGAGCTCGGCGAGGGTCACGACCTCGTCGACGATTCCGGGCAGCTCGAGGCCGGTCTTGGAGCCGTCGATCTGCAGCGAAAACACCCGGCGGTTGAAGTCGTCCAAGGCCTCGTTCAAGATGCCGACGAACCACACGTTCTTGCGGCGCGTGTGCTGCAAGTGGGTGAGCCAGCCGATCATTTCCTGGCCCATCAAACCGTAGGCGCCACGGCTGTCTGGCTTGCCGGTCTTCTCCGAGTAGGCCTGTGGCTGGCCCTTGCACCACTGCAGGCACAAGCGTCCGGCCACGGTGATCGAGTCGACGAAGACGGTCTCGTACTTGTCCAGAGCCGACGGGTCGCCAAAGCGATCGCAGACCGCGTCGAAGTGCGCCTGGCTGTAGGGCTGGTCCTCGCGCAGTGCCGGGTTCGGGCCGCCGATGAAGACGGCGAAGTCGCGGCATTCCTGCCATGTCCGTGGGCGGATCGCGTCGCCCGCCCAGCCTTCGACGGCGAGATCGCCGGCCTCGAGGTCGAAGAACAGCGTCGCCGTTGGCTTCAAGGTCCAGAGCTGTGAGGTCTTGCCGATGCCGCTCTTGCCAACGAGCACGCCCTTGACGCCACGGCGCTCTGCGAGACGCTGGTCTGCGGTGATGATGGGCAGACTCATTTCCGGCCTCCTTCACCACCCAGATCGGCGAATGCAGCAGCCACCGTGGTGACGCCCAAGGCGCCGCGCTTGCGGGCCAGGTCATACAGATCGCGCAAGCCCTGCAGGCGGCGGTGTTGAACGCGGGACTCGGCTTCCATGCCCTGGATCGCGAAGGCCAGGTCATCAACGGTCGCGTCCTCCAGCGGGCGCACCACCTCGTCGGCACGGTTGTCACCGAGCGCCGGGATGCGGATCGTTTCCGGCAGATCGCGCAGGTACATCTCGGGCTGCTTGCGCAGCAGCTCGATCAACATGGTTTTGGTTTTCATTGGGATCACTCCTGAATCAATGCAAGACGGAACCCGGGCTTGCCGGTCTTGAGCGTTCGCGCCGAGGCGAACGCGGTCTTCAGCGTCTCGGGCCAGGCGTTGAACTTGGTTTCGGAGACGCGGTAGCTGATCTCGACGTACTCGGCGGGGTCTTCGCCGTTGGCGGCGATGCGGCGGGTGATGTCGCCCAGCTTTGCCTGGTCCCACTCGACTTTCTTGGGCAGGTCGGCAGTGATACGGATACGGCCGTCATCGAAGTGCACGACGCCGGTGTCTTTGCCGGCCGCCAGGCGCAGTTCGTGCGCGCGTTGGGCGTACTTCAGATCCAGGGCGCGATCGACGTGTTCGACGATGGCTTTGGCAGCGGCCAGCAGGTCAGCTGCGTCGTTCTTCAGTTGGAAAAGCGACTCGCCGGATTGCTGGGCGAGTTCGCCGGCCGGCGTGGTCAGCACTTGATCGGGGGAGAGGAGGTTCATGCCGCACCTCCCGCTTCGACGCGCTCGGACGTGCTCTTGCGCAGGCTCTCGGACTCGAAGGCTTCGACGTCCTCAAGGCGGTACAGGACACGCCCTTGCAGTTTCAGAAAGACCGGACCGATTCCTTCGGACCGCCAGCGTTCCAAGGTGGCTTCGCTGACGTCCCAACGGTCGGCCAATTGGCGTTGGTTGAGGTGTTTGACACTCACGTTTTTCTCCTTTCAGGTGATTGCGAAAACGTGAGGTCATCTTCAAATTCGGCCTGTACGGGCGTCAGCCACCGCCATGTACGGGCTGATGTACGGGCTCAGCCAAAACAGGAAAAAGTGGGACCCAGAAAGCAAAAAACCGCCCGAAGGCGGTTGTGCGTGAGGATGAATGTCGGCGCTGGTTCATTCCAGCTTGATGCCATACCCATCGTCGTCATGTTCGATGTAGTCGAGCCACTGGCTGTTGCTGCTGAAGATGCTCGGAACCCGCTTGCCGCGTGCGGCCTCCCGTGAACCGTGAGCCGCGACCAGAATGTCTCCCGCAGAAACTCGCGCGCGACCGTTTTCGAACTGTTCGACCAGGTACTTCACCACGGCGACCTGCTTGGCACCCTTGATGGCCCAAGGCTTGTCGGCCTTGGTGGCGATGACCAGTGTGTTGGAGTACGGGTCGAAGCGAACCGGGAGGGATTTTTCCTCTTTGCTGCCTGCCGGTGCGACCAGCAAGCGGTGGATCAGGTCGGTATCAAGGTGTGGCTTGACCGCGTAGTCCACCAGAACGCTGGCAATCGGAACGATGCGGTAGCTCCGGGGCGGCGGCACGATGTCGGGCAGGGCTTGGCCCGTTGTGAAGATCAAGCCCTGTTCGGGTTGTGATGCCGCACGGAAATGGTCGAAGACCCGATCGATGGATGAAGAAAGCGCTCGCGCCAGCCATACGTCGACCTGCGCATCGGCTATGCGCATCTTGCCGAGATTCCACAGCACGCCACCGATGGCAGGCGCCGTGATGCCACGTCGATGTGCCTGTGGAATTCCGAGCAGGTCCGCCAGGTAGTTCAGCAGCTTGGTGTCGGTGATGGCATGGACCGCCACCAGATCGGCAGACACGTATTTGGTACGGAAGGTCTCGGGGCACCGGTAGCGATAGCGTCCCGGGTCATCGTCTTCCTCGATTTCAACCGGCACGCTTTCGTCACCTCTGGGCGCCGGATAGCATCCGGCATAACCGATACGTTCGGTCCATTGCGCGAGATCCCGGTCGGAGAGCGTCGCGCGGCGCGACAGATCCCAACCGGGCACACCATGCAGTCGCTGACCATCTCCATCGGCTATGGCATCGGCCGATCGCTCGAAGAGATCGAGCAAATCAAGCAACGAGCGCGTCGACAGGCTCTTCGGCGACATCTGTGATTTCCTTCACCAACTGCCACTTGGCCAGCAAACGGTCGCACAGCGCCCGATCCTTTTCGCGCTTGGTCTTGACGTTGCACTTGTTGTCGTCACGCAGGATCACCGTGATCGTGCGCGCACGTTCCTTGCCGACCTTCTTGATGCGGATCGACAGCTTTGCGTAGTTGAGATGGTGGTTGCGGAAATCGAACGACAGGGAGATCAGTGAGCGGGCGGCAGTGTAGATGTCGTCGACGTCCTTGGACCAGATTTTCACCAGCAGGGACCGGTGGTTGGCCAAGGTGTAGCCGAGTTCGATCACCTTGACCGACGCGACGTCCTCGCCGGACAGATCGAAGGTGCGAGGGGCAGCCAGGCTCTGGTAGTCATATTGCTTCAGCGGAATCTTGTCGCCGGTGATGGGCGACTGCAACAGCGAGTCCGCAACGATGCGGGCCAGCGCCTCGCGGCCATCCGTGTCTTTGGACAGGACCTCCAGATGGCCGTTGGCCGGCTCATAGGTGATGTGCGAGGAGACCGCACGGATGACTTCCTGCGGCACCAGTTCGCTGGCCTGGACGCGGTCGATGATCTCGGGCGGGCGGTTGTGATGCACGCTGACCTGGTACAGGTCGACGTCTTCGCCGGTGAGTGTGTCGGGGCGCAGCCGCTTGAAGACCTGGACGGCGACAGTGTCCGCCGCGCAACCAAGGTGCTGAGCGACGGCCTGATGGAATGCCTGCCGCGCTGTTGCGTCGTCCAGCACCGTGAGGTCCTTGGGCGCGACGTAGCCGGAATAGCACGACGCGCTCTGGCGGAACACGTCGGCCTGGCGAGCGTTCAAAGCCTCCTCGAAGAGCGCGGGCTCATGGAGGTGAAGCCACAGCGCGCGCTCATATTGATTCGGGATGGCGGCAAACGCCGCTTTTTCTGCGTCGCCGAAGATGTCCTGACTGATGCCTTCGATGACGTCCTGCCCGGCGCCGTCCGACAGCAGCACGATGCGCTCGGCCACTTCCTCGATCTTCTGGCGCTCGCTCACCGTCAGGGCCGACAGTACCGGCTCCATGACGGCGCGCTGGTCCTGTTTGCCCTGCTTTTTGTCCAGTTCCGGCATGGCCAGACCGAATTCCCCCACCATGAATTCACGGAAGACTGCCGGCGGCAGGTGGCCGAGCAGCTTGGACAGATTTTCAGCATCGTTCATCGACATTCCCCCTTTGCAAGGTTTTGATTGGGTTGGCACCAGCCCAGGCCCCCGTCTTCTTGTTGGGGATTTCAGACCGATAACGTTCGGCGTACCGAACGATTCAGATTATTTCCGGTCGGATAGTGGTTTGTCAAGCAGGTACAGTTTTGTTCGGTATGGTGGTATCATTTTTGGGTTGAAGCAGACGAATGAGGAGAAGACGGTGCCATCCCCCCTGGGCGACAAGATCCGTGCACTGCGTAAGCAGAAGAAGCTCAGCCTTGAACAGCTGGCGGAGTTGACCGAGTCCAGCAAGAGCTACATCTGGGAGCTGGAGAACAAAGACGATCCGAAACCGTCGGCGGACAAGATCAGCAAGATTGCGGCGGTGCTCGAGGTGACCACAGAGTTCCTGCTCACCGAGTCCTCGGCGACGCCAGACGAGGCTGTGCTCGATGAGGCGTTCTTCCGCAAGTTCAAAGCCATGTCCGAGCCGGACAAGAAGAAGATCCGCAAAATTCTCGATGCTTGGGAAGACGACGAGTGACCGAACACAAGAAACCGATGGCCGAGGCCAACCGCATCTCGAAGATGCTCAACGCGGTGCTTGGTACCGAACGATTTCCGGTGAAGGTCGATGAGCTGGCGCTGGAGTATTCGCGCCAGTGTTTTGCCGCGTCGCCGATCGACAAGGTTCAGGGAGAAGACCTGGACGGTTTCGACGGCATGTTGGCGGCCAACAAGTCGCGCTCGAAATGGCTGATCCTCTACAACAGTGCAACAGCCTCGGAAGGTCGGAAGCGCTTCACCATTGCGCACGAGTTTGGACATTACCTCCTGCACCGCCACCAACAGGATCGCTTCGAGTGCGGTGGCGACGACATCGAAACCGGGGACAACAATGAGCGCGACATCGAGGTCGAATCGGACTCGTTCGCCTCGACCCTGTTGATGCCGCTGGATGATTTCCGGCGCCAAGTGGATGGGCAGCCGATCAGCTTCGATCTGCTGGGTCACTGCGCCGATCGCTACGGTGTTTCGCTGACAGCCGCCGCCTTGCGCTGGACCGAAATCGCCCCGAAGCGCGCCGTGTTGGTAGCCAGCCGTGACGATCACATGCTGTGGGCCAAGTCGAATGAGGCGGCCCTTCGGTCCGGCGCATACTTTGCCACCCGCAAGAACACCGTCGAGTTGCCTCGCCAGGCGCTGGCCCACAGCTACAACGGCTGGGACGCAGGCGATCAGCAGACGGGGCGCGCACAGTCCTGGTTTCCAAGGGAGCCCGCGAGCATGCCCGTCACCGAAATGACCCGCGTGGCCGGGCAGTACGACTACACACTGACGCTGCTGTTGATGCCCGATGCCGAATGGCAACGGCCTCGGCATGATGAAGAGGCTGAGGAGGACACCTTTGACCGATTCATCCGCAACGGCCAATTCCCTGTGCGATAGATCATGAGCGCGCGCAACTGGCTGTTCAGTTCCCGCTTCCGCCGTCACGCCTTCGGCTGGCGATCCGACACGCCGATTCAGCGTATCAAGGAAGTCCTCGCCCAACATTTGCCGGGCTGATTCGCGCGCGGTTTGGGCTCTGACGGCACTGCGTTCTGGCTGCGCCGATACTGTGTATTCGCAGCGGCCCGCACTAGTACGCCTGCGCCCGAAACTCCCTCATGGTGTCGGTCAGCATTCGTCCGGAGAATTTCGCTATTCAAGCGAGTTTGACGGAGAGGACCGACACCGATGCACGCAATCAACCAAATACCACCCGACCGGATGACCCCCGAACAGCGTCGGCGCGAGCTCGCGTCGTTGCTGGCAAATGGGATCGCGCGCCTTCGACTGGCCGACGATCTCCGGTCCGCAGATAGTGCTGAAGATAGCGAAGTTTTACTTGGCTTTCATGGCAACCAGAGCGTTCATTCAGACACCGTCAACAACACAAAAACGGAGTCCTGATGAGAACGAATACAAGCACCTTCACCACGTCACCCTCGGTGGCTGCGCAGATCGCACGATTGCCCGAGCTTCCTATGCCGGAAATCAAAGCGCTCTGGCTATGGCTCTTCGGCGGCGATACGCCCACCCACAACCGCCAGTTTCTCGAGCGCCGCATTGCCTACCGCCTGCAGGAGATGGAGTTCCGCAAGGTCGATGTCGGCCTGCTGGAGCGCAACAAGCGCCGCATCGCATCCTTGATCGAGACCGGCAAGGTCAAGAAGCGCGATCGCGACTACCGACCGGCAGCCGGGACCGTGCTGACCCGTGAGTACCAGGGCGTTGAGCACCGCGTGATCGTGACCCAGGACGGTCAGTACGACTTCCAGGGCCGGATGTACCCGAGCCTGTCGATGATCGCCCGCGAAATCACCGGCACGCGCTGGTCTGGGCCGCTGTTCTTCGGGCTCAAGGCACCCGCCACACCCAAGACGAAGGCGAAGAAGGGAGCGCGGCGATGAGCGAAGTTTTGAAGCGCCGCATGCGCTGCGCCGTCTACACCCGCAAGTCCACCGATGAGGGGCTGGACCAGGAATACAACTCCATCGACGCCCAGCGCGATGCCGGCCACGCCTACATCGCCAGCCAACGCGCCGAAGGTTGGATTCCTGTCGCAGATGACTATGACGATCCGGCGTTCTCCGGCGGCAACATGGATCGTCCCGCACTCAAGCGGCTGATGGCGGACATCGAGGCGGGCAAGATCGATGTGGTCGTCATTTACAAGATCGACCGCCTCACACGCAGCCTTGCCGACTTCTCCAAGATGGTCGAGGTGTTCGAACGCTACGGCGTGTCCTTCGTGTCGGTCACCCAGCAGTTCAACACCACCACGTCGATGGGGCGACTGATGTTGAACATCCTGCTGTCCTTCGCCCAGTTCGAGCGCGAGGTCACGGGCGAGCGCATCCGCGACAAGATCGCCGCCAGCAAGCGCAAGGGCATGTGGATGGGTGGTGTCCCGCCGCTCGGCTACGACGTCGAGAACCGGCGGCTGGTACCCAACGAAAAGGAGGCCAAGCTCATCCGGAATATCTTCCAGCGTTTCGTCGAACTCGGCTCCGGCACGCTGCTGTTCAAGGAGCTGAAGCTGGATGGCGTGACCTCCAAGGCATGGACCACGCAGGACGGCAAGACTCGCGAAGGCAAGCCGATCGACAAGGGACTGATCTACAAGCTGCTCAACAACCGCACCTACCTCGGCGAACTGCGCCACAAGGAGCAGTGGTACCAGGCCGAACATCCACCCATCATCGACCGCGCGTTGTGGGATCAGGTGCACGCCATCCTGGCCACCAACGGCCGGGTGCGCGGCAATGCCACCCGGGCGACCGTGCCGTACCTGCTCAAGGGCATCGTATTCGGCAACGACGGACGGGCGCTGTCGCCGTTTCACACCACCAAGAAGAACGGCCGGCGCTACCGCTACTACGTGCCGCAGCGCGAGAACAAGGAGCACGCGGGCGCGTCGGGGCTGCCGCGACTACCAGCCGCTGAACTCGAATCCGCCGTGCTGGACCAGCTGCGCTCGATCCTGCGATCGCCGGCTCTCTTGGGCGACGTCCTGCCGCGCGCTATTGAACTGGATCCCAGTCTCGACGAGGCCAAGGTCACGGTCGCCATGACACGGCTCGACACGATTTGGGACCAGCTGTTCCCGGCCGAGCAGACGCGCATCGTCAAGCTGCTGGTCGAGAAGGTGATCGTGTCGCCCAACGATCTCGAAGTGCGATTGCGCGCCAACGGCATCGAGCGCTTGGTGTTGGAACTGCAACCGGCGGGCGTTGCCCAGCCCGAGGAGGCCTTGTCATGAGCGAGATCCGCATCCACAAGACGGGCGAGCCCGACATCGTCAAGGCCAGCGATGGCCGGCTGACGTTGTCGGTGCCGATCCAGATCAAGCGGCGCAGCGGGCGCAAGCTGGTCACGCTGCCCACCGGCGAAACGACCAAGGCCAGACCGTGGGACGCGGCGGCCACACCGCTGCAACTGGCGCTGGCCAGAGGCCATCGGTGGCTGGCCATACTGGAGTCGGGCGAGGCCAAGTCCCTCAAGGAGATCGCCGCTGCCGAAGGGATCGACAACAGCTACGTCAGTCGCATGGTCAACTTGACCACGCTGGCGCCGGACATCGTTGCCGCTATCCTGGACGATGCCATGCCGAACCATGTCACGCTGTTCGACTTGGCTGTCGATCCGCCGGCGCTATGGGAGGAGCAGCGCGCCAGGCTCCACGGCGCCGTCGCAGAGACGAAATGAGTTCCCTCCGGGTAGGCAATGCTGAAAAACAACCGCTTGATCGGTCCGCGCGTAACTTGTTGATTTTTAATGGTGCAGATCAGGGTCTTTGCGGACTTCCGGCCTTTCGCGGAGAGCACGACCGGAGAGAAGAATGGCCTGGAGAGAGTGGAAAGCGGCCATGGACGGGCCACTTGGCCGGCCGGCGAAGTCCGCAGGCGTTCGCAGAAATCCGCGCAAACACGCGGGAACCGCTGCGATCAGGCAAGAAAAAACCCCAACCGAGAGTGGTTGGGGTTTCGATATTGGTGGAGCCGGCGGGAATCGAACCCGCGTCCGCAAGTCCTCTACAGAGCGTTCTACATACTTAGTTCAGTCATTTGATTTAACCGCCGCATCGCGGACGAACACGCTCTACGACGGCGATTCACTAGGGTTTTCGTCCTCGGGCCCGTGACGCACCCGAGGCTTATCTGACGTAAATGACCTCGCTGGTCTTGCGACCCTAGCCCGTCAGCGAGCCAGTGCGAGGACGGCAGCCCTTAGGCTGCCAGTGCGTAACGTTCGTCGTTAGCAGTTATTGCATTCCCATTGATTAACGAGGTGACGGGTCCTCGGTATGCCCGCTACTGCTTCGCAACCCACGTCGAAACCAGGTCGGCCCCAATAGAAGAAAGATGATTATCCCACAGATGGGTCACTTCAGCGCGAAATCAACCCGCGTGGTCTTGCCCTTGTCCTTGATGCCCTCGGCGTCGAGCTTGGGCGCCACCACGAACAGGCGGCCCGGGTCCACGCGTTCGGCCAGCGCCACGTGCACGGCGTTGGCGCGGCGCTGGGCCAGTTCGCGCAGGTCCGATTCCGTCACCTGCACGTTGGTTTCCATCAGCTTGCGCATCTCGTCCGGTGGCAGCGATTTCGCCAGGCCGATCACATTGCGCGGCTTGGGGAACTTGGCCGCCTTGTAGGCGCGCTCGAGGTACTTGTCCACCTCTTCCGGCTTGACACTGGTGTCGGCCTCGGCGGCGTCGCCGGCGTCCTTCAGCTTCTGTTCGCGGATCTGGCGGTTCACCGCCTCACGGCGCAGGCCGTCGCGGTCGAATTCCGGATCGACGCGGCCGACGATGTCGACCTTCAGCCCCGGGCGGTCCTTGAGCGCGGCGGCCAGCTTGTCGAGCTTGGCGATCGACGCCTGGCTGATGGCCGCCGTGCCCGGGTCGAACTCGATATAGCCGAGCTCTTCGCCGCCGGCACCCCCAAACGCGCTGGCCAGCAGCGAGAACGGCGCCGTCACCGCACGCGCGATCAGGTTGACGAAGGCCCGCAGGATCACGCCGCCGACGCTGAACTGCGGATCATTGAGCGAGCCCGACACCGGTACGCGCACATCGATCTCGCCGCGCGAGTTCTTCAGCAGCGCCACCGCCAGGCGCACCGGCAGGTTGGTCGCGTCCTTGCTCTCCACGCGGTCGCCGAAGGTGAGCTGGTCGATGAAGATGTGGTTGTCGGCCGTCAGCTTGCCGCCGTCGAGCAGGTAGTGCAGGTCCATCGTCAGCTTGCCCTTGGTGATTGGGTAGCCGGCGTACTTGGCGGAGTAGGGCGTGAGGTTGGTCAGCTCCACGCCGTCGGCCTTGGCGGTCAGGTCCACAAAGGCGGTGGGCGCGAGCGGGTTGACCTTGCCGTGGATGTCGACCGGCGCGGTGCTGTCCACGCTGCCGCGCAGGGTCACATCGGCGGGTGGCTGGTTGGCGGCCGTGCTGATGGTGCCGACCGAGCCGCCGATGGCGGTCAGGTTGGCGGTGTAGTTCGGTTTGACGAAGTTGTCGGTGAAACGGATGTTGCCGTCCTGCAGTGTGATGGCATCGATGCGCAGGTCGGCGCCGCTGGCCTTGGGCGCAGGTGCGCTGGTTGCCGCCATCGACGATGCGGGGGCCGCGCTTTCCGCCACCGCAGGCGTTGGGGCAGGTGCGGCAGTCTGCGCTGCAGGTGCCGAGGCCGGTTCCGACTGCGTCAGCGAGCGGCGCTCCTCGGTCGGCTGCACGCGGATGTCCTGCAGGTTCAGGCGGCCGTTCGGATTGATGATGATCCGCGCATAGAACGTCGAGAGCGCCACCGCGCCCACGCGCACGTGCGGTGTGGTGCCGTCGTAATTCGCCTGGATGCGGTTGAGCGCGAGCGAGCGCCAGCGCAGGAAGTCGTCGGCGCTCACGCGGTCCTGCAGGCGCACGTTGCCCAGCGTCGCGTTGCCCTGGTAGTTGACGGTCAGCGCCTTGCCCTGGTTGAGCACGAGGCGTCCGTCCATCGTCAGCAGCGCGCTGGTGATGGCGGCGTTCAGGGCCTTGTCGAGGTACGGGTCGAAGCCCGCCAGCGACAGGTTCTGCGTGTTCACGCGCAGGTCGGCCTTGAGCGGTTGCGGCACGACATCGCCGCGCACATCGAGCTTGCCCTTGCTGCCCAGTCCCGCGCCGATCTGCACGTTGACCGGCTTGCCGAGATCGGTCGAGGCGTTCTGCACGACCACGTTCAGCGGCTCGACGCGTACCTTGACCGGGCGCGAGTTGGTCTGGTCTTCGAAGCCGACGGCGCTGTTGTCCACCTTCAGCGTCTGTACGGTGACCGCCCATGGCTTCTCGGCGGCGGCGTTCGATTTTGCGGCGGCGGGCTTGGCCGCGGCAGGCGCCGTGCTGTCGAGCAGCGTCAGCGTGGTGGTGCCGTCTTTCTTGCGCAGCGCGTCGAGCTGCAGGCCATCGGTGCGCACTTCGTTCAGCACGATCGTGCGCGCAGCCAGGTCGAAGCTCTTCACATCGGCGCGCAACAGCTTGGCGCGCAATGCCGTGTCCTTGCCCGAAGCCGGCGCCATGGCGAGATCGGCCAGGCTAGCGGTCAACGGCTCGGCGCGCACGTTGAACTTGTCCGCGCCGAAATCGAGCGCGACCTTGCCGTCGGCCGACAGCGCGCCGCTCTGCAGTTGCGGCGCACCGGCCTGGCGCAGGTACGGCCCGATGCCGGCCAGCTTCACGCCGTCGAGCTTCAGTTCCAGCTCGCCGTTGTTCTTCTCCAGCGACGTGCTGCCCTTGACGTTGAGCGTGCCGCCCTGCGCCAGCTTGGCGCCCACGTCGAGTGTGGTCGGGCCGCCGAGCGTGCGCACTGCCACGTCGCCGTGGAGGTCTTCCAGCGTCAGGTCGGCCGCCGGCTGCGTGGTGGCATCGCGCCAGTGCACGCTGCTGTTGGCGAGCTGCAGCTTGCTGACGACGACGTCGAGTGGTTTCGGCTTGGCGGGTTCGGGCGAGGTGGGTTTGGCCTCGGTCGGTGCCGGCTTGCCGCCAAGCCGTGCGAAGTTGATGGCGCCATCCGCCGCGCGCGCGGCATCGACGCGCACGCCGTCGAGCGACAGCGCATCGAGGTGGTAGACGCTGTCCAGCGGGCGCACGTCGGCCAGCGTCGCGCGCACTTGCTTGGCGGCCACCAGCGGCGCCTTCTTCGGGTCGGTCACTTCCAGGTTGTCGAGCCCCGCCGTGCCATGCACGCGCAGCACCGGGGCGCCGGTCTTGGGCTTCTGGAAATCGATGGTCAGGTCCGTGCTCAATTTGCCCTGCGGGATGGCCACCGGCAACGGGCCGGGCACATAGCCGAGGTAGCGCGGCAGGTCCAGGCCGTCGATCTTGATGGTCAGGTCCGATTGCAACGATTCTGCAAACGGCTTGGTCTTGCCCGCGAAATGCAGCGGCGATCCATCGACGCGCGCAGCCAGCAGCGGCTGTACGAAGATGTCCACATCGGCCGGCAGGCTGGCCAGGAACGGCACGCCGATCTGCAGGCCATCCACCGTGTGCTGCGCGCCCAGCGGCTGGTCGATGAACTGGATCGCACCGTCGTTGAGCTTCAGGTTGGCCAGCACGAAGCGCGCCGGCTCGGTTGACTTGGGCTTGGGCGGCACCTCCGGCTGATTCAGCCGGTCGAGGATGTCGGAGAAGTTGAAACGCTGCTCGGCGGTGCGCACGATGCGCACGCGTGGCGCATCCACCGTCAGCTCTTCGATGACCGGTGCGCGGCGGAAGACCGAACTCCACGCCGCATTCACATGCAGGTGGCCGATGTCGATAAAGGGCGTCTTGCCGTCGCGCTCGGCAATGTGCAGCTGGTCCACTTCCAGCCGCAGCGTGTACGGGTTCAGGCGGATCTTGCCGACCGTCACCGGCCGGTCCAGCACCTTGCTCAGCTGGGTCTCGGCCAGATAGTGCAGCAGCGGCGGCCCGCCCACCGCGCCCAGCAGCCCGAACACCACCAGGAAGATCAGCACGCCCAGCCCGATACGCCTGGTGCGCCGCGACGTGCGCATCCGCGCGCCGAATTGCGCAGCGCGCTGCCAGCCTGGGGTGTCGCGCAAGCGGCCCAGCCGTGCACGCAGGCCGTTGTTGTTGGAGTGCTGCTCAGGACGCGAATCGGGGGAGGTCGTCATACTGGTGTCAGTTCGGCCACGGCGTGGCGTACGTCGTCAGTGAGTCGACCGCCGCGTCCTGGTGAGGAGGCGGCGGTCAAGTGTCATGCGGTGGGCCAATCAGGCGCGCTGCGCGTCGAACAGCAGCGGGATCAGCTCGGTCGCGTGCGTGATCAGCGCATCGGCTTGCCACTCGGCGGGCGGCGGCCCGTTACCACAATAGCCGTAACTGGCGGCAATGGTAGGCATGCCGGCGGCGCGTCCGGCCTCGATATCGCGCACATCGTCGCCCACGTACACCACATGCTGCGACGATACCCCGATCGATTGCGCGGCATGCAGCAGCGGTGCAGGGTGGGGCTTGCTATGCGGAGTCGTATCGCCGCTGACCACGCAGACCGGCGGCACCGGAAAGCGCAGCTGCGCAACCAGCGGCACCGTGAACCGCGCCTGCTTGTTGGTGACGATGCCCCACGGCACACCCGCGCGGCCCAGTTCGGCCAGCACATCGTCCATGCCCGGAAAGAGGCGCGTGTGCACGCAGATGTCCGCCTCGTAGTTGGCCAGGAACGCGTGCTTGAGCGATTCGAACTCCGCATCGCCGGGGCCCACGCCGAAGGCCACACCGATCAGCCCGCGCGCCCCGTGCGAGGCCATCGGGCGCAGCGCCTCGTAGGCCAGGGGTTCGAGGCCGCGGTCGGTACGGACCTTGTTGGCGGCCGCAGCGAGGTCGGGCGCCGTGTCAGCCAGGGTGCCGTCCAGGTCGAACAGCACCGCACCCAACGGATTCGGAAATTTGCCGATGATCATGCCGCCGCCGGCCGCTGCGTGGCCATCAGGTAGTTGACGCTGGTGTCCTGCGTGAGCGCATAGCGACCTGTGATCGGGTTGTATTCGAGGCCGCGCATCTGCTGCGGCTCCAGCCCCGCCGTGCGCGCAAACGTCGCCAGCTCGGAAGGGCGGATGAACTTGTCGTAATCGTGCGTGCCGCGCGGCAGCAGGTTCAGCACGTACTCCGCGCCGATCACCGCCAGCAGATACGCCTTGGCGTTGCGGTGGATGGTCGAGAAGAACACGTGGCCGCCCGGCTTGACCAATGTCGCGCAAGCTCGCACAACTGACGCCGGATCGGGCACATGTTCGAGCATTTCCATGCAAGTCACGACGTCGTAGCTGCCAGGCTCGCGCGCAGCAAGTGCTTCTGCTGCGATCTCCTCATAATCGACGGCAACGCCGGCTTCAAGGCTGTGCAGATCCGCCACCCGCAAGGCTTTGCGTGACAGGTCAATGCCTTTGACGTTGGCGCCAACGCGCGCCATGCTCTCGGAGAGGATGCCGCCGCCGCAGCCAATGTCGACGACACGCTTGCCGACCAGCGGTGCGATCGACTGGATCCAGTCGAGGCGCAACGGATTGATTTCGTGCAGGGGTTTGAACTCGCTGTTCGGGTCCCACCAACGGTGGGCGAGTTCGCTGAATTTTTCGAGTTCGCCGGGATCGGCGTTCGCGTAGGTCGTGGTCATGGTGCGCTGCGCCTGGGCTCAAACGGCTAGGTGAGGAAATGTACCAAAAAGCCCGGCACCGACCAAATCACACAACGCGATTAAATGGTTTCACATTGAAACAAAGGCGAACAAATACGCGTGCACTCTCTCCAATGATCACCCTCGCTCTAGGAGAAATCATGAAATCGAAACGCATTCTGGCGGGACTCGGCGTCGCGGGCCTCGCCGTGCTGGCGGGCTGTGCCGCCCCGGGTTACGGCGGTGGATATGGCAGCGGTTATGGTGGCGGCTATGCGCCGGCCCCCGCACCCGCTTACGGCGGCCAGCCGCAGCAGCAGCCGGGCGCCCTCTATGGCCGGGTCGAGTCGATCGAGCCGATGCAGGCGCCGGTCAATAGCCCGGGCATTCTCGGCACCATCATCGGTGGTGTGGCGGGTGGTGTGCTGGGGCATCAGGTCGGCGGCGGCACCGGCAACACGGTCGCGACGATTGGTGGCGCCGCGCTCGGCGCGCTGGCCGGCAACCAGGTTGAACGCGCAGCGGGTGCCGGTGGGCAGACCGTCTATCGTGTGAACGTGCGTCTGGACGATGGCCGTCTCGCCACCGTCACGCAGCGCAGTCCGAACAACCTTCGGGTGGGTGATCGCGCAATGGTCGCCAACGATCAGGCAACGCCGTCTTACTAAATGCACGGGCGTCAGCCAAAGCAAAAAGCGGTGACGCGGGGCATCACCGCTTTTTATGGTCTGATCCCGCTGGTTTGCCCGGAATAGGGGCGAAAAAAAAGCCCAGCTTTCGCTGGGCTTTTTTTGACCTGCAGGTACCGAATTACTGTGCCTTGCGGGTGCCGACCACTTCGACGTCCACGCGGCGGTTCGGTTGCTGGCAGG
>CAJXMR010000019.1 GCA_913056305.1 uncultured Ralstonia sp.
GCGCGGGAACGAGCAGAAATAAAAGAACAGCAGTGAACGCGACCCCGAGACGGGCGGGGGCGCCATCCCCCCCAGGCGCAGGAGACTGCACTAAGCCCCCTACATTTGCGGCATCATCCGGCACACGAGTGTGCAACAACGTGCTTCTACATTGACGCGGGGGGAACATGAAGCGGGTGCTGGCGGCAATATGGGGGAGCCTGGCAATCGTTGCCGCGCATGCAGCCAGTTTCGATTGCGCACAGGCGGAATCCAGGGCGGAAAAGCTCATCTGCGCCAGCCCGAGCCTTTCGGCGCTGGACGAGAAACTGGCGTCGGCCTTCGGAGCCGCTCGAAGTGCCGCTTCGAAAGACCAACAGCAGCGATTGATCACAGCGCAGCGCCTCTGGATCAAGACCGCACGTGATCATTGCGCCGATGAAGCTTGCCTGGCAACAGCCTACGCTGCTCGTATCTCGCACCTTGTGTCCGCGCCTGCGCTGCACGCCGGCGAAGCGCCGTTCGTGCAGGCCAACACCCTGGCGAACCACCCCGCGCCGATCGGAAAGGGCTTTCCAGAGTTGATCCGCCCGATCGACGGCGATCTCGTCTATTCGCACTACGACGACAACGGCAATACAAGAAGCATTGTCCAATTCGACTTTACGAATGGGCACTGGACCAACTTGGTATCTGGGAAGACAGACCCGGCATTGATCGCCCAAGATGCCCGGTACATCGTGCTCCACACACCATATCCCGCATCCTTCCCGATTGAGGTGATCAACCGGAAAACCGGTGCAGTGCTGGGCAAGATACGTCTCGCCAATCCAGTTCTGGGTGCATTCATCCAAGGGAACAGATTGGTGTTGTTTCAGGGGCAGACGGGGGCCTACACCTTTCAACAGGCGGTCGCTATCCTGGCCCTACCCTCACTCAAGCTCATCCAGGAAACCACGGTGCCAGGCTTTCGCCTGATCGGCTCCCGGGGCGACCGCATCTATACAGCTACCTCGGCAAGCGGCAAGAACGATCTGATGGTCTTCGATCACCAGCTTCGAGAACTCGGGCGCATCCAGATCCCGCCGCCATTGGAAAAGATCAACGCCAACTGCGAACTCTCCGTGGAGCAAGCCGACAATGACAACGCCGTGCTGACCGCGAATTGCGGCGAGATGCATGTCGTGGACCTGAAGTCGTTTTCCATCGTGCAGAGCATCCCCAGGTATGCGCACTTCTATTCCATGGCGCTGCATGGCGGACTGATATTCACCACCGCAACTGACAAGTCCACCGGTGCCGATGGTGGCGTCGTCGTTTTCGACATGGGCACAGGTAAGGAGGTCGCACGTTTGCCAATCTCCGCCTCGACCATCGCCATCAAGGGAGACATCCTGCTGGCTGCGGGCTCGCCGGTTTCCACGGGCAACACTGCCAGTTGGCACATGGAGACGTATCGGATCAACGCAGATGCGCTTCGCAATGGCGCATGGCAGGAGGCGAGGGTCGTGCAGCAGTGCCGGCAGGCCGAGGCGCAATTGGCGGACTCGAAGGATCTGTATGCCGCAATCGGCCTCTGCAAACAAGCTGGTATCGAAGGCTTTGCTCGGGACGCATCCGTTTCGGCGGCCGTGTTTCCCGCGCTCAGGCAGTACGGGCTCTGGTTGAGCCAGACCTTGGATGAGTGCCCGAACGCGGTGAGGATCCTCGAAAAGGTGCAGGCTGCAAACCCTGATCCGGATGTGGCACACGCGCTGAATGAGGCGCGCCTCAAGGCGCAAGTCGTCAGTGGCGAGGTTGTGGTGGAGCTCTCCCAAGCCGAGCGGCAAACCGATTTCGCGCAGGTGCTGGTAAATGGGGAGCCGTTGGCAAACACAACCACCAAGAACCTGGAGTTTGGCGCTTTTCCGGAGCTGTTCCATTTCTCTGGTGACCGGCTTTATGTTGGACGCTATGGGTGCCGGACGACCCGTTGCGGTGGCGGCGCAACCATCGGCGTATTCGACCGCAACACGCTCGACGAGCTGGCATCCATCCAGATTGCGCCCAACGACGAGGAATACCAGGACGCCATCGGTTCCATCGCTGCAGACGACCGGCACATTTACGCTTCCGTGGGGTATCAGTACGAACAGGAAGGGCGGCCAAACTTTTTCGTCGTCGACCGCGCGACGCTCAGGATCACCAAGCGCGCCCAGGCCAAATCCATCGGCCTGCTGCACATCGAGCGAGGCAAGCTCATGGCATGCGGCTGCCACTTCACGCAGCAACAAGCTTGCGCTGAACTCGATCCGGACACGCTGAAATCGACGGAGACGCCGGACAAGGCCTGCGTGCAAAGCGAGCCGGGCAATGAAACCATTGTCACCGTTGATAGGAAGATGGTTTCAGATGCAAAGTTTTTCGCAGCGACCCGAGACTACCTGGTTGCGGGCGATGAAGTGAACAGCGACGCAGGGTATGTTTTTTACCCACGTGCCGGCGGGCAACCTCTGCCGCCCGTGCGTGGTTTGGGCGACGCGCTAGAGTGGCCGGTGTCCGTGGACGGCAATGACATCGTGATCCGACAGGGCACTCTGGGCGGGCAGTTGATCAAGCTCGTCAGCCTCCCGTCTGGTGCCGTTCAAACGCTCCTCGGCCTGCCGGTGACGCCCTTACGTGTGCCCGTACCCATGCTGCATGAGCAGACCCTCTATGTTGGTTACGGCAGAGATCTGCTGATATATGACCTCAGCGCCCGTCGTCTCAACCGCTACATCAAGGACTTCATTCCAGGCGAGTTCAAGAACAACGGATTTGGCCTGGATGCGCACCGCATTACTCGGTTGATGATCGACCAGGGCAGGCTGATCGCACTCACCTTCCATGGCGTGAACAGCCAAATCATTCGATTGAGCGATCTCTGAGCGAGGGTACGTCGCCGCGCTGGAGGGCGTGTTGGTGGATCTGTACCAGTGGGAAATCCTGCGCGTGCTGGAGCGCGGGAACGAGCAGAAATAAAAGAACAGCAGTGAACGCGACCCCGAGACGGGCGGGGGCGCTATAGAACGGCACCGGCAGAATCGCGCATCTGTGGCACCAACCGTGAAGAAAAAACCGGCGCCAAAACCAGCCGCTACCGGCTGCCCTGGCCGGCGGGCCGCATCCGCATGATCTGCACGGCCTTCAGAAGCCTTTCCACACAGTCCAGGAGGGGCCCGATGTCCTCCAGTGCAACACCGCCATCCTGGGGCCCGAACGACGATAGATTCTCCGAATGTTCCATCTCTTGAGCGCCGCCATCGGCATGCGCCAAGAGGCAGTCACGGGCTTCCTCCAGCCGCTGACACAGCGCAACGAAAGCCGCACGATCCGATGCCTCCGGAAATGCCTGCCGAACGCACGCTTCACGAAAGCTTGCGATGGGGGCGTCTCGGTTTCCGGCCACGTTGCCCTTGTCTTCCGTGCCCGGCTTGAACACGGTCAAGAACGTGATGACAGCCATCTGTGCCAGGCTTGTGCTGATGAGGGCGCCATCGACCGGGGTGGGGAAGGATTGATCGGCGAAATCCCACTTCAGGCCGGCTTGCTCGGCCCACTCGCGTGAGCGGATGGCCGTGCGCAGCATCCTGCTGCATCGGGTCAATGCCGCCATCCAAATGAAGCGCCGCGCCTCAAGCGCCAGTTCTGCGCCAGTGGGCGCGCTATCTCGCGCGACGTGTACGCTCCCGTCCGCCCTCTGCGGGGTCGGCGCGTTCTTGTCTCGGTCCTCGGTCATGGCTCAACCCTTGCTGTCGATGTCGCCTTCTGGGGCGGCTCAGGCCGTCCTTCAGCTTACGCGCACAAGCCAAGTGCGCAACGCCGAGCAAAAAGTGACGCGGGCGACCCTCAGACATCCAATCGCGAGGGTAAAACTGTCGCGTGCCAGGGTCTGAGACCCAAACGCCGAGCAAAAACACTCGAACGCCGATCTCAAAGACCCAAGCGCCGAGCAAAAACACTCAAGCGCCGACCTCAAAGACCCAAGCGCCGAGCAAAAACACTCGAACGCCGACCTCAGAGACCCGAGTGCCGAGCAAAAACACTCAAACGCCGATCTCGGAGACCCGAGTGCCGAGCAAAAACACTCGAACGCCGACCTCAAAGACCCGAGCGCCGAGCATAAACACTCAAACGCCGAGCTCGAAGGTCGAAAATTCCGAGCTCAGAGTGCCAAGCGCCGAGCTTGGAGGGCCAAACGCCGACGTCCGAGCTCGGAGCGCGGAGGCCAGAGCCCCGAATGCGGAGCTCAGAGGTCGAAAACTTCGAGCGCAGAGGCCCGAACGCCGAGTTCGGAAGCCCGAATGCCGAGGTCCGAGCTCCGGATGCCGAGCGCAGAAGCCCGAACGCGGGTATCTGGGACCTATCTGTGGGGGTATCGGGGGTATCCGTAATGCTGTGTGCGGGCGGGTCAAGCATCAGCGCCCGACGAGCAACCCCTACGCACTCAATGCCCCGTGAGCCGCAAGCCCAGCAGCAACACAACTGCCAGCGCCAGCAGCACCGCGAGTGTCTGCCAGAAGGCCACCGGATTGCGTTCCAGCAGCGGCACCGCGCGGCGGCTCTGGTATTGACGCCCGGCGGTGTGCAGGTCCTGCACGAACTCGGACAGCGCTTCCTGCCGCTTGCGCCCGCTCGGGTGCAAGGCCCGGCGCAGCACGCCGTCGATCCATGCGGGCAAGTCGGGCCGCCGCTCACGCGCAGGGATATAGCGCAGGCGCCGAAGATCATCGGGCGTGCGTACGCGCGTGACCTGCAGGCCGTAGGGCAGGTGCCCGGTCAGCATCTGGTACATGATCACCGCCAGCGAGAACAGGTCGGAAGCGGTGCTGCCGCCCAGCCCAAGGAAGTATTCCGGCGCGGCATATTGCAATTCACCCACCGGCGCCTGCGCGTGCGGGGTGCGCGTGCCTTCGGCCAGGCCGGCCACGTGCACGGCCGCAAAGTCGATGATCTTGACGGTGCCGGTGTGGTCGATCATCACGTTCTCGGGCCGCACGTCCTGGTGCAGCATTTCACGGTGGTGAAAGGCCTGCAGCCCCTGGGCAATCTGTTCGACGATGCGGCGCACGGTGTCGAGATCGGGGCGCGGGTGGTCGGTCATCCACTGCGCCAGGGTCTGGCCGTCCACGTATTCCATGGCGACATGCAGCGTCTGCCGCGCGTGGTCGGCCGCATGGGGCTTGAGCACATGCGGGTGGTCGATCCGGCGTGCGACCCATTCTTCCAGCAGAAAGCGGTCGAGGTAGGCGGGGTCTTCGCGCAAATCCACCGAGGGCGTTTTCAGCGCGACATGGCGGCCGCTGCGTTCGTCCACGGCCAGGTGCACGTGGCTGCGTGCGCTCGCATACAGCTCGCGCACGATGAGGTAGCCATCCACCTGCATGCGTGGCTGCAACGGCGGTGGCAGGACCAGGCTGCGGCGTTCGGCATGCAGGTCTTGCGCGGCGAGCTCGGGCAGCGCATCCACCCGCATCAGTTGCACGGTGATGTTGTCTTCGCTACCGCGCGCCAATGCGGTGGACACCAGCATGGCCGCGGCGGCATTGAGGTCATCGGGGTGCGCGGCCAGCGCCTGGTGCACGGCTGCGCTGTCGAGGTAGGCGTAGGCGCCGTCGGTGGCCAGGATGTACACCTCGCCCGCTTCGGCGCGCAGGCAGCGGTAGTCGACCTCCACGGTGGGCCCCACGCCGAGCGCACGGCCCAGGTAAGACTCGACCGAAGACACGCGCACGCGATGGTCTTCCGACAGTTGCTCCCAAGCCTGCGGATGCAGCCGGTAGATGCGCGAATCCCCGATATGCAGCAGGTGCACCTCGCGGCCCTTGAAGACCAGGGCGCTGAAGGTGCAGACGTAGCCGCGGTCCTTGTCGAAGCGCGCATCGCTGCGCTGGGTCTGCGCGTGCAGCCACGAATTGAGCGCCGCCAGCACGCACTGTGCCGACCGCCGCACGGTCCACGTCTCGGCCGTGCAGTAGTAGTCGTCCAGGAAGCCCCGCACGGCGGCAGCGCTGGCTACCTGGCTGACGGCGCTACTGCCGATGCCATCCGCCAGCGCCACGGCAATGCCCTTGGTGCTCAGGCGCGGCTCGGCCGGGTGCGCCGCGCCATGAAAATCCTGGTTGACGTGCTTGCGCCCCGCTACCGAATGCTGGCCGACCGAGACGCGCAGCGTGCTCATGCGTGCGCCAACCTCAAGCCAGGGCGCGCTTGGGGTCGCGCTTGGGTGCGGTCTTGTAGTGGGTGGAGTACAGCGCCGCCGCCACGAAGGTCAGGCCACCGACCACGTTGCCGAGCACGGTCGGGAGTTCATTCCAGAGCAGGTAGTCCATCAGCGTGAACTTGCCGCCGAGCATCAGGCCGGACGGGAACAGGTACATGTTCACGACCGAGTGTTCGAAGCCCATGTAGAAGAACACCAGGATCGGCATCCACATGGCAATGACCTTGCCCGACACCGAGGTCGACATCATGGCCGCCACCACGCCGGTGGACACCATCCAGTTGCACATGACCGCGCGGATGAACAGCGTGAGCATGCCCGCCGCGCCGTGGGCGGCGTAGCCAATGGTGCGGCTCTCGCCAATCAGGCCGATCTTCTGGCCGACCAGGCTCGGGGCCTCGCTAAAGCCAAACGTGAAGATGATGGCCATGAACACCGCAACCGTGAGCGACCCCGCAAAGTTGCCGCAGAACACCAGCCCCCAGTTGCGGAACACGCCGCCCCACGTCGCGCCCGGCCGCCGGTCGATCACCGCCAGCGGCGCCAGCGTGAAGACCCCGGTCAGCAGGTCAAAGCCCAGCAGGTAGAGCATGCAGAACCCGACCGGGAACAGCAGCGCGCCGATCAGCGGGTTGCCCGTATTGACGTTGATCGTGACCGCAAACACCGCCGACAACGCCAGGATTGCGCCCGCCATATAGGCTCGGATGAGGGTGTCCCGGGTGGACATCAAGAGCTTGGATTCACCGGCATCGACCATCTTGCCGACAAATTCGGCAGGAGCTAAGTAAGCCATCGCGCATTCCCTTAAGGGGTGGGGTCAAAAAAAGAAAAACGTCCGCGCCCGGGGTGCGAGCCAATGCTGCTACCCCGGAGGCGGACGCCGTTGTCCACGAGTTCCGGCCCTCCGCTTTACAGGCGGCTGGGGCCGATACCAAGCCGTCATTGGCCTGATGTACGCCGTTGTGCATATTCCATGCCTGGGGCATGCGACGGTGGCAGGCTTGGTTTCTGGGCGCTTGTGCGGGTGTGGCTGCACGGCTCTGGTGCGTGGGCGTGCGGTGCGCTCAGTTCTGGTGCGGGCGCGGGCGGGCGGGGGCGCCGGCAAATAACGCCATTCCCAACGGCTCGTGGGTGTCTAGGAAAGCCGGGGCGATTCACATCGCCGGAGCGTTTCGATGCACTAAGCTTCTATTCGCTCGGACAAAAAAACAGCGGGCAGGCCACATCCACTTGGCATATGAGGAGTTTCACCATGCTTGAACTGGTCGATCCGAATGACAGCCGCGCGGTTCGCAACAAAGACACCGTCCTTGGCTTCTACGACCTCGTGATCAACAAGAAGCAGTCCGAGGAATCCGTGGCCAAGTTCATCAGCCCCGGATACATCCAACACAACCCGCTGATTCCGGACGGCCCCGAGGCGCTGGGGAAATTCTTCAGCCAGATCACCAAGGAGCGCGCCAACGCGCGCGTTGTCGTGCACAGGATCATCGCCGTGGGCGACTATGTTTTCGCGCACGTCAATTTCCTGAATCTGTTCAACGACGACCCTGCGGATACGGGGATCGCTGGCGTTGACATCTACAGGATGGACGCCGACGGAAGGGCGGTCGAGCACTGGGACACGCTGCAGCCAGTCGGAGACCCGCAGAACTCGGCCCCGTGGCTCGCCCCGAATATCCCGCGCTCCAATTCCAATGGGATGTTTTGAGCGGGGCGCTCGGCAATAGCAGAGGTTTGAACGCCGAGCGCAGACCTTCACGCACGGAGCATCAGGTTCGTCATCCGCCTGCGCCACGCCCTACAACGCCCGCGCCAGGAACAGCGTCCCAGGAACCGGATTGAACGTAACGGCCGGCGCTGGCGTAAAACCCAGCGACGCATACAGCTGCTGGGCCGCCTTGAACTCCGGCAGCACGTCCAGACACATGCACGCATAGCCGGCGGCCTTGGCGTCTTCGAGCAGGCGCTCGACCAGGCGGCGGCCGAGCTGCGCTCCGCGCGCGGCCGGGCGAACGTAGACGCGCTTCATTTCGCACGTGGCGGCATTCACCTCCCGAAACGCCGCGCACCCGACCACGGTGCCGGCCTGCCACGCCAGCAGCAGCCGCCCGCGCGGCGCCGCGTATTTGCCGGGCAGCGCCGCAAACTCGGCTTCATAGTCCTGAAACTCCAGGCTGACACTGGGGCTCGCGACGTATTCGCGAAAGATGGCCTGCACGGCGGACATGTCGTCCGGAAACTGCGCCTGTCGAATGTTGATCATCGGTCGTTCATGTCCTTCAAGGTTCAGCGCCCCGCGCCGAGCGGCGGTACGGCGGGCAACAAAAAACCCGCCTCGGGGGCGGGTTCTGGATGGCTGACGGCCACGCACTACCCTCCCGTTGGCAGGTGGGCGCGAATAATCAACAGGGTGGTAGTGGGTGCGCGTTGCATGGCGTCATGGTGCCATTGGTTCAAGTGCCTGCACAAGCGCCTTACGCCGTCACAACCCCCCGCATCAACTGAGGCGGCATCGGCACCACAACCACCCGGTTCCGCCCGCCAGCCTTGGCCGCGAGCAGCGCGTCATTCGCCGTCTTGACGAGGACATGCGGCAACGCCCCATCCAGCGCCCAGCCGCCCGCCACGCCCACGCTCACGGTGACATGGCCCGCCACCACCGAGCCCGCATGCGCAATGTCGAGCGCCGCGACCGCTTCGCACAAGCGCTGCCCCACGTGCGCCGCTGCCTGCATATCGGCATCCGGCAGCAGGACAGCGAATGCCGCGCCGCCATAGCGGGCGATCAGGTCACCATCGCGCGGTACGTGCCTGGCCAGACAATCGGCGACAACGATCAGGCATTGGTCGCCCTGCAGGTGGCCGTATCGGTCGTTGTAATGCTTGAAGCAATCGACATCGATCAACAGCGCAGACAGCGCAGACCCGGCATGCGCGCCGCGCTGCCATGCCTCGCTCAGGCCAGACTCGAAGGCACGCCGGTTGGCCAGACCGGTGAGCGGGTCGGTGGCCGCGAGCCGCTTGAGTTCGGTGCGCGCGGCCACCAGCCGGGAGTGCAGGACACTGTTCTCGATCAGCAGCAGCAACAGGATGAAGCTCGCCCCCAGCAGCCCAAAGGCGCGCCCCAGATAGAAGCCGAGGTCGTAGCGCGCATGGTTGAACAGCGCGCTGAGCGCGATATCGCAAATCCACACGCACAGCACCACCATCAGCCAGATGTCGATGGTCAGATGCGGCTTGCTGCGCCAGAGCACGGCCAGCGCCACCACGCAAAAACCCCACACCGCGCCGGCAATGATGGGCTGGGCCGGGGCATAGCCATTGCCGGCCATGACCGCCGGCAGCCAGTGCCCGCCCGCCGTGGCCAACGCCACGCACGCAACCGCCGCGCCCACCACGGCGGCAATGGTGAGCAGCGTGGTCCGCCCCGTGAGCGTGTAGGGTGTGAAGCGATCGGGCTGCTGTTCTTCCCGGTCTTTGAGCACGGCATAGGCGATCACGAACAGCGGAAAGCCCGCGTGCCAGAACATGTAGATCCAGGCCGTGCTTTGCGGCCCCGCGCCGAGCAGCCCACTGGGCGCAAACAACCCCGGGAACGACAGCAGGTGCCCGCCCGCCACGGTGGCCGTAAACAGATAACCGCTCGCCAGTGCCAGCATGGCGCGTGAACGCGTGATGGCAAACTGGCCAAACAGCAGGACAGCCGTAATCAGGTCATTGAGGATGAGCGCCGACTCATAGGTCGGGATAAACGACGGAAGTTGTGCCAGCTGCACCTTGGCAAACGGCACCACCGAGAGCAAGACCACCAATGACAGCAAGGCAACCGCCTGCGCTATCTGATAGGTCCGACGCCCTGGCGACATGCCCAGCAGCAAGCCTGGTTGGACTGCAAGCGATCCCGATGCCAAGATGGCCCCCCTCAAGCGGCGGTGACTGCGTCACTCGTTCTATTGCGCGTACGGCTGTCGTATGTTCTGGTGCCGCAACGCCTCGTCAGGGCGCGTTGCGTGCCACCGATCATCACCTACCGTTGATAGTCAAGGGGGTAGCCGATGTCAACGCCGCAAATTAGGTACTGGCGGCGCGTGCGGGGTGGGGGGGGGGCCGATGGCGGATCGCGCCGCCCCGTAGGCATGACTCAGCCCGAGGTTTGTCTAACCAGTTGCACAAGCCTTGAAAACCAGGGGTGGAGGGGCTGGTTCAGGCTAAGGTGGGTCAGAAAATGATCGTCGCCTCGGTTTCGGTGGCAGGAGATCAGCCGGTTGAGACTCGTGTGCTTGAGGATGGCGTACATGCGCCGGTTCGAACGCGCCACACCCGCGTCGTCGTACTGCCCATAGCTCAGCAACATCGGAACGCTGTTTGCGGTTGCCCAGCTCAGGACGCTCATCGAGGCGGCGGACTCCGTCTCCTCCACCAGCACGGCGGGGTCATATTGCTTGGTGTCATCCCAGAACGAGCAGGGGTGCCGGAGATCCATGACGCCACTGATCGGCAAGCACCCGCGAACGGCCTTGTGGTTGAACTTCACGAGCTGCAAGGTCGATCGGCGCAGGGCGGTCATGGCGGCAATGGCGCCCCCGGTGGAATGCCCCGCGAGGTAAAAGCGATCCGGGTCGCCGCCCCATTCATGTGCGCGTGTGCTCAGGTGGGCAAGCAAGATGGCCGCGTCATCAAACGCGGCGGGGAGCCGATGCATGGGCGCCAGCCGATGCGTTGGCGCGACCAACACCATGCCAAGGCGGGTGATCGTGGATGCCAGAAACGACACCGCCTCCTTGCAGCCGCGCGTCCAACCTCCGCCGTGCCAGAAGACCAGCACCGGCGCGTTCTCCAGCCTGGGGGTGGTGAAGACGTCGTAACGATGCTGCGGGTCGGGGCCGTAGGACAGATCGCGCCACGCGCGAAGCCCGCTGGGAAACGGCTTTGCCCAGCCCAGTACGGTGTTCTCGTACTTGAAGACCGCCGGTGAGGGCAGGCTCATCGGGCCTGCGTGCAGCATGGACTCCGAGTCAATCAATTGCGGTTCAGCCCGAACGTCCATACCGACTACAGATGCCTACTAAAACGAGTGAATTGCCAATGCGCGGGTAGGGCAGGGATTCCAAAACCAGGCGCCTGCCTTGCGAGGTGAACCCGTGTGCCGTGCCAACGGGCTTGGCCGCAGGCGGGTGCGGACCCAATGTGGTTCACATGACCACGCGTCACGTCATGTTTGACGCGTGGGAGCGGGCGTAGACTACCTACCTCGTCCGATGTACTTTGTGCCGATCGGGACAAAGGCGACGACGACATGCACCAATCTGCCGGGCCGTTCGATCGGGCAAGAGCGGAAGCCATCCTGACCCAGGCGGGCTGGCTTGCTCTGCAGCCACCTGAATTGCAGCGCGAGGTCTTGCGCAGCGCTCGCCTTGTGCAGTTGAAGCCGGGAGAGATCGTCTACCGCGTGGGAGATCCGCTGGGGGGGATTTACGGCCTGGTTGGCGGGGTTGTGGCCGTCAGCGTTGCGCCAATGAAGACTGCGCCGAGACTTGTTCATATCAGCGAGCCGGGCTCCTGGATCGGCGAAGGTTGCTTTCTGACAAAGCAGCCCCGTCGTGTCGAAGTGCGTGCCCTCGACCATGCCTGGCTGTTGCACTTGCCGCTCGAAGACATGGACCGAATGGCCGCCGATTCACCAGAGGCCGCGCGCCAATTCGGGGCAATTTCAGTGCTGAATGGCGACAGGCTCATTCGATTGGTGTACGACCTGCTGATTCGGGACGTCACCCGACGGATCGCCGCCGTTCTCGAGCGCTTGGCGTCCGGAAACGAGCGGTTCGTACCGTTGTCGCAAGCCGAAGTCGGGGCGATGGCCAATGCCTCGCGCAAGCAGGTCAATGCCGCTTTGCAGCGCTTCGAGGCGAAGGGGTGGGTGCAACTCTCTTATGGTGCGGTCACCATTGCAGATGCCCGCGCATTGCGCGGGTTTGCGGCGGATGAGGATGGGGTGTGAATGGGATTTGGATCGAAGCGCGCACCACCCACTTCTATGATGCCGTCGCCGTCGGCGCATTGCTCCTGACCTTTGCACTTCCGTTTGGCTGGCAATCGCTCGGGTGGACGTGGTGGTGGCTCCTGCTCCTGATGGGCAGCGTCAGCGCGCTGGGCCATGCCTTGCTGATCCTGGCGCGAGCGCCGGTGGCGGCGCGCTACGAGTGCATGGGATGAGGCGGTCGCGCGCCATCGTTGTCAGCCGAATCGCTCAGCCGATATTCCATTGCGGGGCAATGGCCAGGAGTTCGCCACGCAGTTGCTCGACCTCGCTGGCGAAGCGCAGCGCCAGGGCGCGGTCGGCGGGCAGCGGGCTGGGCAAATGGCTTGCCGGTTGGCTGTCCGCCGCGCGCTCGTGCGTCAGGCGTGCGACCGTCCCGAACCTGAGCGCCCGCGCCATGCCGATCAGTGTGTCGCGCGTCTGTTGGTCCTCCATGGCAGACCATTCATCTGCGCTCGGGTGCGTGGCCGGTTCGCCCGACGATGCGCGTGCCGCGTCGAGCAGCTCCAGCGTGCTGATGCAGATGCGCAGGCTGCGCTGGATGCGTTCAAGCCGCGCAACCGGCACGTCGATCTCCTTGGACACCGAGGGCATGAGCGAACGCAGTTGCACCAGCAGCGTGTTCAGCTTGCCGAGGTGCGTGCGATACCCATCGCCCGTTGTGTCGCTCGTTGGGTCGCCCGCCGCCGAGAGGCTCGCATAGGCCTTGGCGCATTCACGCAGCGCATCGGCCAGCCGGTAGCGCCACGAGTAGGTGGCGTACAGCGGCAGCGCAAAGGAGAACAGCAGCGCAATCGCAATCCCGATCAGCACATTGAGCGTGCGCCAGGCGCCGTCGAGCAGGTTGTTGTCGCCATGCCCCACCACGATCACCAGCGTGATGGCCGCCAGCAGCGCGATATAGCCGCCCTTGCCGATCGCGTGATAGGCGCAGATGCTGCAGGCGATGGCCATCAGCGCGTAGGTCAGCGGCGGGTGGCCGAGCCAGGTCTGCTGGACGATGAGCAACAGGCCGGCCAGCGCGCCGATCAGCGTGCCCCAGGCCCGCTCGGCCGCGCGCTTGCGGATGTTGCCATGGTGCTGCAGCCCGGCGATGACGATCAGCAGCGAGATGGTGGCCCATTCCCCATGCGGCAGGCCGAGCCCCGACGTGACCGCGATGGACAGCAGGACACCCAGGCCGACCCGCGTGCCATGGATGGTTCGCGCAAAGCGATAACGCCGATGCGGGTCGCGCAGCAGCCGGAGGGTTTGAAGGAGGGGCATGGGAAGTCTTGAAGCTCGAGGGGCGCTGATGGAAGTCGGCATGGGAGGGGTTGGCTGTCGGTCCTAGGATGCGCCGTGCACTGCATCGGCGCCATTCACGTGCCGATGCTTCACCGTGGTGCGTGCGCGCGGCAAAACATCGGGTTTTCCCTAGGTATTGCACGAATCTTGCCATGTGCGAAGTGGCTTGGGTGACGCAATCTTTCAACAAAGCGCTTCAGTCGTCCCTTGGTGTTGCCGTTTAACGTGGCCGTAGTCCGAAGAAACGCGTTCTTCGAAAGCCCTGGGATTCGCCGATACCACCTCGAAAAGAAGGTCGAGCCCTATGACCACGCAAGCGCCTGCGCCTTGGCTCAGGTTTCTCACCATCGTTGAGCAAGTCGACCGCCGGCCGTATTTCATCGCCATTCGTCGGGGGCTTGCGCTGTCCCTGCCGCTCATCATGATTGGCGCGCTGGCGCTGCTGCTGCGTTATCCGCCCACCGCCGGGATACACCGGTGGTTGACCGACGCCTTCGGCACGCGCCTGGATTCCTTTTGCGACAGCCTGCTCGCCGGCACCTTCGGGATCGGCTCGCTCGTCGCCTTGTATGGTTTTGCGGATGTCCTGACGCATCTGCATAACCAGCGCGCCGGTCATCGCGTTGTCAATCCCACGGTGGCGGCGGCGGTGGTGGTGTCGTGCTTTTTTACGCTGATTGCCCCGAACGGCGACGCGACACTGATGGCGTCGCTCTCGCTGGGCCAGGGGCTGTTTGGCGCCCTGCTGGTCGCGTCGCTTGGCGGCAGTCTTTTCCTGAAGCTTTGCGGTATCCGCCGCCTGCGCATTCCGTCGAATCATCTCAGCAACGACCCGCTGGTCGGTGACGTGTTCACGGTGATGCCGGCCGGCATGCTGACGATCCTGGCGTTCGCCCTGCTCAAGGCAGCGCTGGTATGGGTCGGCTGGTCCAATTTGACCGGGGCATTGAGCGCGCTGCTTGCGGCGCCGTCCTCGAACGTCTCCAATAGCCTCCTGTTCGGCCTCGGCTACGAGACCGCCACCCAGGCGCTCTGGCTCTTGGGCATCCATGGGCCGAACGCGTTGTACAGCGTCCAGCAACACGTCCTCGAGCCGGCGGCTCACGCAAACGTGGCCGCGGTTGCCAGCGGCGGCCACCCTCAGTTCATCTTCACCTACGACTTTTTCTCGGCGTTTGCGCGCATGGGAGGGTCCGGCGGTACGCTGAGCCTGATCCTCGCGCTGCTGCTGTCGAGCAGCACCCTGCGCGGACGCAAGATGGCGCTCTTCGTGATGCTGCCGGCGCTGTTCAACGTGAACGAGCCCTTGCTCTTCGGGCTGCCGCTGGTGCTGAATCCCGTGTATGCGGTTCCATTCGTCCTGGCCCCGGTCGTGCAGATTCTCATTGCCTACGGAGCGATCGTCGCCGGCCTGATGCCGAACACGGGCTATAGCGTGGCCTGGACGACGCCGGCCCTGTTCAGCGGCTACGCGGTCACGGGCTCGTTTGCCGGCACGGTGGTGCAGGTGCTTGCCCTGGCGGCGGGGGCGGCAATCTACGTCCCGTTCGTCCGCATGGCCGAACAACTTTCCAGGCGCAAAAGCCAGGACGTGCTCGCGTCCCTTCTCCATATCGCGGAGTCGCCAGAGGCGAGCCTGAAGGCAAAACGGTGCCTCGACCTCCCGGGCGACGAGGGTCGGATGGCGGTGGCGCTGGCGAGCGATCTTGAAGATGCGGTCAAGACGGAGGAGGGGCAGATCTTCCTCGAATTCCAGCCGCAGGTGGATTGCCAGACCGGGCGCGTCTTCGGCGCCGAGGCACTGTTGCGCTGGCAGCATCCGGTGCTGGGGCGCGTGGCCCCGCCCATCGTCGTGACGCTGGCGGATGACATTGACCTGAGCGATCGTCTCGGCCTGCATATCCTGTCGCTCGCCTGCCGGCAACGGGGCCTTTGGCGCGGCGTCGTGCCGGATGACTTCATGATTGCCGTCAATCTCTCCCCCCGGCAGCTGCAGGACCAGGCGTTCCATCGGAAGGTGATCGACATTCTGCAGCGCGAGCAGCTGCCGCCTTCGGTGCTCGAACTCGAGATCACGGAGTCGACGATGCTGCTGCCGGACACGCACACGGTCGACAACCTGAAACGGCTTCGCGAGGCAGGGGTCAAGGTGGCGCTGGACGATTTCGGGATGGGGCACACCTCGCTGCACTATCTGCGCGAACTGCCGCTGGACACGGTCAAGATCGATCGCTCCCTGGCGGATGTCGGTGCCGGCAGCGTCAACGAGCACATCGTCCGGAGCATTGCCAATCTCAGCCGCACGCTCAATCTGTCCACCGTGGTGGAGGGGGTCGAGAATGCGCAGCAGCTCCAGCGTCTTTCCGCCCTGGGCTGCGATCGGTTCCAGGGCTACTTCTTCAGCCGGCCGCTGGCTGCCAACGGTTGCCTGGCGTTTGTGCTCGATGCTAATCGGGGGCGGTGGTTTGCGGCGTAGTTGCATTGGGGCGCCACCCGGCGTCCTTGCCTTCATCCAGACCGCCAACCATACTGCTTTCGTTTCGCATCCTTTCCAGGCGAGCTGCGATGAGTCACGACGATCCGCATGTGTTCGGGGGCGCGCAGCATCCGGACGACGGCCACCACCATCACGAGGGCAGCACGTTGTCGGCGATGGACTTGCGCGTGCGCGCGCTGGAATCGCTGCTGGTGGAGAAGGGCTACGTCGACCCCGCCGCGCTGGACGTGTTGATCGAAACGTACGAACACAAGGTCGGGCCGCACAACGGCGCACGCGTGGTCGCCAGGGCCTGGAGCGATGCGGCGTATCGGCAGTGGCTGCTTGACGATGCCACGGCGGCGATTGCGTCGCTCGGCTACACCGGCCGGCAAGGCGAGCACATGGTGGCGTTGGAAAACACGCCGGCCGTCCACAACATGGTGGTTTGCACGTTGTGCTCGTGCTACCCGTGGACGGTGCTCGGGCTGCCGCCGGTCTGGTACAAGTCGGCGCCGTACCGGTCCCGTGCTGTCATCGACCCGCGTGGCGTCCTCCAGGAATTCGGCGTCGAACTGCCGCCCGGGGTGGACATCCGCGTGTGGGATTCCACCGCCGAGGTCCGTTATCTGGTGTTGCCGATGCGCCCCGCCGGCACCGATGGCTTGAGCGAAGACGCGCTCGCCAAGCTCGTCACGCGCGACGCCATGATCGGCACTGGCTTGCCGAGCACACCGGGCGAACGGCCGCAGGAGGGCACATGAACGGTGCACAAGACCTGGGCGGCATGCAGGCGTTCGGCCCCGTCCGGCCAGAACCGGACGAGCCGCGTTTCCATGCCGATTGGGAACGCCGTGTGCTCGCCCTCACGCTTGCCATGGGGGCCACCGGCAAGTGGAACATCGACATGTCGCGTGCCGCACGCGAGAGCCTGCCACCCGCGCAATACCTGGCCAGCAGCTATTACGAGATCTGGTTCGCGGGTCTCAAGACCCTGCTGATCGGCGCTGGCCTGGCCACGGCCGAAGAGATCGAAGCCGGGGTGTCGCGCACGGCGGCCATGCCGGTGCCACGCGTGCTGAGCGCCGATCAGGTGCCGGCCGCGATGGCGCGCGGCAGTCCGGTCGAACGCCCGGCGCCCGCCGCGGCGCGCTTTGCGGTGGGCGACTTGGTCCTGACCCGTCAGTTGCACCCGCGCACGCACACTCGCCTGCCGCGTTACTGCCGGGGTAAGCGCGGGCAGATCATCAAGGTGCATGGCGCGCACGTCTTCCCGGACACCCATGCGATCGGTCAGGGTGAACAGCCGCATTGGCTCTATACCGTACGCTTTGAGGCCGCCGAGCTGTGGGGGGCGGATACGACGGCGTCTGCGGTGTGCGTCGACTGCTGGGAGCCGTATCTCGACTTCGCAAACGGTGGAGCACCCTGAGATGACCGCGCCCGACACGCCTGCGCGCAAGCCCTGCATGCCCGCACTGCAAGCGCCCGGCGACGGTGCCGCACCGGTGTTCGGCGCGCCATGGCAGGCGGCGGTCTTCGCCATGACACTTGCCCTGCATGAGCGCGGGCTGTTTACCTGGAGCGAATGGGCGGCGCATTTGGGGGCGGCCATTCGCGACGCGCAGGCCGCTGGCGATCCGGATCATGGCGATACCTACTACGACCACTGGCTGACTGCGCTCGAACGCCTTGCCACCGAAAAGGCATGGGTGACCGGCGATCTATTGCAGCAACGCCGGCAGGCATGGGACGAGGCCGCCCGGCGCACGCCGCATGGCAAGCCGATCCAATTGCCATGATCGTTCCTCCCGGCGACGGCCTGTGGCTGTAGCTGGATGTCGAAGGAAGCGGTCGGGTTGCAGGGCAGGGCGTAGGGAAACGGTGGCGCGGGCTTGTCCAGCGAGGCGCCGCTTGATCAACGGCAGTCGCAGGGGCTCGCCGGTTTGCTGAGGTGGCTGAAATGTCGATCGAGTATTTTGCAGAGAGCAATCCGGGCACGCGCACCCTGCCACGCTCGCTGGCGACGAAGGCTGGCGACTTTGTGTTTGTCTCCGGTCAGGTCGCCCGAGGTGAAGACGGCAGCATCATCGACGGCGACATCGAGGCGCACACCCGTCAGACGCTGACGAACGTCGCGCATGTTCTCGCTTTGGCGGGTTGCGCACTGGCGGACGTGGTGAAGACAACGGTCTGGCTGGAAGACGCGCGCGATTTTGATGCCTTCAATCGCGTGTACGGAGAATTCTTCCCGGAGAACAAGCCAGCACGTTCGACCCTTCAGGGGAAGAACATGGTCGGCACCAAGATCGAAATCGAGGCCATTGCCTACAAGCCTTGAACCACTGCGCAGCGGGCGCCGCCGGCCCGGCGGACGTGCTGCAAACGCTTGGGGCATCTGGCGGCGCCCCCGCTCATGCGCGCGGCGGAATGCGCCACCAGGTGACCACCACCACCAGCAAAAACGCCACATAGGCGATGGCGAACACCCAGGTCGGCAAGTCGTAGTACAGCCAGGCGCTCACCCAGCGTTGCACGAAGCCTTGTGGGCCGGCCGCGCCGGTGCGCAGCCAATCTTCCAGGACGGTGAGCGGGCACGGCACGTCGAGGGCCGCCAGCGCCGCGACGATGCCGATCGCCACCAGGTGCGTGAGCCGGAAAGCGCGGTTGCACACCCAGCCTTGCCTGAACGCGGCGCCCACCCAGATCGCGACCAACCCGCCCACGATGAAGAGGACGAGCAGCGCGTGCAATACCAGAATCGTATTCGCCAGCCAGATCATGGTCGTGGGGCGCCAGCCCGGTGCGGGTGGGCGAGTTGAAGGCCGGGCTCCGAGCCCTGGGAATGCCATGCCCATCGACATTCTCACGTTCGATGCCTTCCGTAAACCCAGCGCGGTTTCGCGGGCCGGAAGTCGGTGCGCGAACGCGGCGCCCCGTGCCGAACCAGCGCTCTGCGTCAGAGCGATAGCGCTTCGAAGTGTTCGAGCGGATCGCTGAGCGCGGAGATCGGCACTGAGAGGGGCGACGACGTTTGCGCCACGCTGCTCGCCCCGCCGTCGTCGAAGGTCCAGTACCGGTGCGCGAGAAAGGCGAGCGTGGCCGACAGCGCAGAGGCGGACAATTGGGCAACCAGGTAGTACAGCCCAAGCCGCAGCGCGACGGCCATGATGGCGGCATTGCACGCCACGGCCATGACCGCCACCGCGGCAAAGCGTGTCATGGCGTTGACGTGGCTGCGCGTGGCCTGATGAAACACCGTGCGCCGGCTGATCACGTAATACAGCACTGCACCAATGGTGTTACTGGCCACCGACGCGCGCCACGCTGGCACATGGGCGTGCACCAAACCGAAGAGCGCGGTGTAGTGCACCAGCGTCGCGCCGCTGCCGAATCCAACATAGCGGACAAACTGCTCCACCAAGGCCCGAAGCTGCTGCCGAAGGGTTTTCATGCGCGCGCCCCCTTGTTGTTGGAGTCGGTGACGGCGCTGTATCACGCAAGTCCTATGCCAGTGGCAGTTACGGGCCGCTTCGCACCTTGCGCCGCTGGGCGGCCCTAGGCAGCCGCCATTTCCGCGAGCGTGGCCACGGTGTTCATGTTGCGCGCCGTGCCAGCCTTGGCGGCGGGGATCTTCAGCTTCGAGCCCGCCATGCCATCGCCGTAGTGCACGTAGATCTCCCGCGTGCCGAGCGCCATCTCCTCGGTCTGCAGGCCGCTCACACCCGCCAGGGTATCGGCGGGCGGCGGTGCGTCGAGAAAGATGGCAACGGTTCGGTTGGGCGCCGTGGTCTTGAACGGATTGGCTTCCAGCACGGCGGCCAGTTCCGCGCCGGTGCGCACCAGCACGCCCACCGGCTTGCCGGCATAGGTCTGCAGGCACTGCTCCAGCCGGGCCTTGACTGATGCTTCGGCAAGCCGGCTCTCGAAGACGACATTGCCGCTCGCAATGTACGTGCGCACGTTGGTGAAGCCGGCCGACTCGCACATCGCCCGCAGCTCGGCCATGGGGAGTTTGCCGGTGCCGCCAACATTGACGGCCCGCAGGAGGGCGATATAGGTCGGCATGTGGGCCTCGGGTTGCCTGTGCATCGTTGGTGTGCTGCTTAGCCCGCATCATCCCACGTCATTGGACGCACCATTGCCGCACGCGATGCGCTGCGCGCCACATGCCGCCCCAGGTCACACCACACACATTCTGTTACTAGATTGTTGAGCTTGTGCCACAGCCGGCGATGCTATTCTTCGCCGCGAGCCGGTACCCACGGGATACGCAATCACCGGCGCGTGAATCAGGAGGAATCAAGCATGTGGAAAAAAATTGCCCCGACCCTCATCGTCGCTGCACTCGCGGGTGCGACGGCGCTGCCGGCAGCGGCGGATGATTTGAACAACGCGCTCGGAGGCGCGCTCGGCGGCGCGGCTGGCGCGGCAGTGGGCGGTGCCGTCGGCGGGCAGACCGGCTCGGTAATCGGCGGCGCGATTGGCGGCGGTGCCGGCGGCGCGGTGACGTCGAACCGGCGCGAGCGCACTGGTGCAATCGTTGGCGGCGCGCTTGGCGGCGGTGCCGGCACGGCTGCTGGCAATGCCATGGGCGGCCGCACGGGCGGCATTCTGGGCGCGGCCGTTGGCGGCGGCGCGGGTGCGGCGGTGGGCGGCAATCTCCAGCGCAATTCGTATGGCGGCGATCGCGGCGAAGGCCGCGGACACCACCACCACAAGCACCATCACCATCACGAAGATTGATGGCCTGCCCCGCGCGCGCGGCCACGGCTGATGCGCTGGGCGGGGCGGAACCCTGCACACCGACGGCGCCGCCTCACCTGCGGCCCGTCGGATTGGTACGGTGCCACGCGTCAGGTTGACGCGTGCGCCGGCCTCACACGCTCAGGTGATGGCGCGCGCGTTCGCTGCTCGCCCCCCAAGGACCTCGACTTAGCCAAGGGCGTACCGCGTCTGGCTGCACCGCAGCAGCAAAATCGACCGTCCGTCAAAAAATCGCCGGTTTCAATCACCAGCGCAAGCCCCACCGGAAACACCATTCTCCGGCCCCCTCCTGTTTGGAAGATCGAGCCTAATTGAGCCATTGGCGCGGCGGCATGCCGGGCCTATAAACAGATGTCGGGCATGACCCCGGCGGCGCGCCCGTGCGCGCACGATCGCCATCGACCCAGGCACGACAGGGCAAACAGGAGGAAGACACATGTCCACACCCGGCACGGTCGCGCCCGTTGAATGGAACGACGGCAAGCGCTATCTCTGGATGCTCGGGGCGCTGACCATCACGCTGCCGATCATTGCAGCGGTCTCGGCGCTTGCCACCGGTTGGCACGCGTTGTGGTGGGCCGGCCCCGTGATCGTGTTCACCGTCATCCCGATCCTTGACGTGCTCATTGGCGATGACCGCGACAACCCGCCCGAGGCGGTCGTACCAACACTGGAGAAGCAGCGCTATTACCGCCGCATCGTCTACCTGGCGACGACCGTGCTGTACGTCAGCTTTGCGGTGGCGATGTGGGTGCTGCACACCTACGAGTTGACGTGGTACGACTACGTTGCGTTCGCGTTTTCGGTGGGCGTGGTGACCGGCATCTCGATCAACACTGCGCACGAGCTCGGCCACAAGACCGACGGCTTCGAGCGCTGGCTGGCGAAGATCACGCTCGCGCCGGTGGCCTATGGGCACTTCTTCGTCGAGCACAACCGCGGCCACCACGTGCGCGTGGCCACCCCGGCCGACCCGGCCAGCGCGCGCTATGGCGAATCGTTCTGGGCGTTCCTGCCGCGCACCGTGGTCGGCAGCATCAAGTCGGCCTGGGCGCTGGAGAAGCAGCGGCTCGAACGCAGCGGCCACGCGGTGTGGTCGTGGCGCAATGACGTGCTCAACGCCTGGGCCATGACGGTGGTGCTGTGGGGCGCGTGCATTGCCGTGGTCGGCATCAAGGTGGTGCCGTTCCTGCTGATCCAGGCGGTGTACGGTGCATCGCTGCTGGAGGTGGTCAACTACCTGGAGCACTACGGCCTGTGCCGCAAGCAACTGCCCAGCGGCCGCTACGAGCGCTGCACGCCGCAGCACTCGTGGAACAGCAACCACGTGGTGACGAACCTGTTCCTCTATCAGCTGCAGCGCCACGCCGACCACCACGCCAACCCGACGCGCTCATTCCAGGCCCTGCGCCACTTCGAGCACTCGCCGCAACTGCCCGCCGGCTATGCCGCGATGATCCTGCTCGCCTATGTGCCACCGTTGTGGTTTCGCGTGATGAACCCGCGCGTGGTGGCGCATTACCACGCGGATATGTCACAGGCCAACATCAAGCCCTCGATGCGTGCGCGCGTGCTCGCGCAGTATCCGGCGCGCGCCTGACGATCGCTGCCCCCACACCGGCCGCACCCGCCGGCCGCGCCCGCTGCCAGCAGCCTTCCGCTGGCTTTGCACTCCCAGGGACTGTTCAACGCTGCAACGTGTGCATGTTGCAGCGTTGAACAGTCCCCAATCTTCGTTTGCCAGACGCATGTCGAGCCGTTAGAGTGTTTTGCACTGTGTAGCAAGCAGTGGTTTTCAGGCAAAACCGGAGCGATCCGGTGACGCAAAGCTAGAGGGGCTTCCGCTTTGGAAGTCAGCCAGTTGCCTGCTGCCATCTCGGGTTGGCGGCGGGCCAATTGACAGGCGCGGACCATCGCGTCGTCAGGAGGCATCACAATGAAAAAAGAGAAATTCACGGGGGGGCTCACGCCCGCATTCGCCGCTGCAGCAGCGGCATCGCTGGCGGCCGGCGGCCGCGCGGCTTTCGTACGCATCGCGTGTGTGAGCGTTGCGCTTGCGGCCGGCGTACTGGGGGCCGCCCCGCACGCCCGCGCGGAATCGCTGCTCGTGCCTGCGTACATCTATCCGTCTGACGCCGGCGCGACCCAATGGAACACGCTCGCCTCGACCGCGCGGACGGTGCCCACCACCGTCATCCTCAACCCCAACAGCGGCCCGGATACGGCGCAGGACCCGAACTACGTTGCGGCGGTGGCCCAGATTCATGCCGCGGGCGGCAAGGTGATCGGCTATGTGTCGACCTCGTATGCGGGCCGGCCGCTGTCGGATGTGGTGCAGGACATCAACACGTACCTGTCGTTCTACAACGTTGACGGCTTCTTCATCGACGAGATGACCGCCGACAGCGTGACCGCGAACGTCCAGTTCTACCAGTCGGTCTACAACTACATCAAGGGCTTGTCGCCCAACTACACGGTGACGGGCAACCCGGGCACCGACGTGCCCGAGATCTACGCCAGCCTGCCGGTGGCGGACCAGATCGTGGTGTTCGAGGACAGCGCCCGGAACTACGCCAGCTATGCGCCGCAGGCATGGCAGGCGAACTACCCGACCAGCCGCTTCGCGCATATCGTGTATGCCGCGTCGACTACGCAGATGGCGACCTTCGTGCGTGGGGCATCAGCCAAGGGCGCAGCCACCGTGTACATCACCTCCCTGACGCTGCCGGACCCATACGCGGCGCTGCCCAGGTACTGGAGCCTGGAGGTCACGGACGCGGCCGCCGCGAAGTGAGCGGAGCCCTCCGCTGACGTTCTCTCCATCGGCCACGCTCCGCTGAGGATGCGGTTGCTGGCGGTGTTGCCTTGATGTCTTGAAGCCGTCGCGGGGCCTGTGCCCCGCGCATGCTTTATATTCAGGCCACCCCTGCATCCACATCTGCCTCGCCTGCCGCTCTATGCGCGCGGCAAGGCGACAACAAGGAGAACCCCGTGGCCGTCACCTCCAACAAGCTGCCCCATTGGACGATTGCCGCCCCGTTGCTTGCGTGGGTGGTGCTGGTGGCCGGCACGGTGACCACGCGCCCCGGCTGGCTGATCGCGCTGATGGCGGTGGCGCTGGCCGGTGCCGTCTTCGCGGCTGTGCACCATGCCGAGGTGGTGGCGCACAAGGTGGGCGAGCCGTTCGGCACGCTGGTGCTGGCCATCGCCGTGACCGTCATCGAGGTGGCGCTGATCGTATCGGTCATGCTGTCGTCCGGGCCCGAGAAGGCGGGGCTGGCGCGCGACACCGTGTTTGCCGCGGTCATGATCATCTGCAATGGCATCGTCGGCGTGTGCCTGTTCGTGGGCGGCCTGCGCCATCGCGAGCAGGCCTTCCAGGCGCCGGGCGCGAATGCGGCCCTGGCGGTGCTGGCCGCGCTGGTGACGCTGACCATGGTGCTGCCGAACTACACCAGCTCTGCGCCCGGGCCCGTGTTCACCCCGTCGCAGCTCGGCTTTGCGGGCGTGACCTCGCTGGTGCTGTATGGCTGCTTCGTGATCGTGCAGACCATCCGCCATCGTGACTACTTCCTGGTCGAGGGCAGCGCCAGTGAGGACGTGCACGCGCCGCCGCCGCCGGCACGCGTGGCCATCGGCAGCGCCGTGCTGTTGATGGTGTGCCTGGTGGCCGTGGTGGGCTTGGCCAAGGTCCTGTCGCCCTCGGTGGAAGCGGCGCTGCTGGGCGCCGGCGCGCCGCTGGCGACGGTGGGTATCGTCATCGCCGCACTGGTGCTGCTGCCCGAAGGGCTTGCCGCCCTGCGCGCGGCCAATGCCGACCGCATCCAGACCAGCCTGAACCTGGCGCTGGGCTCGGCGCTGGCGAGCATCGGGCTGACCATCCCCACCGTGGCAGCAGTCTTCATCTGGATCGGCCGGCCGCTGGAGCTGGGGCTCGGGTCCAAGGAGACGGTCCTGCTCATCCTGACGCTGATCGTGTCGTCGCTCACGCTCGGCAAGGGCCGCACGACCATCCTGCAGGGCGTGGTGCATCTGGCGATCTTCGCGGCGTACCTGTTTCTTTCCGTGGTGCCCTGAAGCAAACAGGCCTGCACGCTTGCGCGGGCAGGCCTGTCTGCTGTTTGGCGCGGGGCCGGGCTCAGACCACGTTCAGCACGACGTTGATGTTGCCGCGGGTGGCCTTGGAGTACGGGCACAACTGGTGCGCATCGTCGACTAGGGCTTGCGCGAGTTCGCGGGCGACCCCCGGCAGGCTGACGTTCAGGCGGGCCTGCAGGAAGTAGGCGTCGCCCGTCGTGCCCAGGTCCACTTCCGCATCGACCGCCGCATCGCGCGGCAGCGCCATCTTCCTGGTGTGTGCCGCACGGCCCAGCGCCCCGATAAAGCAGGCCGACCAGCCCGCCGCAAACAACTGCTCCGGATTGGTCCCATTGCCCGCGCTGCCCGGCGGCGAGAGCTTGATGTCGAGCCGGCCGTCCGCGCTGCGCGCGGCGCCGTCGCGCCCGCCCGTGGTGTGGGTCTTGCCGGTGTACAGGATGTTTTCGATGTGCGTCATGGTGAGACTCGCTCAGGTGGTTGGATCGGTTGTCGCGCGGTGCGCATCGCGCCCGCCGCGCTACAACAGCATTTAAATCAACCGATGTATCTGGCCTGTAGCGATCGACGCCCCAAGTTGTGCGCCCACGTATCGGTGTCTGCGGCAGATACAGCCCGATACAAAGCAAGCCCGCGCACGCTCAGGCCGGCAGCGTGAGCGTGGCCTGCAGGCCGCCGCCCCGTCGGTTGGACAGGGCCAGATGCCCGCCCAGGGCCTGCGCCAGCTGCTGGGCAATCGCCAACCCGAGGCCGGTGCCGCCCGTGCCCCGATTGCGCGAGGTTTCGAGCCGGTAGAACGGCTGCATGACACGCTCCAGCTCCGCCTCGGGAATGCCGGGGCCGCGGTCCAGCACCGCGATGGCAAGGTCGCCGTCGGGCGCTCGGGACACCGCCACCTGCACATCGCCGCCAAACTTGATGGCGTTGTCGATCAGGTTGGTCAGGATGCGCCGCAGCGCCTGCGGCCGGGTCTGGAGCGGCGTACCAACCTTGCCTTCGATGGCGATCGCGGTGCCGCCGTCCTCGTAGTCGTGGGCCAGGCTGTCGAGCAGCGCATCGATATCCACGCGCGCGGGTGTCTCGGCGCTGCCGTGCAGCGTGCGCGCATAGGTGACGCCCTCGCGCACCAGATGCTCCATCGCGCGCAGGTCCTGCACCAGCTTCTCCTGCGTCTCCGATGGCTCCATCAGGTCCAGGCGCAGGCGCATGCGCGTGATGGGCGTCTGCAGGTCATGCGAGATGGCGGCCAGGATCTGCACGCGCTCGGCCAGGTAGCCGGCGATGCGCTGCTGCATGGCATTGAAGGCCGCTGCCGCATGCGCCACCTCCACCGGCCCTTGCTCGGAGAGGGTCGCTGCCTTGAGATCAGGCCCCAGGCTCTCCGCAGCCATGGCCAGTTGCTTGAGCGGGCGGGTGACCAGCCGCACGGCAAGCCAGGCGCAGCCGCCCAGCAGCAAGAGCTGCGCGCCCAGCAGTACTGGCAGCCAGCTCGACATCGCCGCGGGTGAGGGATGCACGTCGAGGGTGAGCGGGCTGCCGTCGCTCAGGCGCAGGTGGACCTGGTACTGGTTGCCGCCGCCGGGCACCGCGTTGGCGGTGACGTCATACCGGCCGTGCAAGGCGCGGGCGATGGTGGCGGCTGCGTCGCGGGACAGGGCGTCGCGCGGGGGCGTGTCGTTGCGGATGCCGTCGTCGAGCTGGTAGCGGTATGTACGCCGGCTCAGCCGACCGACCCAGGCTGCGCGCATCGTGGCGGGCATCATGTCGAGCATGGACACGGAGCTGGCCACGTCGGTGCCGAGATTGCCGAGCATCAACTGGTTAGCGGCATCGGAGCGTTCGTGCAGGACGAGGCTGAAGGCCAGCCCCTGCGCCAGCGCCAGCCCAACCACGAGGATCACCATCAGGCGCGCAAACAGCGTGCGCGGCCACAGCCGCACGGTACTCATGCGCGCGCCTCGCGAATCTCCACGGTGGCAGAGAACACGTAGCCGCCGTTGCGCACCGTCTTGATGTACTTGGGCTCGCGTGCATCGTCGCCCAGGCGCTGCCGCAGGCGGCTCACCATCAGGTCGATGGAGCGCTCGAACAGCTCGGCGTCGCGGCCTTGCGTGAGGTTGAGCAGCTGGTCTCGGTTGAGCACGCGCTGCGGGTGGTCGAGAAACACCCGCAGCAGCTTGTATTCCGCGCCGCTCAGCGCGACGACGACGTCATTCGCATCGAGCAGATGCCGGGCCGTCGTATCGAGCCGCCAGTCGCCGAAGGCCAGCACGGTGGCTGCCTCCGTGATCTGCAGATTGGGCGGCAGCATGCGCGCGCGCCGCAGCACGGAGCGGACGCGGGCCAGCAGCTCGCGCGCGGCAAACGGCTTGACGAGGTAGTCGTCCGCGCCCATCTCCAGGCCGAGAATGCGGTCGGCCTCTTCATTGCGCGCGGTCAGCATCAGGATCGGCAGGTTCTTGCGCGGGCCGGCGCGCAAGTCCCGGCACAGGGCGAGGCCGTCCTCGCCGGGCAGCATCAGGTCCAGCACGACCAGGTCGACCGAGCCCTTGTCGAGCGCCGCGCGCATCTCGCGCCCGTTCGATGCCAGCGTCACGCGCATCTCGTTGCGCTCCAGATAGGTCGCCACCAGTTCGCGGATCTCGCGGTCGTCGTCGACGATGAGGATGTGGTCAGGCTGGGTCATGGCGCGTGTTCAGTGGGGTCGGGGGGATGGACTCGTCACGGGCCCGGCTGGCGGGCGCGGGAAACACCCATCGGCAGGTGCCGGCACCGCGCAGCTCGCAGGTCAGCGCGGATAGTGCCATGGCAGCGAGGATCAGCAGGGGCCGCATTGTCGGTGTCCTTCATCGTGGTCGGTGACGGCATTGTGCGGTGGTTGCCGGGTGGCTTTGTATCGCTCTGTATCTGGCGCGGCCGCAAACAAGAAACATTGCACATGGGGCGGGTCCGGAAACAACACTGATACGCACCGGGCTTCAAATCACGCCATCGCATCCACCTGGAGAGGTTCACGATGGCCACCGTATCCCGCACATCTGCCGCGCACCTGCACGGCGGGCCCCTTGTTGACGGGGGGCGATCATGATCGACCTCGTTCTTGCAGCGTTGGCCGGCGTGCTGACGATCGCCTCGCCGTGCGTGCTCCCGGTGCTGCCCATGGTGCTCAGCGCCTCTACCGACGAGGCCAGCGCGCTGCGCCCGGTGGCGATTGTGCTGGGTTTCGTGGTGGCATTTTCCGCGCTGGGCGTTGCCTTTGGCGCGCTCTCCAGTTCGTTTGCCTGGGCGCATGACGCGGTCCGCAACCTCGCCATCCTGATCCTGTTCCTGTCTGGCCTCGCCCGCCTCTGGCCGAGCGGCTTCGAGCGGCTCATGGCGCCGTTCGGTGGCGTGGTCGACCGCTTTGCCGGTGTGGCGTCCCGGGCAGGCAACGGCCTGGCCGGCGGCTTCGTGCTCGGCATGACGCTCGGCGTGGTGTGGACCCCGTGCGCGGGCCCCACGCTCGCCGCCATCCTGGCCCTGGTGGCCAAGGCGCAGGACCTCGGCCGCGCAGGCGGGCTGCTCGCGCTGTTCTCGGCGGGCGCCGCCATTCCCTTGCTCGCCATCGCATATGGCGGGCGGTACGTGACCGCGCAAGTCCGCAAGGTCTCGCCGTACGCGCAGCGCGTGCAGCAGGTCTTCGGTGCAGCCGTCGCGGCCATTGCGGTTGCCATGTTCTTCCAGGTCGACGTGCTTGTCGTGGCACGGCTGGCCAGTGTCTTTCCCTCGATCAACCTAGGAGTCTGAATCATGCGCACCTCCCTTCGCGCCTGTGTCGCCGCCGCTGCGGTCTTTGCTGCCACCCTTGCCAATGCCGCGCCCACGCCGGGCGACACCGGCAAGGCCCCCGAGTTTGCTGGCATCGAGCAGTGGCTGAACTCGCCGCCGCTGACCCTCTCCGCCCTGCGCGGCAAGGTCGTCCTGGTCGATTTCTGGACCTACAGCTGCATCAACTGCGTCCGCACGCTGCCCTACGTCACCCAGTGGTACGAGAAGTACAAGGACAAGGGCCTCGTGGTCGTCGGCGTGCATACGCCCGAGTACCCGTTCGAGAAGTCCACCGCCAACGTGCAGGCGAGCCTGAAGCGGTTCGGCATCCGCTACCCGGTCGCCCAGGACAATGCGTACGCCACCTGGGACGCCTACAAGAACCAGTACTGGCCCGCGCTCTACCTGATCGACGCCAACGGCAAGATCGTCTACCAGCACTTCGGCGAAGGCCAGTACGCCGAGACGGAAGCGCAGATCCAGAAGCTGCTGCCGCGTTGACCCTGCACCTGACCCCACACCCCGCCCGATCCATCGTATGCGATGGATGGGCGGGCGACTTGTTACATGGTGGTCAGAATGCTGTTCCGCACGGTGGCTGGTTTCGCGAACGGCGCGCACCTAGAGTGGCTTCCATTCACCACCAACGCTTGATGCCAGGAGCCACCATGACCATCGAAGAACGCCTTGCAGCGCGCGGTCTCACGCTGCCCAATCCCCCGCAACCGCTCGGCAGCTACACCGCCGTCAGCCAGGCGGGCGACTTGCTGTTTGTGTCAGGGCAATTGCCGCTGGTCGACGGGAAGGTCGTCTGGCAGGGCCAGGTCGGCCGCGACCTGACGCTGGAGGAGGGCAAGCGAGCCGCCGAGCTGACGGCGCTCAACGTCCTCGCGCAGATCCGTGCGCATCTGGGCGGCTTCGAGCGCCTGGACCACATTGTTCGGCTGGAAGGGCACATCACTAGCGCGCCGGGCTGGCTGCAGCAGCCGGCGGTGCTGGACGGTGCATCGGATCTCTTTGCGGAAGTGCTGGCCGAGAAGGCCGGTCATGCGCGCGCGGCGTATTCGCAGTTCCAGCAGCCGGGCAATGCGGCGGTCATCCTGGTCGTGATCGCGCAGATCAAGCCGGCCTGATCGACCGGATCGGCTTGACGTCGGGCAGGCATGCATCGCGATGCCTCCCGTCGTCACTCCACCGGCCGCATCTCCTGCAGCAGTGTCGGCACCAGCTCCGACACGGTCGGGTGGATATGCATGGCGCGGCTGATCGTGGTGTACGGTGCCTTGGCATACATCACGTCGAGCAGCGAATGTACGACCTCGTCACCGGTCACGCCCAGGATCATGGCACCCAGGATCTCGTGCGTCTGCGCGTCGACGATCACCCGCATGAAGCCCTGGCTCTCGCCTTTCTCCACGGCGCGCCCGACGCGCGTCATCGGGCGGGTGCCCACCAGCAGCTTGCGCCCGGATTGCTTGGCCTCGGTGAACGACATGCCCACACGGGCCAGCGGCGGGTCGATGTACATCGCATACGCCTGGATGCGGTCCGACACCTTGCGCGGGTCATCGTCAAGCAGGTTGGCCGCCACGATCTCGAAGTCGTTGTACGACGTGTGGGTGAACGCGCCGCGGCCGTTGCAATCGCCGATGGCCCAGATGCCGGGGACATTGGTGCGCAGTTGCTCATCGACCTTGATATAGCCGCGCGCGTCGGTCTCGACCCCGGCCTTGTCCAGGCCGAGATCGTCGGTGTTGGGCACGCGCCCGACCGCCAGCAGCAGGTGCGAGCCTGAGACTTCGCGCGCGCCACCGGTGCAATCCAGCCCGACCACCACGTTGGCTCCGTTGCGCCTTGTGCTCAGGCAGTTGGCGCCCAGTTGGACGTCGATGCCCTCCGCCTCCAGGATCTCGCGCACCGCTTGCGAGACGTCCTCGTCTTCGCGTGCGATCAGGCGCGGGCCTTTCTCCACGATCGTCACGCGCGAGCCAAAGCGTCGGTACATCTGGCCGAACTCGAGCCCGACGTAGCTGCCGCCGACGACGATCAGGTGTTCGGGCAGCGTGTCGACGTCCATCATGGTGGAGTTGGTCAGGTAGGGCACCTGGTCCAGCCCGGGCATGGGCGGCACCAGCGCGCGCCCGCCGGCGTTGATATAGAGGCTGTCCGCCTCCAGCAGTACGCTGGTTCCACCCATGCCGACGCGAACGGCATGCGGGCTCTCGAAGCGCGCATGGCCCTGGATGACCGTGCAATGTTCCAGCCCGCGCATCCACTGTTCCACGCCACGGGCGGAGCGCCCGGCAATCTCGTCCTTGCGCGCCTTGACCTGCTGCATGTCCACCGAGACCGGCCCCCCGATCACCACGCCATATTCAGCGGCGCGTTGCGCCAGCCGCGCCGCATAGGCGCTGGCGACCAGCGTCTTGGTGGGGATGCAGCCGGTGTTCACGCAGGTGCCGCCAAAGCGCCCCCGCTCGATGATGGCGACCTTCATGCCCGCGCCGGATAGTCGCGCGGCCAGCGGCGGGCCCGATTGCCCGGTGCCGATGATGATGGCGTCGAAGCGTTGCGTCATGGCGCTCTCCTTCGTGGCGGCTGCAATCCGTTGCCGAGGTATGGTAGACCGTCGGCCCGCTGAAGAGAAATGCGGTTGGCTGCCAGGGCCGAGACGCCCTGGTCCGGTTCTGTGAAAATGGCGGCCCGGCAGCACGCCGGTCAACCGTCTCCTGATCTCACCTCACATCCCGCCCCCATGGAAGCACGCCCCATCGGCATCGTTGCCGCATTGCACGAAGAACTCAGCGAATTGCTGGCGCTCATGCCCAGCGGGCAGCAGGTGCGCATTGGCAGCCGAGAATTCTGGACGGGGGAGTTGGACGGGCACCCCGTGGTGGTCGTGCTCTCGCGCGTCGGCAAGGTGGCCGCCGCAGCCACCACGGCCGTGTTGGCGGCCCATTTCGGGGTGCGGGCGGTCGTCTTTACCGGCGTGGCGGGTGCACTGGCGCCCGGCGTCGCCATTGGCGATGTGGTGATCTCGACGGAGTTGCTGCAGCACGATGTCGACGCTTCGCCGCTGTTCCCCCGCTGGGAGATTCCGCTGACCGGCATGGCGCGCTTCCCGGCGGATGCCGCCTTGGTCGAAGGCCTGATCGAGAGTGCCGCAGCGGTGCTGGCCGACCCGCGCGCCCTCCTGGGCGAGCCGGTCATGCAGGCGTTTGGGATCGCGTCGCCCAAGGTGGTCACCGGCCTCATCACCAGCGGCGACCGGTTCGTGGCGACCGCCGCAGAGAGCCACGTCCTGCGCGAGGCGCTGCCCGATGCGCTGGCCGTGGAGATGGAGGGCGCGGCGGTGGCGCAGGTCTGCCACGAGTGGGGCATCCCCTTCGCGGCCATTCGCACCATCTCCGACCGGGCGGACGATGATGCGCACGTGGATTTCGCGCGCTTCGTGGCAGAGGTCGGCTCGCGCTACAGCGCGGCGATCGTGCGGCGGTGGCTGGCCGGTCAGTAGTCTCGTCGCCCACCGCGCTTCGGCTTTCGGCTGTTTGCGCAGGCCGTGCGCGATCGGGCCGCGCGCCATACGACCCAGCCGCGCGGCAAGCCGTGACGCGCTGGGCGTCAGGCCGGCATCCGATCCGTGTCGACGGACATGACTTCCGGCCCATTTGAGCGCGGGGTGGTGGCCGCTACGGTGGCAATGCATGCAATGGCGCATGCCTGGTGCGCACCGCGCAACCAGCCACCCCATGGAGATGCACGATGCCACTCGTCAATGAAGTCGCAGGCAAGCCGTCGAAGGCCAAGGATTCGACCGTCAGCCAGTACCACCAGCAGAAGCAGAAGGGCATGAGCTACTGGGTCGGCCAGCGTGCGCTGGATGACCGCAGCAACCCCGACGTCTACGTGCTGGGCGGCCACCTCGTCGTGCGCCTGAACAACGTGGACGACGACCACGACGCGGACACGCTGGCGGGCCCGGACAACTACATCCTCAAGTCCAAGGACACGCACTACTACGGCGTGGTCGTGCCGGGGCCGCTCGACGCTTAGTCGCCGTGCCGTGTGGCTTGCGCGACGGCGGGCCCGCTCCCGTCGCGCAGGGCCCGCAACTGATCGACCGACACCGTTGCCCCGCCGCACACGATCACGGCAATGTCGTCCACGTGCTCGAACACCGCGTGGCCGCGATCGAGCACGGCCAGGGCGGCACCGCAGGCCGGCTCGACCAGCACGCGCTGCGCGTCGAGAAACGCCAGCGCCGCGGCAACGGCTTCTGCGTCGGACACCACCACGTTGTGGATCGCGTGCCGGCTCGTCCAGGCGAGCGCGCCATCGCAGGGCCGCTTCGCCCCCAGCGATGTGGCCACGCTGGTGATGGCGGGCAGCTCCACCGGCTTGCCCTGCGCCACCGACAGCGCGTAGCACTCCGCCCCCACCGTCTCCGCCGCGATGACAGGCACGTCGGACCACCCGTTGCGGTGCAGCCCCTCCAGCACGCCGCACAGCAGCCCGCCCCCGCCCACGGCCACGACGACGGCGCCCGGCTTGGGGCCGGTGGCGGCCATCTCGTCGATCATGCTGGCGTGGCCGTGCCACAGGAGTGGATCGTCGAAGGGATGCACGAAGGCATCGCGCGGGCCGGTCAGGGAGCGCGCCAGGTCGTTCGCGTCTGCCCACGCGGCGCCGTGCACGACCAGCTCCGCGCCTTCCTGCCGGATCAGCTCACGTGCGCGCTCGGATGTGCTCTCGGGCACCACCACCAGCGCGGGTATGCCCAGCGCGCGAGCGCAATACGCCACCGCAATCCCCGCATTGCCGCCCGACGACGACACGAACCGCTGCGCGCCGGCAGCACGCTGCGCCTCGCACACCGCACCGATGCCGCGCAGCTTGAAGGAGCCGGAGGGCTGCGCGGCCTCCATCTTGAGCCAGACGCGCTTGCCCAGGCGGTGCGAATACAACTGGGACTGGATGTACGGGGTCGGGATATGCAGCGGCATGGATCGAAGCGAAAGACCGAGAAGGAACGCACGATCCTATGCAATGGACGGTATGCGCACAAATACTATCGGCGTCGCTTTGCTATGCTTATCAGGTATGCATCAAGCGGGAGGGGGAGGGCGATGCGCACTGTGGAAATGCGCCACCTGCGCTACTTCGTGGCGGTGGCGGAAGCCGGCAGCGTGATGGCCGGCGCACGGACGGTCGGGATCGTGCAGCCTGCGCTGTCACGGCAGATTCGCGAGCTGGAGGCGGCCATCGGCACGCCGCTGCTGGTGCGCAAGACCAAGGGCGTGGAGCTGACCCCGGCCGGGCAGAGCTTTCTGCGCGATGCGAAGCAACTGCTGGCGGACCTGCAAGGCAGCCGCGAGCGCGCCCTGCGCAGCGCGGCGGGGCAGCTTGGCGAGCTGCGCCTGGGCGCGCTGCCCAACTACCTTCCGCTGCCGGTGGTCACGCAGGTGCTCAAGGCATTCCGCGCGGCATGCCCGGAGGTGAAGGTGTCGGTCGAGCCGATGCTCTCTGCCGAACAGGTGACGGCCATCGCGCGCGGACAACTCGACGGCGGCATCATGGCCTGGCGCGACGAGGCGGCACCGCAACTGTCCGGCATTGCGCTGCTCAGCGACCGGTTCGTGCTGGCCATGCCGGCAGCAGCGGGCAGCCGGCGCAAGCCACCCGCCGCGCTGGCAGAGCTGGCCGATCAGCCCTTCGTCTGGTTCGACCCCGAGCGCTCCGCTGCGCACCATCGCTTCCTGATGGCGCAGTGCGAGCGCGCCGGCTTCACGCCTCGCGTTACGCAGATCGGCGCCGACATCCCGACCGTGATCGGGCTTGTCTCTGCCGGCATGGGGTGCGCATTTGTGCCGGAGAGCCTGTCGGTGGTGTGCCCGCCCACCGTCCGCCTAGTGCCGCTGGATGAGGTGGCCGAACGGTTCAACGTGGACTTTGCGTTTGATGGGGCGTCGCAGCCGCCCGTCGTGGCGCGCTTTGTGCAAGCGCTGGAGGCAGTGACAGGCGGGCGAGCATAGGCAGGCGCGTTGCTTCCCGCAGCACGTCCCGCGTCAGCCGTGCGCAATCGGTCGCGCAGCGTGGGCCGGGCGGTGGCTCGGTGTCGCAACGCGAAAGGCCGATGAAAGCCAGGCTGCCGTAAAGTGCATCCACTGCGCGGTGACGGTCTCTGCCCGCGCAGCGGAATCCTTGATGAACGGGATCGGTCGGGTGAAATCTGAACGGTAGGTCCACAGCCGTACGCAGCAAGCGGCTGGTCGTAACACTTGGTGGACGCAACGGGCACCAGCCGGCCCATGCTCTTCGTCAACCATGTCTCCTCTCTCCATTTTCAGCCCGCTGCCTCGCGGGCTTTTTTCTTTCCCAGCCACGGCAGCACCTGCGGCCCCTGCGACCATCCGGGCCCTCGCGGCATACTATCGGCTTGGCAAGCTGGTGCCGCTTCGGCACTTCGCCACACGACGCCGCTGCCTGCGCCCCTGCACATGGAACTCTATCAACTCAAGGCGGTACTCGCCGTTGCTCGCACCGGCCAGCTCGGTCGCGCGGGCGAGCAGCTGCATCTCACGCAGTCCGCCATCTCCAAGCAGATCAAGAGCCTGGAGGATGAACTGGGCGTGCTGCTGTTCGACCGCACCCCCACCGGCATGACCGTCACGGCGGCGGGCCGGCGCCTGCTGCCCATCGCGGGGCGCGTGGTGGATGGGGCGCAGGAGATGGCCGCGCTGGCGGCGTCCCTGCGCGGCAACATCACTGGCGTGCTGCGCCTGGGGACGATCATCGATCCGGAGTCGCTGCGCCTGGGGCCGTTGCTGGCCGCGTTGCTCAAGTTCTATCCGCACATCGACGTGACGCTGGCTCATGGCATTTCGGGCAGTGTCCTGCAGATGCTGCGCGACGCTCAGGTGGAGGCGTGCTTCTACCTCGGCACGGTGCGCGACCCCGAGATCATGGTCCACCCGCTCGCAGTCGAACACTACGTGGTGGTCGCGCCCGTCGCCTGGGCGGCGCGGCTGCGTACGGCCACCTTGCAGGAGCTCTCTGCGATGCCATGGTTGGCGACGCCCGCCGGCAGCTCGCAGCACGGCATGGTCGCGCAGATGTTTGCCGAGCGCGGGCTGTCCTACAGCACCGTGGTCGAGGCCGACCAGGAAGCGTCGATGATCGAGCTGGTGCAGTCCGGTGTGGCGCTGGGCCTGATGCGCGAGCGCCTGGCCGCCGGCATGGTGCAGAGCGGGCAGGCCGTCATCTGGGACGGCGCGCGCCTGCCGTGCCCGCTGTGCCTGCTGCACCGGCGCGCCAGTGCGGAGGAGCCGATGGTCCAGGCACTGCTGGCGACCGTGCCGATGGTCTGGCCGCCGGAGGCGGACGCTGCCTGAGGCGCGCCGGTCGCGCCGCAGGGTTGGGGGATCGTCGGCAAAGCCTCGTCGCACCAGGGGTTTCCCGTGCGGCCAGGCGGCCTTGAGGATTTGCCAATAGGCGCGTCGCACCTTCGTGCGTAGACTGCAACCGGGCCGCATGTCACCCGGCGCGGCTTAGATTCGCTCACATCATCCGAGGCAGTCCATGCATTCCAAGCCCCACGCCAACCAGCGCGCGCTGCTGCGCGCCATGTTCGACGCCGCGGTTGCTTCCGCCCAGCCGGCGCGCTGCCTCGCACCGCATCTGCCGCAGCCGCCCAAGGGGCGCACCATCGTCATTGGGGCCGGCAAGGCATCGGCAGCGATGGCGCAGGCACTGGAAGCCCACTGGACCGCGCCGCTCGAAGGGCTGGTCATCACGCGCTACGGCTATGCGGTGCCATGCGAGCACGTCGAGATTGTCGAAGCCGCGCACCCGGTGCCGGACGAAGCGGGCCTGCACGCCACCGCGCGTATCCGCGAGCTGGTGTCGGGGCTGACGGCGGACGATCTGGTCATCGCCCTGATCTCTGGCGGCGGCTCGTCGCTGATGGTGGCGCCGGGCGAGGGCATCACGCTGGCCGACAAGCAGGCCGTGAATGGCGCGCTGCTCCACAGCGGCGCCAGCATCTCGGAGATGAACTGCGTGCGGCGTCATCTCTCGCAGGTCAAGGGCGGCCGGCTGGCCGCGGCGTGCTATCCGGCGCGCGTGCTGACGCTGCTGATTTCCGACGTGCCCGGCGACAACGCGGTCGACATCGCGTCCGGCCCCACCGTGGCCGACCCGACCACGCGCGCGGATGCGCTCGCCATTCTCGACCGCTACCGGATCGCCGTGCCCGACAGCGTGCGGGCCTTCCTGCAGCGTGACGAGGCCGAGAGCATCAAGCCCGGCGATGCCCGCCTGCAGAACACGGAGACGCGCTTCATCACCACGCCGCAAGTCGCGCTCGAGGCCGCCGCCAAGGTGGCGGAAGCCGCCGGCTACACGCCGTACATCCTCGGCGACAGCCTGGAAGGCGAGGCGCGTGACCTGGGTCGTGCCATGGCCGGCATGACGCGGCAGGTGGCGGTGCGCGGGCAGCCGTTCAAGGCGCCGTGCGTGCTGCTCTCAGGCGGCGAGACGACCGTCACCGTGCGGGGCAGCGGCCGGGGCGGGCGCAACGTGGAGTTCCTGCTGTCGCTCGCGGTTGCGCTCGACGGCTTGCCCGGCGTGTACGCCATTGCCGGCGACACGGATGGCGTCGACGGGGCCGAGGAGATTGCGGGCGCGTGCATCACGCCGGACACGCTCGCGCGTGCCTGGGCGCTCGGCATCCCGCCGCGCAAGTCGCTGGACAACAACGATGGCCACGGCTTCTTCCAGGCGCTGGGCGATTCGGTCATCACCGGCCCGACGCTGACCAACGTCAACGATTTTCGCGCCATCGTCATCGACGCTCAGGAGGCGGGCGCGTGATTCACACCGCGCCCGCAATCGCCTCCCGCAACCACTGGTGTGCCGGGTCACGATGCACGCGCTCGTGCCACAGCATCGACATCTCGTAGCCGGGCACTTCCACCGGCGGCGCGACCATCTGTAGCGCGCTGGCACCGCGTACCAGACGCTCCGGCAGCATCGCCACGAGGTCGGTGCTGGCGACAGCCGTCATCACAAACAGGAAGTGCGGCACCGACAGCACCACCCGGCGCGTCAGGCCGGCGGCCTGGAGCGCTTCATCGGTGACGCCGAAGAAGCCCCCGCCGTCTGGCGAGGTGATCACGTGATCGAGCGCGCAGAACTGCGCCTGCGTCGGCCGCCGTTTCAGGCGCGGGTGCCCGATGCGGCCCACCAGCACGTACCGCTCCGTAAAGAGCGCGCGGCGGCGCAGGCCGGGCGGTGCGCCTTCCGTGGTGTGGAAGGCGAGGTCGATCTCGCCCTGTTCCGCCTGCCGGGCGATGCGCGGCGGCACCAGCTCCAGCACGGCCAGCCGGGTGCCTGGTGCAGCGGTGCGCAGGCGGTTCAACGCAGGTAGCACGATGGTCGACTCGCCGTAGTCGGTGGCGGCCACGCGCCAGGTGTCGGTGGCCTGGGCCGGGTCGAACGGGCTGGCGGGGGCGACCGCCTGCTCCAGTGCTTCGAGCGCCTGCCGCAACGGCTCGCGCAGCGCCTCGGCCCGTGCGGTCGGGCGCATGCCGCGCGGGCCGGGCAGCAGCAGTGGGTCGCCAAAAATGTCGCGCAGCTTGGCCAGCTGCACGCTGATGGAGGGTTGCGAGTAGTTCAGCCGCTGCGCCGCGCGCGTGACGTTGTGCTCGGCGAGCAGCACATCCAGCGTGACCAGCAGGTTGAGGTCCAGCCGCCTGAGATTATTCATGGCAATACCTGTAATATGGAGAATTCATTTTCAATATACCTGGCGCGGCCCCATTCTGAAGCCATCCCGCTACGGAGTGACCGCCATGAATGTCCTGATTGTCTATGCCCACCCTGAACCCACCTCGCTAAACGGCGCGCTCAAGGACTTTGCCGTCCAGCGCCTGGAAGCCGCCGGCCACACGGTCCAGGTCTCCGACCTGTATGCCATGCAGTGGAAAGCCACGCTCGATGCCGACGACAGCACGGTTGCGCCGGTGGGCACGCACTTCCACCCGTCGCTTGATTCCAAACATGCCTTCGAGCATGGCCTGCAGAGCGACGACATCGCCCGCGAGCAGGACAAGCTGCGCTGGGCCGATGCCGTCATCTTCCAGTTTCCGCTGTGGTGGTTCTCGATGCCGGCCATCCTCAAGGGCTGGGTGGAGCGTGTCTACGCCTACGGTTTCGCCTATGGCGTGGGCGAGCACTCCGACACCCACTGGGGCGACCGCTACGGCGAAGGGTCCCTCGCCGGCAAGCGCGCCATGCTGGTTGTCACCACGGGCGGCTGGGCATCGCACTACAGCGCGCGCGGCATCAATGGCCCGATCGACGACCTCCTGTTCCCGATCCAGCACGGCATCCTGTACTACCCCGGCTTCGACGTGGTGCCGCCGTTCGTGATCTACCGCACGGGCCGCATGGACGACGCCCGCTTTGCACAGACGCGCGAGGCGCTCGGCCAGCGGCTGGACACGCTGTTCACCGCGGCGCCGATCCCGTTTCGCCAGCAGAACGCCGGTGCGTACGAAATTCCGGCGCTGACCTTGCGCGCGGACATCGCGCCGGATGCATCCGGCTTTGCGGCGCACGTCGCGTAGGGACACGGTGCATCTGGCTGCTGGTGTACAGTCCCGCCGACCGCATTGGCCGCAACGGACACGACATGACAGCCCCCGGCACCATCCAGCTCACCCGAACCCTTTCGCACCCGCCTGCCAAGGTGTGGGCTGCCCTGACCGACCCGGCAACCCACGCCCGCTGGTGGGCCGCCGGAGACATCCGCGCCGCCGTGGGGCACCGCTTCACGCTGGACATGGGGCAATGGGGCCAGCAGCCGTGCGAAGTGCTGGCGGTCGACGCGGAACGGCGCCTGTCGTTCGCCTTCGCGCCCGGCACATTGAATACCACCATCACCTGGCGCCTTGCTCCCGAGGGGGAGGGCACCCACCTCACGCTCGAGCACGCGGGGTTTGACCTTGATGCGCCAATGGGCAGCGCTGCCTTCCACGGCATGGGCAAGGGCTGGCCGATGGTGATCGATCGGCTTGAGGCGGTGCTGGCGGGCTGAGGGTGGAAGGCATCGCGAGCGCGCCTTACTTCTTCGGCGGGTTGTAGCGCTCGTAGGGTACGCCGCGCTCCGGGTGTGCCGTCGTCTCGTCGACCACACGTTCGACGTCGGGCACCTCTCGTAGCGCCTCAATGAACGGCGCTACCGCCACGCCCGGCGCCACGCAGCCCTGCACCAGCATCCACCGCTGCCATACCGTCACCCACAGCGTGCTCTGCCGCCATTCGGGCATGTGGATCGACAGATACTGCAGCCGGCGGCGCGCGCTGTCGGCAATCTCATCGTCGTAGGCAAAGGCATTCGGCAGGCGGCAGCGGCCTTCCACCCAGCAGTGGTTGCCATGCTCGATGCGGTGGTGCGACTCGCGCTTCCACTCGGCCTCGCTCACGCGGGGGCCGGCGGGCTCCGGGCAGTCGGGGATCGCCGAGGAGATCTGGAAAAACGGATCGTGGCCGCGGTTCTGCAGGTCAGAGGTGTCGCTGGCGGCGTGGGCGCCGGGCACCAGCAGAAGCAACGACAGCGCAAACGCGATGCGGCGAGGGTGGAGCGTCATGGGATGTCTCCTGGGCGCTGTCTGGGGTCCGGGGTGGGGCCTATCGTACTGCCATCCTGGTCTCGCCAGCGTTCCGGTTGCCATCGTTTGCGCGCGGCGCCAGCGCGCCAATAAGACGTCCGGCGCAATAACCGCTCGCGATCCCGCGGGCAATTGTCAAAAGTGACGCATACGCGCTGAAATTTGACCTTCAGGAAACGTAAATTCTGGCGATAGAGATCATGGAAGCGAGCCACCCCACGGGTGACGTGCCTGTGGCGAGGTTGCGCTTCCCATCGCAATCCTCATCCAATGCCAACCCGGCAGACGAATCCCAACCCGAGCGCCCCTCTGGTAACAGGACCCCCCAATCATGGTGAGAAAGATTGCGAACCGGGTCGCTCAATTCATGGGTGTGCCACGCGACAACCCGGAGCTGCTCAAGGCGCAATATCACGCCCTGTCGCGCCAGTTGCCGATGATGTATTTCATCCTCATCACCAGCAGCTGGGCGGTGGCCATGGCCTTCTTGTGGCACGCGCCTGCCTGGCTCACGGTGGGGATACCGGCCGCGCTGACGCTCGGCTGCGCGATTCGCGTGGTCCACTGGTGGCGATCCCGCCGCATCGAGCCGACTCCCGAGTTCGCCCACCGCGTGCTCACGCGCACCAATCGCCTGGCCAGCGTCATTGCCATCGCGTTCACGTCGTGGTCGCTGATGCTGTTCGAATACGGCGACGCCTATACGCGCTCCTACCTGGCCTTCTACATGGCCATTACCGTGATCGCCTGCATCTTCTGCCTGATGCATCTGCGCTCGGCCGCCGTCATGGTCACGGTCATCGTCAACGGGGCGTTCATCGTGTTCTTTGCGGGGACGGGGCAGCCGACCTTCGTCGCCATCGCCGTCAACATGGCGCTGGTCTCGTTTGGCCTGCTGGTCATCCTGATGATCAGCTACCGCACCTTCACCTCCATGGTGAACGCGCAGACCGAGGCGCGGCGCCGGGAGCAGGAGCAGAGCCGCCTGCTGCGCATGATCGACGACATGCCGGTTGCGGTCATGACCGTGGAGCCGGACAGCCTGATCGTCAACTACGCCAACACCACGTCCAAGCGGCTGGTTGACAAGATTGCGCACCTGTTGCCGATCACTGCGGATACGCTGCTCGGCACCTGCATCGACGTCTTCCACAAGATGCCAGGGCACCAGCGCCGGTTGCTCTCCGACCCGGCCAACCTGCCGCACAACGCGCGCATCACCTTGGGGTCGGAAGTGCTGGACCTCCAGGTGTCGGCGGTCAGGGGGGATGACGGCAGCTACCTCGGGCCCATGCTGACCTGGGCGCTCGTCACCAAGGAGGTGGAAGCCGAGAACCGCATCCGCCAGCTTGCGCATTACGACACGCTCACCGGCCTGGCCAATCGCATGACCTTTCGCGAGCAGCTGGAGACCAGTCTCGCGCAGGCAGGCATGCACCACGGGCTGCTGTACATCGATCTCGACGGCTTCAAGCTCGTCAACGACACCCGTGGCCATCACGTTGGGGATACCTTGCTCGAGCTGGTGGCGGACCGGCTGCGCGCCGTATGCGATGGGCCTGGCGTCTCCATCGGGCGGCTCGGCGGCGATGAGTTTGCCATCCTCCTGCCGCACAGCGATGCGGAGGAGGCGCAAGCGCTCGCCATGACCCTCATCGGCGCGCTGAGCGCACCGTATCGCCTCGAGGCCGATCAGAACGTGCGGATCAGCGCATCGATTGGCGTCGCGCTCGCGCCCATCCACGGGCACGACGCGGAAACCCTGCTCACGCGCGCCGACATCGCCCTCTACGTGGCCAAGGCCGCCGGCAAGGGCGTCTCGCGCGTGTTCTCGATAGACATGGAGCGGCGCGTGCAGGAGCGCGCGCGCCTGGAAGCGAAACTGCGCACCGCCCTGGAAAACCAGGACGGCATGTTCGTGTTCTACCAGCCGATCGTCGACGTCGAGACCGGCAAGGTCACGGCGCGCGAGGCATTGGTGCGCTGGCACCATGCGCAGCGGGGCTGGGTCGCTCCGGTGGAGTTCGTGCCCATTGCCGAGCAAAGCGGCCTGATTGATCTGCTGGGCGAATTCGTGCTGCGGCGCGCTTGCCTTGAGGCGGCCGGATGGCAGGACAGCGCGCGCGTTGCCGTCAACATCTCGCCCATGCAGCTCGGCAAGGGCACGCTCGCGAAGGTCGTGCTCGCGGCGCTGCTCGAATCCGGCCTCCCGCCCGACCGGCTTGAAATCGAGGTTACGGAGACCGCCCTCATCAACAACGAGGAAGAGAGCTTCGAAGACTTGCGCCGGCTCTACGACATGGGCGTGCGCGTGGCCCTCGACGATTTCGGCACCGGCTACTCATCGCTTGCGCATCTGCGCGCCTTCCCGTTCGACAAGATCAAGATCGACCGGTCGTTCATCACGGACATTGCGGATCGGCCGGACTGCGCGGTGCTCGTGCACGCGATTGCCGATCTCGGCAAGCGCCTGGGCGTCACCACCGTGGCCGAAGGCGTCGAGACGCAGGCGCATGTCCGGTGGATTCGCGAGGCGGGATGCAGTGAAGCCCAGGGGTATTTCTATGGCCGGCCCGTGCCAACCGCAGACGACGCCCCGCTCGTGAACGCGCTGGATCGGGTGCAGAACGCGGCGGCGTGATGTGGCGGCCTGAGCCGGCATTCAGCGGATACGCAACCCGACGCTTGCAGCGTCCCGCAACGCCGCCGCATCCAGCGCAAACGGTGCCACCGGCTGACTGACCGGCAGCGCAAACCAGTGCGGCACCGGCTGCTCGCAGGCAAACTCGATCGCCTTGCGGTGCGAAACATCCCGGCCGACGGCGCTGGCGCCAAGCGCTTGCCATAGCGCGTCGAAGCGCTCGGACACATCGCCCAGCCGGTCGATCCTGAACGCCCCGACGGAGCGCCAGGCATTGACGGCGCCCACCTCGGCAAATGCCACCTCACGCCCCAGCGCGCCGAGCCCAAGGCGGCGGGTCAGGTCGGCAAAGAACGCTGCGCCATCCACCGCATGGCCCAAGGCGATTGCGCAGGCCGCGGCCAGCCGCGCCGTCTCCTGCGGGGTGCCACGCAGGCGCACGCCGAAGAACGCGCTGCCGAAGAACGCCTCGAACGCCACCTCCGTGGCACCGGCGAGATACGCGTGGATGCGTTCGGGCGTTGGCACGGCAGAGGCGGGAAAGGACCATGCGGCCTCCCACTGGCCGTCCTTTGCGAATTGCCCAAGGTCCGGCCGCGGCCTGAATGCGGGGTGGTCAATCATGGTGGCTGTGGTGTTGGTGTTGTGGGTTGCGGCCCCTCAACGCAGCGGTGGCTCGAACCGCCCCACCAGAAAGTCCACGAACAGCCGGATGCGCGAAGACAACTGGTGCCGGTGGTGATAGACCGCGTAGATGTCCGCCTCTGGCGTGGCGTACTGCGGCAGCACCTGCACCAGCCGGCCGCTTTTGAGGTAGCGGTCGATGTCCCATTCCGCTCGCATGACGATGCCGTGGCCCTCCAGCGCCCAGCTGACGGCGATCTCGCCATCGTTGGTGGTCAGGTTGCCGCGCACGTGCACGGGCTCCGTACGGCGCTTGGCGCCCTTGCCCGAGGTCAGCCGCCACACGCCATAGGCGTCGCTGCCCTGGCGGATGCCGATGCAGTTGTGGCGGGCCAGATCGGCGGGCGTCAGGGGCGTGCCGTGCTGCCGCAGGTAGCCGGGCGATGCGCACAGCAGCCGGCGGTTGGGCGCCACCTTGCGGGCGATGATGCGCGCGTCCGGCGGTTCGCCAAAGCGCACGCACACATCAAACAGGTCTTCGTTCAAGGGCGGCGGGTCGGCCGAGAGCTGCAGCTGCACGTCCACATCGGGATACGCCTTCACATATTCCGAGATGGCCGGGGCGATGTGCATGCGCCCGAAGCCGAGCGTGGCATTCACGCGCAGCAGGCCGCTCGGGCGCCCTTTGGCCTGCGTGAGCAACTGGTCCAGATCGTCGATCTCGCCCAGGATGCGGCGGGCGCGTTCCAGGAAGACCTCGCCTTCGGGCGTCAGGCTCATGCGCCGGGTGGTGCGCGTGAGCAGCGGCATGCCGATGCGCGCTTCCATCTGCGCCAGGCGCTTGCTGACCGCGGGCGTGG